>JBAWCJ010000059.1:0-6473 GCA_049590215.1 Candidatus Sulfotelmatobacter sp. | reverse complement strand
GATCGGCAGCGGCCTGGAAGTCATCTGGACCACGACGCCTACGAAGTGGAGCAACAACTTCTTCACCAACCTGTTCAGCTACGAATGGGAACTGACGAAGAGTCCGGCCGGGGCGCATCAGTGGACGCCGAAAAATGGCGCAGGCAAATCTACGGTGCCGGATGCGCACGATCCGTCGAAGCGTCACGCGCCCTCGATGCTGACCACGGACCTCGCCTTGCGGTTCGACCCTGCTTACGAAAAGATTTCACGTCGCTTCTATGAACATCCGGATCAGCTCGCAGACGCGTTTGCGCGGGCGTGGTTCAAGCTGACGCACCGCGACATGGGGCCGATCTCGCGCTATCTTGGCCCGCTCGTTCCCAAGGAGGAGCTACTGTGGCAAGACCCCGTTCCCGCCGTCAATCATAAATTGATTGGGGAAAAGGAGATCGCCGCTCTGAAGGCGAAGATCCTCAAATCCGGACTGTCGATCTCCGAACTGGTCACGACTGCCTGGGCATCGGCGGCTTCCTTCCGCGGCTCCGACAAGCGTGGTGGGGCGAACGGCGCGCGCATTCGACTTGCGCCGCAAAAGGATTGGGAAGTGAACCAGCCGGCCGAACTGGCCAAGGTTCTCAAGAAGCTGGAGGCGATCCAAAAGGATTTCAACGGCCCGCAGTCCAATGGGAGCAAGTCCAACGGGAACAAAGGTGGGAGCAAAGGCAAAAAAGTTTCGCTCGCTGACCTAATCGTGCTTGGCGGCTGCGCAGCCGTCGAGGAAGCTGCGAAAAAGGCTGGGCACAAAGTGAAGATTCTCTTCTCGCCCGGACGCACGGATGCTTCGCAGCATCAGACCGATGTGCATTCATTCGCCGTAATGGAGCCGATCGCCGATGGGTTTCGCAACTATCTCCGAAGCGGACAAGTTCTCTCAGCCGAGGAACTGCTCGTGGATCGCGCTCAGTTGCTTACCCTGACTGCCCCTGAGATGACCGTTCTCATCGGTGGCTTGCGCGCCCTGAATGCGAACGTCGGGCATTCCAAACACGGCGTCTTCACCAAACGCCCGGAGACGCTGACCAATGATTTCTTCATCAACCTGCTCGACATGAATACGAAGTGGGAACCGTCATCCGCTTCCGAGGGCGTGTATGAGGGGCGCGATCGCGCGACAAACAAAGTCAAGTGGACCGGCACGCGCGTCGACCTTGTGTTCGGTTCGAACTCGCAACTCCGGGCACTCGCAGAAGTCTACGCATCCGACGACGCGAAGGAGGCGTTTGTGAAGGACTTCGCGGCCGCATGGAACAAGGTGATGAACCTTGATCGCTACGACCTTGCCTGAGGATAACGGAAAAGAAAGCTGTCAACTCGTGCCGTTGTCGTTGTTTGGTTCTCAAACCGAAGCTGTAGCTTTTCCTGGCTCGCGGGGGCGCTTGCGCCCCCGATATGCTCAGGCCTCACCGGGAATCTTGCACGCAACGGAATCCCAAAGCCCCGGAACGATCCATGCTCGGCGACATCATTAGGAGCTTGCCGTGTTCCGTCAATTTATAGGCTTGCGGAAAGTACCAGATCGAACCCTGGGGCTGGTAATAACTTCCGCCGCGCAAAATTCCACCACGCGTATGCTCGTCGACAAACTCATCCGTCCACTGCCAAATGTTGCCGACCAGGTCCATCACGCCGAAAGGGCTTGCGCCTTTTGGATGAGCGTGAACGTCGTCCGGACCGCGCATCATGCGCCCTTTGTCCGGAACAGGGGCGGCAGAGGCGTCCCACTGATTTCCCCAAGGATAAAGACGGCCATCTGTGCCCTCAGCCGCGTATTGCCATTCCCACTCGCGGGGAAGCCGCTTTCCGGCCCAAGCGGCGTAGGCGCTTGCATCTTCCCGAGAAACCCAGGTAACTGGTTTGTCGGCCCAACCTTCCGGGTAGGTTCCGTTCTGCCAGTCGCGCAGAAAATCCAGGGTATCCTGCGGATGATAGTGCGTCGCATCGAGAAACTTCTTGAATTCAACGTTGGTCACCGGATATTTGTCCATCCAGAAAGACTTCACGTGAACCGTGTGCTCATGGTATCGCCGCGGGGAGTCTTCCCACGGATACTGGACGTCGACGGCGATGTCGTCGGATCCCTCAACTTCGATACCCTGAACTTTGAAGAGAAAATCAGTTTCGGGGATTTTCACCATTCCCTCCGGAGTACCGGAAGGAGGTTTCGTGGAAGGGATCTCTACCATCTGCTGCATAAGCACGGTTCGGTGGTCTGACAGGCTTGAAAGCGGAACGGCTGACAGCTTCTTCATCGTCGCCAGCAGATTTGCTCTGTCTTGAGTGAGCGGCGACTTTGTGGCGAGCACCGCGCCGTAGTCCTTGGCTCCTAAAGAAAATGTCAGGACAACCTTGTCACCGCGGCGCTCAGGGTTTAGTTCTACTCCGTGGTACAGATCGAAGTAATGCTCTTCTTCCTGAAACGGCAGTTCCATCTCAGAGGCCGTGATGTTGTACTCATTACGATTGACAATTGTCCAAACTGTTTCTTCTCCCATCGGCCAACGGCTCGCGAATACGCCGAAATGAAGCATCGGAGCGAATGGTTCCCAATCCTTGCTGATAAGAAACGGAGCGACCCCGCGCTCAATTGTGGCCACACGACGAGTAGCTTCGCCATCCCGAGGCGTGATTCCATTCCAGATGCCCCAGATGTTTTCCCAACTCTCCCAGCCGACTCCGTTGAAAAACGCAAACTGCAGGTCGTCGGTCTTGTCCCGGTTCCAGCGATCCGAGATGTTCACCATGTGCCGGGTCTCAAGCCATTTGTAACGATCCACTCGGGGAGGAAACTGGAATTTATATTGGCCCCAGGTTAAGACATCATACGTAATATCCTCGTCAGGCGGCCCTCCCTCCGGCTGAAACGCCAGCGGATGACCGATACGCTCCGCGGCCTCCGGATAGGCAGCTGGCACTCCGTCTTGCGTGTCGCCGTTGATCCCATCTGCGCCAATCTCAGCCATGAGTGAGGCAATTGCGTCAGGCCACGACTGTCCCGGGGGGCGCGTGCCTTGGTCCCACATCATCATCGGGAAAAGAACGCGAACGCCCCGTTTGTGAAAGTCCGCAATCATCCGCCGGACTCCGTCAAGCCCTCCCGGCATGCTCTTTATCATGTCGTGCTGATTGCGGTTGTCGATTCCCATATTTGGATACGTGGGCCAGACCAGGACCGCGTCGATTCCGCCATATCTCTTTTCCAGATCATCAAGATAGCGATCCACCGTATAGCGGTGCGCGACCGGGTCGTAGAAATAACGGTCCTGCACCATCAATTGCGGCTGAATGAAGCTGGATTGTGTCCATTTGAGAGCTGGCAACGCATAACGGAAATCGTTATAACCAATCCGGATGAGGCGTTCGGCGCGCCAATGTTGCAGATCGGTCAGCCAGTTGTCGTGATCTTCGGGTGTGCATGCGCTCGAACCGCCTTCCCACGCGCCCTTCGTTTCCAGGCATTTGGGGCCGGCTATCTGTTGCCATTCCACATCCCAGGCCATTCCGCCAGCGGGGACGAACGCAGTATCCTGGCCGGCGCAAAGGGTGACGCAAACGCACACAAGCAGAAGAAATCTTGGAAAACGAAACGTCACACAGCCCCTTGGTTGGGTGCTCGATCTGACTGCGGGCAAACAGCCAATATAAACGTTTCAACTGGAATGTCCAGCAGACGCCGACATGCTTTTCTGTTTCCTCCATTTCCCGTCCGCCAGATTTCTAGCAAGAATGCGAATACGCAGCCAGAGTGCAAAATACGGTAGGATCGATCTCATTGATCATGGACCGCCGAGAGTTTCTGAAAATCAGCGCCTTGGCTTCAACCGGAAGCTTCGTCCTCCCCAAGAGCGCCCCAGCGCAAGCGGCCGAAACGAAACAAATTGCGATCCGCACGCTCGCCCCCACCAGTCTGAAGACCCGGCTTGCAACGCGAGAACTGATGAGCGGATTGCGGATGCTGAACGGCTTGCCCCAAGTGACACAAACCAGTGACGATCGCATAGCGAATTCAACGTTACTAACGCTGGTTCTCGATCCCGCACGCTTCAAGGGAGTTGAGGATTACGAAATCGCAGCCGCAGTCAACGGTGCCATTTTTTACGCGGCGAGCGAGCTGGCCCTCCTTTATGCAGTATTCGATTTCCTGGAGCGGCAGGGACTAGTCTTCGGTATTGATGGGACCACAGGTCCGGTTGATCGTTCCTCGGGATTAAGTCCAGCCGGAATACGTCTGCCGGCACAAGGACGCCCATGGACCGGCTCGCCACGGTTTTCGGTCCGCGGACTTCTG
This sequence comes from Candidatus Sulfotelmatobacter sp., assembly GCA_049590215.1. Lineage (GTDB taxonomy): Bacteria > Acidobacteriota > Terriglobia > Terriglobales > Acidobacteriaceae > Sulfotelmatobacter. Next base: position 2,146 of record JBAWCJ010000059.1, on the reverse strand, counting down.
CCTTGGCCAGATTTCCTAAATTGCATCAGCATTTACAACGAAGAGGATTTCCAGGCATATTTCGCGGCCATGTTGCGCATGCGCTTCAACACCTTCGGCATGCATGTTTACACGCAAAACGATCCCGGTCCTTTAGCGGAGTCGTATTTGTCCTTTGACTTTGCCGGCAGCGGGCACAGAGCGGCCCTCGAGAACACGACGATGACGAGCTGGGGCTATCTGCCGCAACGTACTTCGACTTTCAAGATGGGCGCCGCCCAGTTTTTCGATGGCGAAACATTTGGCTCCGATGCCACCCGCACAGGCGCAGACACATGGGACATTGCCGACCGCACGACCAGGATGTTGAGCAACGCTTTCGATTTTGCCGGAGAACTTGGCATTCGCACCGGCATCGGCTTTGAGCCGTACCAGAATCCGGCGGAAATCGTTCGCGCGCTCCCGCCACAAGCCCTTTCGCACCCCGGCGGATTTATTGAGTCTCGTACCGCGCATGATCTTCTCGATCGCCGGCTCGGCGACCTTCTGGAACGCTATCCCATGGTGGATTATGTATGGCTGTGGCAGGATGAAGGCGCGAACTGGGACAGCCGCTCCAAGGATGTGCCGCTCTCAATTACGCCGTTCGCTCAAGCGCATGACTTCCTGAGACGGCACGCGCCCGGTAAGCGCCTGGTACTCGCCGGATGGGGCGGAGTGATTCGACATTTCGACTCCCTGCATCGTCGGTTGCCGGAAGACATAATTTTTGCGGCCTTGAACGATTCGCTGGGATGGGATCCCGTCAATGAGGCTTTCGGCAAGCTGGGGAGCCGGGAACGCTGGCCCATTCCCTGGATCGAGGACGACCCTTCCATGTGGTTCCCCCAGTTCCGGGCCAGCCGCTTTCAGACTGACATGCAGCGTGCCCAGGAATTTGGCTGCCAGGGCGTGCTCGGTCTTCATTGGCGGCACCGCATCGTTGATCCTACCGCCACGTTCCTTGCACGCGCCAACTGGGACAGCCAACTCACTGCGGCAACTCATTACCGAAATTTCAGCGCTCCACTAGCTTCCGGAGTGCGTGCGGCAGAACTGGCAAAGCTCTTCGACCAGTGCGATCGCAATCACGCTATCTCATCAACCTTTCTTGGCAATTACGATCAATCGGGATTCGCGAATCGAGTCGAAATCGCAGGCGACTACGACGAGGCATTTGACTATGCTGAGACGGAACCTGACCTCGCTGTCCTACCCACTCAACGTGTCATGGCAGAGAAGTTCCGCCAGCTCGTATCGACCGCGACATCTCCTCTCGAGCGTGATCGTATCGGTTACTTCGCCGGCTTTGTCGGCTTCATGGTGCCCTATTGCGACGCCTACGAGAAGGCCCACCAACTCGACGCTGTTCTGAAAGCGGCTGTCGAGCTCAGAGCCAAGGGTGAAGAGCAGTCCGCACGCACACTAGTCACCCAACGCGCCGTTCCACTTTGGCTCGCCATGGCGCCCTTGGTAAGACAGGCGATGGTTGAATACCAGGCTGTAATTGCTACGCGCAACGATCTGGGCCAACTCGCGTCCATGCAAAACAAGTTCGTTCGGATTTCGCTCGAGCGGCTCAGGCTTTCCATCAAAGAGTTTGTGAACGAACTCCCACTTGAGATGGATCAAGCTTATGCAGCCGCGGTCTCCCCTGAAGCCGCGAATCCGCCTCGCCTCTTCATCCCGACCCGGCCCTCGCTGCTCAAACCCGGGGAATGCTTCCGCCTCTTCATCATCGCCCCAGGCCAAGAGGGAGTCGTCCAGGTCAACCTGCATACGCGACGCCAGTCCGCGCCGGAGTGGCAGATCTCCGCCGCCACTCATGCGGGACGAAGTGTATATGCCGCGAAGATTGGACCCTTTGAGCCGGACGACGGTGCCATCGAATACTTCGCCACGGCGGCAAACAACTCGGAGTTGCTTTACGATCCGCCGCAAGCGCCCAGTAATGTGTACACGCTGAACATAATCGCGTAACTTGGCGATGCTCTTGTTGATTCGGTCGCTCGGAACGGCCGATGACTTATCAGCCGTGAGTGGAAAACAATAGATATATCTAAAAGGGGGGCACCATTCACTAACCGCTTAAGAATGAATGGCGGGGACGACGGGACTCGAACCCGCG
>JBAWCJ010000058.1:0-22546 GCA_049590215.1 Candidatus Sulfotelmatobacter sp. | reverse complement strand
CAGAATCACCATCGCGACCAGATAATAGGCGGCGTACGACTTGCTTGTGATCGGATCCTGCTCGGGGTTGGGTTGTTCAGGCACCGCTTCCTCCGAAAGTGTTTGTCATTCCAGTCTCTTTGTCATTGCTCGCGAAGCGAGGGATCTACTCCGCGCCCGCTTCACTGTTTCACGGTGCTCCTAAACGTTGAACCAGGGAGTAATCCACACGTACTTGATGTGCCACAGCAAGCGCAGCCCCATCTTCAGCGGCAAGGCCACCATGGTCAGCAAAAGAAACTGAGTGATAGAGAATTGCAGCAGGCTCATGCGCTTGAAGTCTTTCGCCATGAATCGCCGGAACAGCGAATAGACGATAAAGCCGCCAAGCAAGTAATAGCCGCCAACGACGACCGCGCCGAAAATTCCCTTTGCCAGGTTCGACGTGATGCCGAAAATATCGGGCAAGTCGCGGTTCACCTCGTAGATCAATCGGTTGTGATCCCAGGTTTGCCCCGGCCAGAACCACTGCCAGCCAGGGCCGCGAATAAACGTTCCGATCAGGATCATCGAGACCCACAGAATGATGAAGCCGAACAGAAACGTGCCAATCGAAAACTTGCGCTGCTTCCAAGTGTAGTAGCCGCTGCCCAGCGGGTTCGTATCAATATATGGAATCACCATCAGGCCGACGATGATTACCGTCGGCATAACCACGCCCGCAATCCAGGGATCGAAATAGACGAGCATCTCCTGCAGTCCGAGGAAATACCAAGGAGCTTTCGCCGGATTCATGGTCAGGTTAGGATTCGCGGGTTCTTCCAGCGGGGCGTTCAACGTGATCGACCACACCATCAGAATGATGGTGACGATGATGGCGGCGAGAAATTCGATGCGGAGCAAGAACGGCCAGACATGAACTTCTTTTTGCCAGCCCGGTTTGAAGGGCCAGGCCTTGCGATGATGCGTCTTGGCTAAGGCGGGATCGGCTTCAAGCTGCGCGATGAGCTGGTCGTTGGCGTGCGCCTGCTTCCACGCCAGATAAATGTAGAAGCACAGCAGCGGAATCAAGCCCACGATCGGCACGTTATCCGGGGCCGAACAAATTTCCCAAAGTTGTCGCCAGTCCATAAGTTTTCTCGGTGTCGATTACTAAAACAATTTGTCATTCCGAACCGGGCTGAAAAGCCCGGTGAGGAACCTGCTTTTTCATTGCGCCGCTACTCGCCCGCGGCTTTCGGTCCTCTTCGGGGCTTGTCGGCCTCCGCTTCCAGCATCACTTGCGCGGGGCCGGAGATTCCACCGTCCTTCCGCACCCGCCAGAAATGCACGATCATCAGGATCGACGCCACAATCGGAATTCCGATGCAGTGCCAGATGTAGGAGCGCAGCAGCGCATTCGCATCCACGATCGAGCCGCCGAGCAGGCCGAAGCGCACGTCGTTGTAAGGCGTCATGCCGAGCATCGACCCGAACGGGCCTTCATGCCCCAGCAGCGGCGTGGCGCGCGCCATGTTCGTGCCGACCGTTACCGCCCAGAATCCCAGCTGATCGTCGGGAAGCAAATATCCTGTGAACGAGAGCAACAAAGTAAAAACCAGCAGCAGCACGCCAATGTTCCAGTTAAATTCACGCGGCTTCTTATACGAGCCGGTTAGAAACACGCGGAACATGTGCAGCCACACGGCAATCACCATCAGGTGAGCGGCCCAGCGATGCATGTTGCGCAGAATTTTTCCGAAAGGCACGTCGTGCTCGAGATAGAGCACGTCGCGGAACGCCTGCACCTTGCTGGGGTGGTAATAAAACATAAGCAACACGCCGGTGTAGGTGAGGATGATGAACAGAAAAAACGTAATCCCACCCATGCCCCAGGTGTAGCTGTAACGCACCGCATCGCGATTAATCTTCGCTGGATGCAAATGCAGGAACACGTTGGAAAGCACGCCCAAAGCCCGGTTGCGCGGAGTGTCGTCGTGCTTGTGGCGGAAGATCGAGGTGTAGACCTGAGTCTTGGTCGGATCTTTCAGACCTTCGATCTGCTCCTTCGCCTTAGTGGGGATGTCGACCTTCATCGCCTGAATGTCATCTTTGACGCGATCGACCAGGCCCACTTTGCCGTTCTTGCCGTTATTTTCGTCAGCCATTATTGCCTCATGATGATTCGCGAAAAAGCCGGCGGGACGCCGGCGCTACACTCCGGTCCCTTACCCAGGCAAATACGCTCCCGGATCATTGAAGTGCGTCGGCTGCCCTTTCGGCCACTGGTATAGCCGCGACGTATCGACGATGATCTGCCCGTCGGGCGCCAGTTCCACGTGAGCGCGGTCCATGGGCCGCGGAGCCGGCCCTTCGAAGTTGATGCCTTCGCTGTCATAGCCGCTGCCGTGGCATGGACACTTGAACTTATTCTCGCTCGGCTTCCAGTCGGGAGTGCAACCCAGATGGGTACACCGCGCGTAGATCACGAACACGCGGTCAGGAGTGCGATCGACCCAGATGCGGTACTTCTGCTGAAACTTGGTGTCGACCCCGAGCGCGAACTCCGAGGGATAGCCAATCTTGAAAACCGTATTGGGTTCGAAAAGAGTGCGAGGAAGAAAGAATCGAAAAAAAGCCAGGAACCATGCAGTCAGGAACGCAGTTACTGCGACCCACACCAGACGGCGCCGGCGGCGGTCGATCTCGGTATTGGACGGTCCGGGCGAGGACAATCCACCAGCTGCTGCCGCTTTCGAGGTTCCGACCGCTGGCGTGCCCACGTACTTCGTGGCATCCACCGCGCCAGTGGCGGCCGGCTTGGCTGGTTCGGGATTCGGGTTGGGCTTCGCGCCCTCCGGTTCCGGCATGAGTCTACCTCCTTATTCTTTTCTACTCATCGAACAAAACGCTCTCGAACGATAACGCTGTCGAGCAAATCTTGGCTCTCCGCTAGTCGGCCGCCACCAGCACCGGCGGAACCCAGGCATCGACTTCTTCGCCCAGAGCGTCCGTCACCAACTGTGCGAGCGCCGAAATAAACCTGGGAGAATCGTTCAGTCCCGCGCTCATCTCAAACTGCGTGATGCCCAGCCGCCGCGCTTGCTCGCGAGCCTCGTGATCAATCTCGCCCAGAGTCTCCACATGATCAGAAACGAACGCCACCGGAACGACGCAAACTTCCCGCACCTTCTCAACGGCAAGGTCGCGCAGCATGCGGTGCAGCGAAGGCTGCAGCCATTTGCTGGCTCCGACCTTACTCTGGTAGCAAAGCCGGTAACGGTTGCTCCATCCGCCGCGCTCCATCAGAAGGCGCACCGTCTCCTCAATGTGCCGCTGGTAGGGATCACCCTTCGCGATGATCGACATGGGGACGCTGTGCGCGCTGAAAACAATCTCGACGCGTTCCGGCCTTGGAAATCGTTCGAGCGCCTCTTCGATCTTTTCGATCACCGCGTCTAAATACATGGGATGCTGGTAGAAGGCGTCCACGTTGTGTACGGGAACATCGCCGCGGAAAAGCCGCTCCCATTCGTTCAAACTGCTGCCGGTGGTGGTCGATGAGTATTGCGGATACAGGGGCAACAACACCACTTCGTCGCACCGCGCTGCTTCGAGCTGCGCAATGGCTTCGCCCGTAAACGGATGCCAGTAGCGCATAGCCATAAAGCAGCGAGCGTCCAGACCCTGACTCGTGAGCTCGGCTTCGAGCGCCCGCGCCTGCCGCTCGGTGAAGCGGCGGATGGGAGAGCCTCCGCCAATCGTTGCGTAGTGGTGCTGCACTTTGCGGGCGCGCGTGGTCGAAATCAGTTTGGCCAGAGGTTTTCGCCCGATGCGGGCAAAGGGAAAGTCAATAATATCGGGGTCGCAGAAGAGGTTATAAAGGAAAGGCTCGATCGCAGCCAGCGTGTCAGGACCGCCCAGCTGAAACAGAATCACCCCCACACGCCGTGTTGTGCGCGCCATTCCCCAGATTCCCCAGAACGGGCGAATTTACTCTCATCTGCGGCGAGAGTCAATGGCGGAATTGAAGGTCATGAAAAGTGATAACCCGTTTTAGTGAACGGCGGTCGTCGTGGTCTTCGCTTTTTCCATTTCTTCGATTACGGAGTCGGCGAATTGTGACGTTCCCGCCTGGCCGCCGATATCTTTCGTCAGCTTCTCGGGATGGCGATATACCTTTTCCAGCGCATTTCGAATCTGCAGAGATGCGTCGAACTCGCCCAGATGACGCAGCATCAGCAGTCCGGAGCGGAGCAGTGCGGTTGGGTTCGCAAGATTCTTTCCCGCAATGTCAGGAGCTGAACCATGTACCGCTTCGAAAATCGCACAATGGTCGCCCAGGTTGGCGCTGGGCACAAATCCCAGGCCGCCCACAAACGCAGCGCACAAATCTGAAATGATGTCGCCGTAAAGGTTTTCCATCACCAGCATGTCGTACTGATACGGATTCATGACCAGCTGCATGCAGGTATTGTCGACAATGTGCTCGCCGTAGGTGATCTCGGGATACTGCTTGGCTACGGTGCGGCAGCAGCGCAGGAACAAGCCATCTGAAAGCTTCATGATGTTGGCTTTGTGGATGGCATGAATTTTCTTGCGCTGATTCTTGCGGGCATACTCAAAAGCGAATTTCGCGATGCGGGTCGAGGCCTTCTCGGTGATGATTTTCAGGCTCTCCACCACGCCGGGCACTACTTCATGTTCCAGACCGGAATATAGGCTCTCAGTGTTCTCGCGCACGATGATGAGGTCGACATCCGGATAGCGCGTGGGGATGTGCGGCAGATTTCGAATCGGCCGGAAGTTCGCGTACAGCTCAAACTTCTGGCGCAGAGCCACGTTGATGCTGGAAAAGCCGCCGCCGACAGGCGTGGTGACCGGTCCCTTCAATGCCACGCGCGTGCGCTCGATCGATTCGATTACCTCTTTTGGAATGTACTCGCCATGCTTTTCGAAGGCATCGGCGCCCACGGCGAATGACTCCCACTCGAACTTCACCCCAGTCGCTTCCAGAATGCGCACCGTGGCCTGGGTCACTTCCGGACCGATGCCATCGCCTGGGATGAGAGTTACTTTATGAGTCATGATTGTTTTCTAGGCAAGGGACTAAGGGTTAGGGGCTAGAGACTAAGACAACCTCCGCTCCGAGAGCCCCGCTAACCCCTAAACCCTGGTCCCTAAACCCTGCCTATCCACTCTTCTTCGCTTTAATATCGGCGGTGTCTTTCGATTTCACCAAATCCGTCAGCTCGTTCATGAATTCTTTGACGTCCTTGAAATCCAGATAGACGGAGGCGAAGCGCACGTAGGCCACTTTGTCGTAGCGGCGCAGGCGGTTCATGATGAGTTCGCCGATTTCGCTGGTCTTGCGCTCGCGTTCCTGCGACTCGATGACGAATGATTCCGCTTCGTTCACAATCTGTTCCAGCTTGCTGATGGGCACCGGCCGCTTCTCGCAAGCCCGCAGCAGGCCGTTCAGCACTTTCTGGCGGTCGAACTTTTCCCGGCGGCCGTCTTTCTTGACCACCATGTAAGGGATTTCGTCGATGCGTTCGTAAGTGGTGAAGCGCTTGCTGCATTTCAGGCACTCGCGCCGGCGGCGGATCGATTCCGCCTCTTTACTCTCCCGCGAGTCAACTACCTTGTCATTCGCAAATCCGCAAAAGGGACATTTCATGGCGCTGATGTTGATCGAAAACGAATCTGCCTAACTACGTTGAATGGTCGGAATCAATATAGAAATTGTAACAGGCGAACGCGGTAGCGCTTTCCAGGCCGTACCTGCGTAATAGACATCGACCTGCTTTACGCCAGAGGCCCGGCAGTTTCGGCTTCCTCGGCTTGATGGCTTTCCTTCGACAACTTCCGCAGTGACAATCTCTCATGGTGCGCCAGCGCCAAGCCGAGTGGAACGACTGCCGCGAACGTGACCAGCCACAGCAGAATTCCGCAGCTCGCGGCCATCTCCGGAGGCACGTCGAACACGCTCGATAGCGCTGCGATGGTCGCCATCTGCGAACCGCCGCCCACGGCAGGCAACTGCAACATCGACCCTACCATGCTCGCTCCCATCAGAATCAGAATCTGCGACACTGGAATTTCCAGCGCCGCCGTGCCATAGGAGTGGGTCACTTCCTTATACGCGAGCGCAATGATGTACCACATCCCCACCGAAACCAAAGCCAGCCAAAGCATTGACGCGGGCCCGTGAATGGTGTCAAGTCCCGCGCCGAACTCGCGCACCCTCTGAGCCAGCCTGTGGCCAAAGTTCGACGAGAGATGTCCGAATTTCTCTTCCACCCAGCGCGCTACCGCGTCTCCGCTGCGCCGGATCACGATCGCGGCCAACGTGGTAACCAGCACGATTCCAACGAGAAAAAAACCGCCTTCCTGAAAGCGTCGGTAGTACTCCGGATGCGGAATCGCAGGTAATGCGCTGGGCAGAAAAATCGCCAGCACGATCAGCACCGTGAACGCGCCAATATCAAAAATGCGCTCTACCGTCCACACCGCCAACTGAGAAGAGAAAGGAAGGTCAGCGCGCCGCGCGATCAGATAGGGACGGATAAACTCTCCCGCGCGCCCAAGCAGAGCCAATCCGGTGAATCCAATCAAAGTCGGAGACACCAGTTCCATCGTTTTCACTTTCGGGCGCACTGGTTTTAAAAAGATCTTCCAGCGCAACGCCCGCAACACATAACCGATGTAGATCCACCCGATCGCGCGCAATATTTTTACTTTGTTGATCCGGTGAGTCTGGCTCCAGAACGTACCCCAGTCAAAGCTCTGCCAGTGACGATATTGCAAGTAAAGCAAAACGGCCAGGATGAGGAACACCACCGTACTGGCCAGGATGCGCTTTTTGTCCATGAAGGGGGCAGCCTCGCGCCGCGACCTTCGCAACGCGAAGCGGAAACGGCACTCTCAAGGTAAATGAGTGGGAGGGGAGGGTCAAACGAAGGCGCCGTTTACTGGCCGGGGGCGGGGCTCGCTTTCGCCTGGGTTTGCGTAGCCGACTTGTGCGGTTTGGCCGCCCGAACTGGCGTTGCGGTTGCCTTGCTTCCTGAACTCTTTGGAGCTTTAGGCTGGTTTGCGGTTTTCGCGGCGAGTTTCTTTTTGTTGAAGTCGCGCACGATGCGCGCTACATAGGCTTTGGTCTCGTGGTAGGGAGGAACGCCGCCATACTGCTCCACGCGCTGCGGGCCAGCGTTGTAAGCGGCCAGCGCTTTGATCAGATCAAAGTCGTAGCGCTCGAGCAGTTCGCGGAGATAGCGCGTGCCGCCTTCCACATTGGCCTGCGGGTCAAATGCATTCTGCACACCCAGTTCCGACGCGGTTTGGGGCATTAACTGCATCAGTCCTCGCGCGCCCTTCGGCGATACTGCTCGCACGTTAAAGCCGCTCTCGGCGCGAATCACGCTGGTTACCAGATCCGGATCGAGATGGTAAGTTCCGCTCGCTGCTCTTACAACTTCGTTCAGATCGGTTGAAGGCTGGACGTTTCCCGCGGGAGATTGCGACTGTGCGGGATCTTTCGTCACCTTTGCGTTTGTCGCTTCGTGCGGCGATGAATCCGCCGGCAGAGCTTCGAAATGGTCGATCTCTGCAGTTGGCACATCCACAAAACTCGAGTTGTCACCATCGATATACAGGCGAGTGATGGCGCCGATGACCTGGCGGCGTTCGTGGCGAATGGAGAATCCATTGCGCAGAACGGCTGCATCAGCAGCGGAGCAGGGAAGCGCCGTCGCCCCGAGCAGAGCGACGACGGCTGCCCATCGCACGATCTGGACCGTTTTTTTCATCGCGTCTAACTTCCGACTACATCTGCGACCGCCGCGGCTACGCCACAGCGATCATTGCCGAGGGTTACGCTCCAGCCGCGCCCGCGCAATTCCTCGCAGGCATTCCCCATGATAACCGGATGGCCGGCGAACTCAAGCATTTCCACATCGTTGTGGTTGTCACCGATGGCCATGACCTGCTCGCGGCTATAGCCCCGATGCGCGGCCCAGCGCTCGAGAGCGTGTCCCTTGGAACAGCCCGCATTCAGCACGTCGATCATAGACAAATCCCGCTCGGGATATTCGGTACGCAACACCGTGATTCTTCCTTTCATGCCGTTGGCTTCGAGCGTACGCAGGGCGCCGCTCATCCGCTCCATGGAGCCGCAAAACATGGCCTGCACGGGATCGCTCACGAGTGCATCCTCGAGGGGCACGACGAACTCGATGTAGGCCATATTCTTCTCCAGCCAGCGTCGGATGCTGGCGTTCAAGTCGTCAAGGTGCTCGAGCACGATTGCGCCTTTGGATTCCTTGTCAAAGGTAAGAACGGTATTGCCGCGGAAGTCTTGCATGGTCCCGCACAACTCGCGGCATGTCTGGCGCGGCATCAGGTCGCGATGGAAAGTTTCTCCTGCCAGCGAGCGGGTTACGGCGCCGTTCGAGCTGATCAGCCAGAGATCGAAACCCAACTGCTTCGCGATGGGCAAGGCGAAAGTGTGGCGACGTCCCGTGACTAGCACGATCTCGATACCTGCGGCATGCGCTCGCCGCAGTGCTGCCAGGTCATCTTCGGAAATCTGGAACTGGGGATTGAGCAATGTGCCGTCGATGTCGGAAGCGATCAGTCGAATCGGCGGCGTGAAAGGCTTGACCACTGCTGATTCTAGCATCCGTGAAGGCCCGTGATATTCTTCGCTGTCCATGGGATCACTTCTCTTCTTTCTCGGCGGATGGGGATTTGTTCTGCAGGCGGTGGCGATCGTTCACTTCATCCGCCGGCGGCCGGATACTTACTGGATTTTTATCATTCTGTTTCTGGGATGGGTTGGGGCGCTCATCTACATTGTCGCCGAAGTGATTCCCGATGCCGGGCTGCTGCGCGGGTCGTTTCAGGCGTTTCCGCGGCGGCGGCGGATTCATGAACTGGTGCGGGCCATTCTGGACAATCCTTCGGCCGGCAATTTCGAAGAACTCGGCCTGCTCTATCTCGACGACGGCAACTTTGCCCGGGCGCGCGCTTGTTACGATAAAGCCATCTCGTCGCGAACTGATTCGGCCGATCCTTTCTACCGGCGCGGCATCGCTGAGGTCGAACTGGGCGATTTCACCGCGGCGGTTCCCGATCTTGAGCGCGCGGTTGCGGCCGATCCTAATTACGATTTTCAACGTGCGAAGGGGCTGCTGGCCCATGCCTACGCGCAAACCGGACAACCGGAAAAGGCCGAGGCGCTGTTTCAGCAGGCGACGAAGATCTCGACAAGTTCGGAGACTTACTACAATTACGCTCTGTTCCTGCAGTCGCAGGGCCGCGTCGAAGAGGCCCGCGCGTGGGCGCAGAAAATTCTCGACAAAAGACCAACCATGCCGGGATACCAGCGACGGAGGGAGCGTCCGTGGTTCCGCAAAGCGTATGCGCTGCTGGCGAGGTTGCGGCTGCAAGCCTAGTAGCGGCTGTGAAAAACATACGTCGAAATTGAGTCTCATTTCAGAAGAAAGGCTGTTTGCGTTCTTGTGGCTAGGGATACCCCCTCCCCCCTGATCTATTGAAATCATCATGTTGGCGAGAAAATGCAAACTAATCTCTTGCAATCAATAATTTGCGGGCAAAATCTTGACTTCATCGGACTTGGCTCTGGGCTAAGCGCGAAAAAACTGCCTTCGTGCAGTGCCTCCGCAGCCATCATCGGATGTTGGGGCTGTGGATGACAAGGTTAGATGTCACAAGGGGCTAAAGCCCAGTTGCTTCTTGTAGTGCTTTACGCGGCGCTGAAGCGCCGCTCTTCCACGGTACCCCCGGCATTCACGAGTTTTCTGCGCAGAGGAGTGGGTACCCAGCTAGTAGCGGTCTTCGGTGTTGATGTTGAAGCCGAGGATGGCGTTGACTTCGACGGGACGCGTGCCGCGCATCGCCGGACGGAACTTCCAATTGGGCAGCGCGGCCATGATCTTCGCGGTCATTGCGGCCGGGCCGGGCTCGAGAACCTGCAGATTCTGCAGCTTGCCGGAAGTATCGAGCCGGCATTTGATTACGACTCTGGCGTGCGGAAGGCCGGTGGGCAAACCGGTGACGTAGCCTCGCGGGCCTGTGAGCGTTTCGGCCTCGGAGTGTGCGGCGGGATTGACTTCGGCAAATTGCATCACGACCGTGCCGATCGAGGTATCCACATAGACGGTGTAATTGTCGCCCGGGAGCTTGCCGTAGAAATCAAACGCTCCTCCCGAGCGCGACGTGGCGACGATGGTGATGGCCGGGCCCTGGTTCGGCATTGCCGGGGAGTGGTCGGGAGAAGTCGGAGCGTTGCTGTCCGATCCAAAGCTTGGGAGATTAACTACGCTCGTACTGCCGCCGCGAACGTCGACACCGGGAACGGCGGGAGATCCGGTGGGGGCGTTGCCGGCGCCGCCGGGGCCGGGCGTTGAAGAAATTCCGCCGCGGACGTTCTTATTGGGATCGAAGCCTACACTGGTTCCAGTCTTGCCTGCGCCTGGGCCTGTCGAATTTAAACCGCTGCCGGGACCTTCGCCGTGACCGATGCTTGCGCCTCCGCCGGATCCGCCGAGGCCCGGCTTGTCTCCACCTGAAGGTGACATAGCCAGCGAGCCTTTGCCTCCGCCCGGCATTCCAACCTTGGAGCCGGGTTGGGACGAGACCACGATTCCGGAACCGTCGCTGCTTCCGGCTTCGCTTTTGGGAGGAGCGAGAACTGAGCCGGAATCGCCAGGGCCACCGAGGCCCGAACCTTTTCTGCCGGATCCCGAAAGTCCAGCGCCTGAGCCGATGGAAGGAGGCGGTGGAACTACATTGTTCGCCAACAGCGTGCCGTTACCCGAGCCGGCGGAGTTTCCCGCTGTCGTGGAGGTGCCGTGAGTTGGGCCTGAGCCCGCGACCGATGGGGGCGGAGGGATGACACTTGATGTGCCGAGGGACGAACCCGGTGCTCTTCCAGAAGTCGAGTTGCCGGAGCCCACGACCGACGGCGGCGGGGGAACGATTTTTGCAGCGAGAGATTCGCCGGGAGCTCCGGCGGTCTTGCTAGCGGTTGCCGATCCGACGCTGGGGGGAGGCGGAACAACGCTGGTCGCGAGTGAGCCGCCCGGGCCGCCGTTACGAGCGCTTCCTGATGCGCCTGCGGCGGAGACGGTTGGCGGAGGCGGCACAACATCCTGCGTGCCGAACAGCTTGCCGATGACGGTGCTCACGAACGATCCGTTGCTCGCTGGGGTGGGGGGCGGAGGAACCACGGCTTTCGAGGGGTCGGTGCCGCCGCTTTCGAGACGACGCAGGTCGTGGACGGAATCGGCCGAGGGCGGTGGTGCGACCACGGATGGTGCGGGCAGATTGAGCTTCGCATTGCGTCCAGTGTCGCGTTCCGGCGCTGACACTGGTGGAGGTACGACTGCGACGTTGTTCATCTGCACTCGCGTGGGCGCAACTTCGCTGCCAATGGTCGCTGGAGCGGGTGGAATCACGCTTGCACTGAGCGCTGGGGCGGGGCGCGTCTGGTCGCCGGAGACGCGCGTGGAGGCTGGGGCGATCACGCTGGCATTCAGGGAAGGTGCGGTCCGCGCGCGATCGCGGGAAACGTGTGGAGCCGGGGCGATGATGCTGGGGTCGAGCACGGGCGCGAACAAAGTGTGCTCAGAATGGACGCTGGGTGCGGGAGGCACGACCGCGGCATTCAGAGCGGGAGCGGATCGAGACTTGTCGGGAGAAACATTGGGAGCGGGGGGAACGACAGAGTTGAGGGTGAGCGCGGCGCGGGATTGATCCCGAGTAATGTTCGCAGGCGGGGGAGCGATCACGTTGACGGGAAGACTGGGAGCAACCAGAGAAGAATGCAAGCCCTCCGACGGAGGCGGGCCGGGGCTGGCGGCTTTCAAGGCGAGTAGATTGGCCACGGCGCCCGCGGTGGAAGGAAGCTTGAGGTTGGGAGCGTCGACAACTTTAGGAGCGAGCGAGCCTCCGCGGGCTACATGGATGGTCTGGGTTCGGTGATGCGCTTCGTGGCCACCGGCGCGGCCGGTAGCTCCCGCCTGTGCGCCGCCCAGGTCTTCGGTGCGCGGCAGTTCGTCGCCGGAATAGTAGATCACTTCATAGGGCTGCACCTTGGGGGGAGCGTAGGGACGGAGCTTGGCGATCTCCTTCGGGATTACGATTAGGACGAACACTATGAACGCTTCCAGCAGCAACGAAGCCAGCAAGCCAGCGTAGGGGAAAATACCGTGAGGTGCTTCGCCGGCCAGGCGCGCTCCAGAGCGGGCGAATGCAGGGCGGATGGAGGTGACGAACTCCTGCCATCGCGGCGACCACTCGATCAGGAGCTTGGGCGCGTCGTGCAGATCACGAAGCTCGATCGGGTCTTCGAGTTGGAGAGTATCGGTCACTGAGGGTTTTGTCGCCAAGAGGACTAAAGCAGATCCCACCTTCGTCAGCTGGTGCGGCAGGAGTCTAGACGTCCTCCTTTATCTTGATCTCAATTCTATCGCCGAGAGCAGTTCCTGTTGAGGTTATCGTGTTTTGCGGCAGTTCCAAGACTGAGGCTGCCTGCAAGCGGACTGGGGCAATCCGCCAGGGCCGCAGCGCGCGCTCGAGGTGCACGACCGTTCCGGCGGGGTCGAGGTAAACGACGTCGATGGGGAACCGCATAGCTAGAGTATGAACGCCACGGCAGGGTCGAATCCAGAGGCCGCAGCCGTTACGGAAGTCATCTTCGGAGGCTCCGAGCAGGCCGACCAAGCGGGACCAGTGGGTCTGGGCCACGCTTAGGCTGGTGGCGAGAACGAGCTGACGGGTTTGGTTGAAAGCCTGGCCTTGCGGGATTAATCCCGGCATTGCGACTCCTGAATTCTTCTTGTTGGATGCGGACTACAGGTCATCACTTCGCAGCTTATTGCCTCGATCGCTTTACGGTCGGCGGGACGCCGCGCCACTGACCCTATTTCGAGACAAGCGAGTGATAGGCCTGAATGAGTGCCGGTCCAACTGTGACGAAGAGGAACGGAACCAGAATGAATATCACGAGGGGAGGGACCATCTTAATGGTAGTTTTGGCGGCTTGTTCTTCGGCCCGCTGACGGCGGGCTGTGCGCAGAGAGTCGGAATGAACGCGCAGAGCTTGAGCCACGCTGGTGCCGAAGCGGTCGGTCTGGATGAGCGTGCCGACGAGAGAGCGAATGTCGTCGACGCCGGTGCGGTCGACGAGATTGCGCAGGGCTTCGGCACGAGGCTTGCCGGCGCGCATCTCAAGATTGACCAGGTGAAATTCGTCGCTGAGGTCGGGATGGGCGTGATGCAGATCCTTGCCTACACGCATTAGCGCCTGGTCGAGCGCCAATCCGGCTTCGACGCAAATCACGGTGAGGTCAAGAGCGTCGGGCAGGGCGATGCGAATGCGCTGCTGGCGGTCTTTGATCATGCGCTTCAGGAAAAAGCGGGGAAGGAAGAAACCGAGCGCGGGCACGCAGACCAGCAGGCTCAGACTGGTGAAACCGGAGAAAAGCACAACGCCGGTGAAGCCGATAAACGCCCCCAGCAGGCGGGCGCCGAGGTAGTAGCTGGCGTGGCGCGATTCGCGAAGTCCAGCCTGGATCAGCCAGGCGCGCGTGCGGGAAACGTCAGAGGGCGAAAGCGGGATGGCTTTGCTGAGCGGATCGAGCGCCTGCTCGAAGCGCTCTTTCATTTTCATCGCAGGCTTTTCGGTGGCCTGCAATCCCTGTCCGCCGAGGGCGCGCAGACGGGCTCCCAGCACGGAACTGGGCGTCACTACCGCAGCGCCGAAGGCAAACACCACCAGCACGACGGTGACAAATACGACGATTGCGAGAATCATTGACGGCATGCTTAGCTTAAACCTGGTCTCTTAAACCTGATCTCTCAAACCTGAATCTTAATAATCTTCCGGATCACGAAATAACCGACCGTTTGTAACGCAATACTCACCACCAGCAGGGTATGGCCAATCGGATCATAGAAAAGCGGGCGAACAAATTCCGGGCTGAAGACTGCGAGCACGGCCACCACGGCCGGAGGCATAGCCATGAGCAAAGCCATGGTGAGACGGCCCTGGGCGGTGTGAACCCGCACCTGGCGCTGAATCTTGAAACGCTCGCGGATGACGTAAGACAAATTGTCGAGGATTTCGGCGAGGTTGCCGCCGGTTTCGCGTTGCAGCATGACGGCGGTGACGAAGAATTTCACGTCCACCAGAGGAACGCGCTCGGTCAGATTCATGAGAGCGTCGCGTACCGGCATGCCGAATTTCTGCTCCTCATAGAGTTTGCGGAACTCGCCGGCCAGTGGCTCGGTGGCTTCGTTGGAAATCATTTCGAGAGCGGTGGTGAAAGCGTGTCCGGCGCGGACTGCCCGGGCCAAAGTGTCGATTGCTTCTGGGAAAAGCTCCTCGATTTTTTCAAAACGCTTCTGGCGCCGGTAGGACACGGAGGCATAGGGAATGAAGGCGCCGATGATCAGTGCGGCCCAGGTGATGGCGGGATTGCGGCTCCAGACCAGGGCGGCGAATCCGGCGACGGCGCCGGAGGCCAGGCAGAGCACGAGAAAGTTGCCGGCACGAAACTTCATGCCCGCCTGCAGCAAGGCTTCCTGCATGGCGGAAATGCGGGCGGAGCGGCGCAGCAGACTATCGAGGGCAGGGATCTCGCTGAGTTGCTCGTCGCGCAGGAGGGCGAGTTCCTCGTCCGGCTCGCGTTCTGGCGCTTTCTGCACCGTCGCCAGACGATCTTTGATGAGCCGGGCCTGGGCGCGGCGCTGATCGACCAAGGACAAACCCGCGAAGGCAGCGAGGGCGACGACGACGAACACCAGGAATGTAATCAACAGTGCGGACATAGAAAGCGACTCGCTAACCCCAATTGCTGATTGTTCATTTTCAAACTTCAGTCTTCGATTCAAATAGTGACGGACGCAGCTTGGTGCCGGCATTGGCCAGGCGTTCGGCAAACTGCGGGCGGACTCCGGTGGCGCGGAATGCTCCGCGCACCTTTCCATTCTCGTCAATGCCGCGGCGATCGAATACGAAAATGTCCTGCATGGTGATGGATTCGGCGTCCATGCCGGTGACTTCGGAAACCGAGATGACCTTGCGGGTGCCGTCGGACAGGCGTGCGACCTGAACGACGGCGTGAATGGCGGAGGCAATCTGATGGCGCACGGCGCGCTCCGGAATATTGAGGTTGGCCATCGAGACCATGTTCTCGACGCGGGCCAGAGCGTCGCGCACCGAGTTGGCGTGGACCGTGGTGAGGGAACCTTCGTGGCCGGTGTTCATGGCCTGCAACATGTCGAAAGCTTCTTCGCCGCGAACCTCGCCGACCACGATGCGGTCGGGCCGCATACGCAGGCTGTTAATTACAAGCTGCCGCTGGCGGACCGCTCCTTTGCCTTCGATGTTGGGGGCGCGGGTTTCGAGGCGCACCACATGCTCCTGCTTGAGTTGAAGTTCGGCGGCGTCTTCGATGGTGACGATGCGCTCCACATTAGGGATGTAGCCGGAGAGTACGTTGAGCAAAGTCGTTTTACCGGCGCCGGTGCCGCCGGAGATCAGCAGGTTCAAGCGCCCCTTCACCATGGTCGAGAGCAGTTCGAGCATGGGCTCGGTGAGCGTGTGGTTCTCGAGCATGTTGCGGGCTGTAACCGGGTCGCGTCCAAAACGGCGAATGGAAAGGCAAGCGCCGTCCAGCGCGAGGGGAGGAATGATGGCGTTCACGCGGGAGCCATCGGCGAGGCGGGCGTCCACCATGGGAGAAGATTCATCGACCCGGCGGCCCACGCGGGAAACGATACGCTCGATGATCTGCATGAGGTGCTGATTGTCTTTGAAGGACAAGCCGGTGAGTTCCAACTTACCGGCGCGCTCGATGTAAACCTTGTCAAAACGGTTGACCAGAATATCGGAGATGGTGTGGTCCTTGAGCAGGGGTTCGAGCGGACCGAGGCCGAAGATTTCATCGAGAATTTCGCGCGACAGGCGCTCGCGCTCGGCGAAGCTGAGAGGAACGACTTCGCTGTTCACCGAGTTGCGGATGAGGACTAGAACTTCTTCGCGGGCGGTATCGCCGGTGGCGCGGCCGAGTTTTTCGAGGTCGAGGCGATCGAGGATCTTGCGATGCAGATCGGCCTTTACCTGCTGATACTCGCCGTGCTCGAAGGTCTGCAGATTAGCCATTGAGGTCTATATCGTCTATCGTCCCAAACCCAAACCGTCTTAAGTCTATGCCGTCTTGTGCCTACACTGTCTTGAACAAGGACCAGGCAGCGCGTTTTACAT
The DNA here is from genome assembly GCA_049590215.1 of Candidatus Sulfotelmatobacter sp. GTDB lineage: Bacteria > Acidobacteriota > Terriglobia > Terriglobales > Acidobacteriaceae > Sulfotelmatobacter. The sequence continues at coordinate 6,294 of JBAWCJ010000058.1, read as the reverse complement.
CGACGTCGTCGCGGGTCAGTTCATGGGCCAACCCGGAAAAGCAACGAGCGATCTCGGTGTGGCTTTGCTCCATCACGGGCGAGCCGCGGTCAATGGCGGAGGAGATGGCAAAGTATTGATTGGGAACACGCCACAATAATTTGACGCCAGCCGCGTTTTCCGCATCCGCCTCGCTGAAGCCGGGAACTTTGCGAAAACGATTGAGCACCAGCCGCAGTCGTTCGCGGTTGCCCGTTTCTCCGAGGTATTGCTGTACCCTCGCCGCGCTCCAGAGCGAGGCTACGTCAGTGCAGGCGACGAGCAGGACGCACTCTGACAAATTGGCGACCAGGCGGCTGGCAGCGTCGAGGCGGGAAGAGTTATCCACTACCACATAGCGATAATGCGTGACCAGCATGTCGAACAACCGGACAAACTCCGCCGTCGAGGGTTCGATGGCGGCAGGGACATTGGTTCCCGCCAGCAACTGCAGACCTCCGCTGTGCCGGGTCATGAAACTTTCGAGCAGCGAACTATCCATGCGGTGCAGATTGCGGGTGGCGTCGGCCAGGGTGAACAGCGGTTTGAGATTCAGATGTAACGAGCTGTGTCCGAGCGGAGCGAGGTCGACCAAAGCGGTGTGGCCATGGGCTGCCTGCAGAGCGAGGGCGAGGTTCACGGCTACAGTGGTCGCGCCGCTGCCGCCCTTGGCGTTGACCACGGAGAACACCTTGCCGCGCGGACCTTCTTTCTTAACTTTGCGCTGGGCCGTAGTCAGGCGAACGAAAGCTTCGAGAAGATCGGTGGTGGTGGTAGGGCGTTCGATGAACTCGCGGGCCCCGGCGCGCATGGCGCTGACGATGACTTGCGGCTGATTGAGACTGCCGATGGCGAAGACGGCCGAGTCGGGCAGTTCCTGGCGCAGAAGTTCGACGGCGCGCATAGCTGTCGAGGGATTATCGGCAGGAATGTCGACCAGTACAACGTCAGGACTGGCGGCCTGGACGCGCCGCGTGACCGGATCCGAGGCGGCGAGCGGGAAACTGGCGCAGGTGTGAACCGTGCGGGCTACGCTGGTGCCATCCACCAACACCTGCAGCACGGTGCGCTGCTCGTTGTCCGTGGCCACGATGACGACTGAAAGCTCGGCCATAACTTATGACTTCTCCACTCCACGAAAACCAGTTGCCAGTGTCCAGTTGCCAGTTGCCAGTAAGATCGACGCTTCCATAACGGTTACTTCCCCGACGGCTTCTTTCCATCGAACTTGTCGTTGTTGATGAAAGGCTGGGGATTCTTGGGGGTGGCCGGTGGTTCGGCACTGGGCGAAATCCGGTGCACGGTGCAGAGCACCATGAGTTCGGAATTGCTCTTCTGGATGCTCTTACTCTTGAAAAAATTGCCCAGGATCGGAATGTCGCCAAGGCCAGGAACCTTGTTCCAAATGTCGGTGACCCGATTATCGATCAAACCGGCGATCACAAAGCTTTGTCCGTCGCGCAACTCGAACTCGGTCTCGGCCTTGCGCGTGCTTAAGGCCGGGACGGTGAAACCAGAAATAGTCAGAGCGTCGGCAAAATCGAGAGTGCTGACCTCGGGCGCGACGGTGAGATGAATATTGCCGTTGGGCATGATCACCGGAGTGAACTCGAGCCTCACGCCAAACTCCTTGAAGGAGATGGTAACGGCGGTGAATCCCTGTCCGGGTTGCACGATGGGGAAGGGAAATTGACCGCCGGCGAGGAAACTGGCTTTCTTGCCATTGACAGCGATGAGGTTGGGTTCGGCCAGGATCTGGAGCAGGTTCTTAGTTTCGAGCGCTTCGATCACCGTGCCCAAGTGAATATTGGGCTGAAATAAAAACAGATTGAGAACGTTGCTAAGGGTTTCAGTGGCTGTAAGCGGAGGGCTTTGTCCTTGCGTCTGGGTGATGGTTGGCGCAGTAAAGCCGCCGTATTGGCCGGTGGTTGTGGTTCCAAACAAATTGCCGGCGCCGGTGGAGAAAACGTTGATGCCCATCTGGGTGAGGGCGGAGCGATCGACTTCGGCGAACTTCACTTCGAGCAAGACTTCCTGAGCGCCTACCGGACCGAAGGTGAGCACGTTGATTACGTTTTTCGAATAGGCAGAAGCTAATTCCCCGGCGCGCTTGGCGACATCTTCAGTGGTAACGTGACCGGAGAGCACGATGGCGGCGCGCGAAGGCGTGACGGAAATCTGTTCGTCGGGGAAGACGCGATGTTCTTCTTCGGCGCAGGCGCTGACATCGACATCCACCCGGAGATCGAAGCTGCGCGAGCGTTCCAGTTCGTCCCAGATGAGCAGGGAGACTTCGCCGGGGGCTCGTCCATGAACCAGGATCTGCGTGGGGGTAATTACGGTGGCATAGGCAACCGTGGGGTCGGTGATGGAAATGCGCTTGAGCCGCTCTGTGGTGTTGATGAGCAGAGACTTGTCGACCATGACGCGCAGCGGAGCCGAACCTGAGGGCTGGGCCGACTGCGGCGGAAGCGTGGTCTGGGCAGCGGCCGGGGGAGTGGGTTCCTGGGGCGCTTGAGTCGCGGGATCCTGAGTTGGATAAAGGGGCAGCGCCTCGGCCAGGCCGAAGACGGGGAACAGGAGCGACATTGCGGCAGCTGCGAAAAGTGTAGTGCGAACCTTCATCGTTTGGTTCCTCTCCACAGGAGGAAACTTGTTGTGCAGCGTATCAACGTGCCGGACAAACTTCTCTCCGACTATTTGGGGTCTTCAGCATTCTGTTCCGGGAACTTGACCACGTCCGGCTTCTTATCACCTTGATAAACCTCGATACTGAGGACCGAAGGAGAGGTAGGCGGTGGCTCAGTTTTCTGCTTTACGGGATGAATCGTTACGCGCGGCCGGACTGCGACTGGCGTTCCGCCCATATACAGGCCCTTGGCATTCGCCGCCTCCACGGGATCCTGATGGGTGTCGAGCGGGTTACGCAAAACCAGTTGAATCTTGCCTTCGGCACTGGCCAGGGTCAGTCGTTCGGCGTCCTCGGGGGAAGCCAGCAGCGTGATCACCGGAGTGCTCTGAGCTTCTCCGGCGGCATTTCGTTCCAGGCGTTGGCCGGATGCAATGACCGCAACATTCTGCAAGACAGTAGTTGTTTGGGACTCGGAGCTGCCGTCGGGAGTTCCGGTAAGCAGCACGTCGACCCTGGTTCCAGGACCGACGAAGCCGGCGACTGAGACCACCTCATTCACCCGGACCGACACGGCGCGCATGCCCGGCGGAATCAGCGCGGGCAACCCCGCTCCGGCATTTTCCGGAGCCAGCTTGCTAGGGAGAATGAATTCGCCTTTGGATATGGGGATGATGACGCCGCGGCCCATGACCTGAGACCTCTTGGTGTAGGCTCCGGGCGGCAGTCCAGATGCGGGGAATCTGGCGATCCGGACATCATGCTCTTCGACCCGGGATCCCACCTGAATGTCATCGGCGGCTACGATGACGTCTGCACCGGCTTCGACGGTCGGCGGCCGGCCCACCAGGTTCTTGTAGACGAAGAGGCTGACAAAGGCTCCCAAAGCCAAGGCCACAACCCCGATCATCAACAAACGAGTGCGATTCATAATGCTCTGTCAGGACGAGCAGAAGCGCGATCCACGCCGTATCCGTGGAAGACTGCCTTTACGCTGCGCCCGTTGCCGATCTGTTACTGAATCGAACTGGCGACGTTGGAGAAAACATTGTTCGCGTTAGAGCCGATCAGCCGAATGGTGCCTACGACGATCACAAGAATCACGGCCAGCATCACGGCGTATTCCGCAATATCCTGTCCTTCTTCGTCGCGCCACAATCTCCAAAGACGATCCATAGTTTCCGGCCTCCTTAGAAATCTCAAGGTTCTGAAACAAGCATTTAAAGCAGATAAAGAGCGCAGGGCCTCGGGACCTGCGTCCCATTGGCTCGCGCTTTCTCTGCGGGGAGATTTAATCTCCCTCATAATAACCTGCAAAATGCTTTAGGAGGTGTACTTTCTTGCATACCGATGGTAACTGCTTTGCGGCCTTGGCCTCGACCGCTAACTGACTACGGTTCTAGGGATTCGGATTGCCGACGGGCGGCTTCGGTGAGACGGGCGCTCCGCGGGTCGCATTGGGGAGCGCCGTGAGAACAACCGCCTGCGGGTCTTCGTAGGAGACGGTCCAACCCGGAGAACTTCGCAAACCGGTTGCCAGGGGGGAATCGGGAGGGACTATTACGGTATCGATGCTCCACTGCTCCAGGGTTTGCTGCCAGTCCCCCTTGAACTGATAGGTTTCGGCGAACTGGTCAAAGAGTTGTTGTCCATAGACATCGGCGCGGCCGTCGATGAAGACGAGCGTTGAAGGGTAGAGCTTCCAGATTAGGTACCCGCCCCAGTCGTAGTGGTTGAAGATTCGACCAGAAGGCGGATGAGTCTGCAAAAACGCGACCGCGCGGGCGGGGAAGCGCTCGACCTCGACCTGCGGCTGGCGCTGAATGACCCGAGCGGCGTGGACTCCGGCAAAGGCAACCATTGCCAGCAGGATCAGGCCGTTGGTCAAAGTGCGTGCTGCGGATTGCACGCGCCGTCCGTCACTTCGTGGCCAGTCTCCCAGCCGGGTGGCGACCAGCGGGACTGCGATTAGGACGAACAACGGTATCAGCCGGATTGAGACGAGGGCGGCATAGAAACTGACGAGCAAGAGAAGCAAGTCGCGCGGTCGCAGCTCGAGACGGGACCAGCTGAGGACCGCAAACGTAGCCAGCACAACCAGCATGAAAGGCCAGTACTCGGGATGGTGAAAATTGGGCGAGGCCCATTCGGCGATGTACTTCTGCATGGCAGGGGAGCGGAGGGTCTCGAAGGGATAGGAGAACATCCGCAGGCCGTTGGGGTTCAGCGGCACGATCAGAACATCGAGGAAGAAGATCAGCGCCGCGATTCGCAGACTAGACGGGCGTTGCCGCGAGCGGCCTAGCTCGCGTTCGATCCATTCTCCCGCGAGGTATAAGGCTGAAAGAGCCAGGCCTACGGCGAATCCGGCGTGGAGGTTCACCCAGAGAAGAGTGAGCGGGAGAGTCCACCATAGAAGCTTAGGATTGCGCTTGGAGCGATCGAGAATCAGCAGCCACAAGCTGGTCAGTAAGAGAGAGAGGACTTGCGGGCGCACTCCCCACACGGGTACGGTGGCCCAGGCTGCGGCAAGTGTAGCCACGCCTGCGACGTAGGTCGCAGGCCCGCAGCGAAGATACAGCAGGAAGAACGCCGCCGTCAGAACTGCAGCAAAAATCAGGATCAACCCGCTCCACCCCGCGACGCGTTCGAGTTCATACAGCAGAAGCTCGCTGAGCCATTCATGCGTAACCCAGTGTTGTCCGGCGCGGGTGTAGGAAAAAGGATCGGTGTGAGGAACGCTTCTTTGTTCAGCGATGTACTGCCCAGTCTTGAGATGCCACCAGACGTCCGGGTCGGTGACATTGCGCGCGGCCATGGCGAAGACTCCGACGAACAGCGCCGCCAGGAAGACGTTTCTCGTCCGCAGAAGTTTCTTCACGGTGGCATGGATCATACCGCGCCGGGGGCGAAGATATAATCCCGACTTAAGGAATGAAGACGAAGGAATAAGTGAGCCGAAGCAGACTCAAGACGTGGATCGCTGTGCTGATCGCCGGCATGCTGTGCATTCACGGCATGCTCTTCTGGAAGGCGAGAGTGCTGGTTCGGCAGAGCTACCCGGACTTTACGATTTTCTACACAGCGGGAAAGATGTTGCGCGAGGGTCTGGGGCACCGGCTTTACGACGGCGCTTTGCAGTATGAAGTACAGCAGACTTTTGCTGCGGGGGTGCGAATCCGGAAAGGGCCGCTGCCGTACAATCATCCGCCGTTTGAGGCTTTGATCTTTGAACCGCTGGCTTCGCTCGATTACCCTACGGCGTACCTGGTCTGGAGTGCGATCAATCTTGCGATCTTAGGGCTGCTGCCGTTTCTGCTGCGGCGATATATTCCGGTGCTGGCGCAATGCCCTGCTTTTGTGTGGCTGCTGGTCTTGCTCGGTTTCTTCCCCGTACTGGTTGCGCTGCTGCAGGGGCAGGACGTGATTTTGCTGCTTCTGCTGAACGCCCTGGCATTCACGGCTTTGAAGAGAAATGCTGACACGCTCGCCGGATGCTGGCTCGGCTTGAGCGTGTTCAAGTTCCAACTGATGGTGCCGCTGGTTCTGATTCTGCTGTGCTGGAAGCGGACGAAAGTGCTACAGAGTTTTGTGGTCATCGCGGCCGGGTTGTCTGCGATCTCGGTTGCTATTACCGGCTGGGCGGG
>JBAWCJ010000057.1:0-10079 GCA_049590215.1 Candidatus Sulfotelmatobacter sp. | reverse complement strand
GCCCAACTGTCATCCCAGACGTGGAATTGCAAAACGTCAATCGAATCGACGCGGAGTTTCTTGCGGATCAGGTCAGCGTATTTGAAGACGTGATCGGGAGAAAAAACATCGAGATATTTATAGGTTGGCAGCGCTGGCCATTTGTCGTTAGCTGGAGGGATTTTCGACGCGGCGTACAGGCGCTTTCCGGAGTTACGCGCCATGATTTCGCCCAGCAGGCCGTCACTTTTGCCCTCGCCGTAGGCCCATGCGGTGTCGAAGAAGTTGCAACCTGCATCGATGGAGAGTTGCAGGGAGTCGAGCGACTGGCGGTCGTCAGAGCCGCTCCATCCACTCATGCCCCAGAGTCCATAGGAGACGTCGCTGACATCGAAACCGGTTCGTCCCAACTTGCGGTAGTTCATGAAAGGTCTTCCTCAGGAGGATAGCTTCGGAATTCTTACGCGCGTGACTCGACATCCTAGCAGTTCTATCAAGGGTTCGACATCATGCCATGGCCGTGAATTCTGTAGATGCTGATTTTTCGATGCGGGTTATCGGGATTTTGCGGCCTTCGAAAGTCCTGTGAGTGTTTTAATGGAGTTAGATCATAGAAAATGTGGAGGTTGGCTGTGAAATTAGAAATTCCTTCTCCTACCACGCCTTCGTATTGCCAGGAAGATACCCAAGCACCTTCGTCGCGTTTGCTGGATGAGAAAGTTTCAGACGACTCGGGTGCGGAAACGACGACGGACAGCGCTTTGGCGCCTGCCGGCCTGAAGAATCCATTCTGGAGTAAAGCCAGCTAAGGCCTACACGTTTGTCTTCCCGAGCGAAGCGAGGGACCTTGGTTTCGCTCGCGGCATCATGATTGCCGCAATGCGCAAACACCAGGATCCCTCGCTTCGCTTCGGGATGACAGAGCCCAATGGCAGATAAAGGCTAGCGCAGAATTGGCAGGCAGAGGCAAGGGCGGAGCGCGAAAGGCAGCGCGGACATTTCCTGCAGCGCGGGCTGTAGTTGTGCGTCGCGGCAAGCCTCAAGCGTGATGACGAAAGGTAGTGCGTTTTTGTCGAAGCCGGGATTTTGCAGCACGGCATCGATATTCAGTTGATGAGATGAGAGGATTGCAGCCAGGCCTGCGATGATGCCGGGCTGGTCCTTCACCAGAAAGCGCAGATACCAGGGCGTCTCAAAGTCGCAACTGACTTTTGGCGACGCTAATTGCAGCGGGCGATGCGCGCGCGCTCCCGCCGAAGAACTTCCAGCCGCGAGACTTTCCGCTACAAACATCAAGTCTGAAACAACGGCAACAGCTGTGGGATCTCCTCCTGCGCCGGCGCCCAGGAAAGCCATGTCGCCGCCGTATTCTCCCGACGTTAAAACCAGATTCAGATTTCTCTGCACACGTCCGAAGGGAGACGACGTGGGAACCAGGCTGGGGCCGACGTCGGCAAACAGCGTCGTATCTTTCAGATCGGCGCGCGAGATCTGCCGGATGGTGCAATCCAGTTCGGCGGCGTAATCAAAATCGACGGCGTCGATGGGGCGGATGGTGCGGGCGCGAATATCTGCGGGAGAAACGCGGACGTGCAGCCCCGCCAGCGCGAGAATGGAAAGCTTGGCGCGGGCATCGCCGCCGTCGAGATCTTCGCTGGCGTCGGCTTCGGCGTAGCCGCGCGCCTGCGCTTCCTCAAGAGCCTCGCTAAAGGGAATGCGATCGGTCTCAATGCGGCTGAGAATGTAGTTGCAGGTTCCGTTCAGAATGCCGGCAATACCGTGCAGGCGATCCCCGCTGAGTCCGGTGCGGAGCGCGGGAAGAACGGGAACGCCGCCGGCGACGGACGCTCCGAACTCAAGCTGGCAGCCATTTGCGCTGGCGAGCTGCAGCAAGTCCGGGCCGTGGCGGGCGATGAGCTGCTTGTTGGCCGTGACCACCGACTTCCCTGCGCTCAGCGCGCCTCGCACTAACTCTTCCGCGGGCGTTAAGCCGCCGATCACCTCGACGACGATTTCGGCATCGGAATTGAGAATGGTGTGGAAGTCGTCAGTCCAGATCGCGTCGCTCGGAATCCAGCGCTCGGCGACCCATGGCTGTCTTTTGCGCTCGATGTTGCGGTTGCAGATGTGGGTGAGGCGGAGCAAACCGCCATCCGCGTTGCGCTCGCCGAGAATTTTGGCTACGGCGCGGCCCACAGTTCCGAAGCCCACCAGGGCGACCCGGCGCGGCCGGGGGTGGTCGTGTGCAGATCGAGCGGGAGTGGCCTGCGATGCCTGATCTGGTGGAGTCTTGGGCAAAGTTTGCTCTCGGGTAGAAATCCATTTCTATCATACGTGGAGCCGTGGTTCCGCAAAGGAAAGCGAACCACGCATCGTCATTTGCTCGACTGCAGAGCATGCAGAGCCGCGTGCGTCTGTGCGACCGGCGGCGGAGCGTCGCCTTTCAGCATCAGCCAAAGAATGCGGTTGTAGACCTGATCGTCTACCCGATCGGGAGCGCTGAGATCAAGCCCCTCTGACATGCGTGCGGCGGCGGTATTTTGCGGATTCTTTTCATTCAAGTCTTGCGTGGGAACGATTGGGTCATAAGGCGTCAGGTCGGCCGCAGGTGCGAAGATGTCTGCCAGGGAGCGGCTGAAGTAATCGAACTTCGACAGCCGGCCCATCCCGAGGATGTCCTCGATCGCCGCGACCACGTCCGTGGTATTGATGAAGCGATGCACGGTGCCCGGCCGGTTGTAGGCGGAGATGGCATAGAACGGCGCGCGGTGCGAATCCGTGTGATCGGGGCCGGCCTGCGCGTCGTCCTCGAGGACGAAGATCACTGTGTCCTTCCAGTACGGGCTGTGCGAAAGCGCCTGCACGATCCGCCCGAGAGCGAGGTCGTTATCGGCCATGCACGCCCGTGGCGTGCACTTCCCCGGACGGCCTGCCGCCAAGTGGTCCATGGGCAGGTGCATGACTTCGAGCTGCGGCATGTTGCCGTCGCGCACGTAGCGCTGGAGTTCGGCGATCCACACGTCTGCGCGCTTCTGATCCTGCGTGGTCAGATCGAAAGGTATGTAGTCGGGATTCACGTCGGCGGCCAAGTCGCGTTGCGTCACCGGCCAGCCGGGATTCCCCTTGACCATTTCGCCATAGTCGCGGAAAGTGATGCCGTCGCGGATGGCAAGCGTCCACAGGAAACCGCGCTCCGGCTCATCGCTCTCTTCGCCGTCCATGTCAGCCCGCTTGCCGGCGTAACCTGAGGGCACGACCTTCTCACCGTAGTTCGTGACGTAGGCGGCAGTGGACCAGATGTGTCCTTGCGAACTCACCTCGGCATTGACGAAGAAGCGATCGAACAGGCCAAAGCGCCGCGCCAGTGCGTGGTGGTTCGGAGTGATGGTAATGTCGGGGAAATAGACGAGGCTTGGGTCGCCATCGCCTTCCTTTATGTCTCCCAGGACCTGGTCGTAGGTGCGATTTTCTTTGATGATGTAGACGACGTGGCGAAAAGGAGGATAGCGCCGCGGTGCGAGCCGTTGCTGCCAGTTATTGGCGGCGACGACGCGTTCGGTGAATGCCGCGAGTTGCGCCGCTGTCATCGCGGAAGGCAGCACTCGCAGGCTGCCATTCAACTGCCCCAGCGCATACGCGGTTGGATTCCCATTCGGCCAGTTGGTCAGTGGAACCGGACCGTCGGGGTTAGCGTGGGTGCCGTGGCCTTTGCCGGAAACGACCAGCAATTCTCCATAGTCTTCGGCGACCGCGGTGGGATACCAGTCGGTGGGAACGCGACCGAGTAACTTGCCCGTGGCCAAATCGAAGACGGCTACGGCATTGTTGTCTGCCTCTGCGACAAGCAGACGCTTGCCATCGGAGCTAAGTGCGACCGCGTTGGGTGTGCTGCCCTCTGGTGGCGCACCGGGCGCGGCATCGTGCAGATAGCCCGCAACCTTGCGCAGGCGCGTGTCGACGACAGCCACACGGTCGCTGCCTGCGAGCGTGACGTACAGCCTGGTTCCCCTCACCGCTAGCGCCGAAGGATGCCGGCCGACCTCGATCCGGCCAAGATACGCGAGGCTATCGTCCGCCAGAATACGGAATTGCGACACCGTGCTAGCGCCCCACGCCGAGACGAATACTTGACCGTTCGCCGTGAGCGCGATGCCATACGGATAATGATCGGTAGGGAACCGTTGCGCGATCTCGCCGGTCGCGGCGTTCACCACCGCCAGCCGGTCGCCGACATTCTCGGCGACATAAACGAATTTTCCGTTGGGCGAGAATGCCAGTCCCGCCGGATAGCTTGTGCCCGTGCCCTCTGCGGTTTTTGCCTTGGCCAGTTCGAACTTGTTCTCGAGGGTAGCGGCCCCGTCCTTCCATGCATAGACGAAGAGCATGTCGGTGTTGCCGCCGGAGACGCAGAGGCGACGTCCGTCGGGCGAGAAGGCGGCGCCGTAGAACGCGCCATCCTGGAGCAGGGTCTGGGTGACTTTTCGCGTCTTCAGATCCACAACCTGAATGCCCTGCTCACGCCAGCCGCTGAGCACGACCACGGCTCGGTCTTTTTCAGGCGTTAGTAGGATATTGATCGGCAAGCTGCCGAGGTCAACCGCTTCGCCAGCGGGATCGAGGCGCACACCGGTCGGCAGCGGCGTAGTAAAGTGTGGCTTTGTTTGGGCGGAGACCGAAGTGCACACTAGCGCAGAGATTGAGAGAGCGAGTCGACAGATACGTGGCGAGAGCATAATGGGTGTTCCTCACAGGCTGAGCACCAGCAAATGACAGATTGCGAATCTTACGCCGTCCATCAGGGTGAACCTTATATCCTACTGAATCGGTCGATTGCGCGATGCCATTGTTTCTCTCTGCGAACCATCAGACGAAAAGGCGATGGGTCGCTGTCAGATGATGTTCTAATCAGACCCTGGCCAGTACGCGGGCGGCATGCCGGGCAGAGTCGGCATCAAAGTTGGTAAGATGATGCGATCCCGCCGCGACCGGGCGAATGCCTGCTCGCGAGGAATCACAAGCGGAACCTTTACTGACGGCGCCTCTTTCTTCTTCATGCCGAGCGCTTACGGTCCGCCACCACGCCCGGTTATGGGAGGAGAGTGGATGATGGGAAAGTTCGCGAGCCTGACCGCGACTGCGAGTGCGCTGAGGTTGCTGATCTTGACAATTCTGTTGGGAGTGCAAGCATTCGCGCAGACTGCGCCGGCGGAACAAGCACCGGCGCCTGCGGCTCCGGCCTCCGCCGCGCAACAGCCCGCCGCCCCGAATCAGGCTGCGCAGCAGCCCGCCAGCGGTCAGGAAGCCTCTCCCGAGGAGTCCACTACGGCGCACCGGAAAGCTCGGCCTCACGACTACAAGAACTGGGAATTCAACGTGGGCGGCGGTGCCAATGTTGACAGCGGTGCGACCAAGGCATACGTGAGGGGCGGAGGCGTGGTGGGGTCGGCAGGTGTGGCGCGGAACGGGAACAAGTATTTAGGCGTGCGGGCGGACTTAATTTTTGCCGACCTCCCGCTGCGCGACTCCACCGTGCAACTGGCCCAGGCAACCGGATCCAGAAGTTACGCTTTGGCGGTGACGCTCGAACCCATCATCAATGTTCCTGTGAGTAGTCTCTGGGGTGGATACGTGTTTCTGGGACCGGCCTATTACCATCGGGCCGGGAATTTGAGCGGCAGCACTACGGTTCCAGGTTCGGCATGCAATGGGTTCTGGGACTGGTGGGGCGCGTGCCAGAATTACAATTTCGGCCTTGCGATCAATGGCAGCTTTGACAAATCCAACCTGAACCAATTCGGAATCGACGGTGGCGGAGGAATAACGCGCAAGATGCCCAGCGGCGTCGAAGTCTACGCGGAATGGCGGATCATGCACGGATCGCATAATGGCATCACCACCGATTTTCGTCCTATCACGATCGGATTGCGCTGGTAGGTCTGCCGGTTATTCAGGATTGATGCGGTAACTCCAAAGATTCGCCGAGCGCTGTTGCAACTGCACAAACGACGCTGCGGCGATGGGCCGCGAAACTGCCGTGCTGGAATTGGCTTCGACCAACGCGGCCTCAATGACATGGTGCGCGGGTGCGAGCGAGCAGGCGGGATCCGTTGCAGCGGCGTTGCCTGCGAGCAGCAAAGCCTGGCAACGGCATCCGCCAAAATCTTCAGTGCGCTGGTCGCAACTCCGGCAGGGTTCTGGCATCCATTCTTCCCCGCGAAAGCGCTGGAACGAGGAAGATTCTTTCCAGATAAACTCAAGAGTCTGCTGGCGTACGTTTTCGAATTCGAGGCCGGGAATGACTTCGGCAGCGTGGCAGGGAATCGCCTTGCCGGCGGGATTGATGAGCATCAATCTTCGTCCCCATCCTCCCATGCAGGCTTTGGGAAAGCGCGCGTAATAGTCAGGGACCACCGAATCGACGCGGATGCGTCCGGTGAGGCGCTTTTCGGTGGCGGCCACCACTTCAACAGCTTTTTCAAGTTGTGTTCGTGTGGGCAACAGTGCCGCGCGGTTCTGCAATGCCCAGCCGTAATACTGAGTATGGGCAATCTCCATGCGCTGGGGCGCGAGCTGCTCGATGAAAGCGATCATCTCCTCGATGTGATCGATATTCTGCCGGTGGACGACAAGATTTACGGTGAATGCGATCTTGTGCTGGCGGATAAGGCGCGACAATTCGATCTTGTACGCATGCGCTTTGACGCCGGCAATCCAGTTGGCTGCTTCCTCGCGTGAATCCTGAAAACTGAGTTGGATGTGATCGAGTCCGGCATCCACCAGCGCGCGCAGTCGTGCTTCGGCTAATCCGATGCCGGAAGTGATGAGGTTGGTGTAAAGGCCTGCGGCACGCGCGGCTGCGATGAGTTCGGTTAGATCGGAACGAGCCAGCGGTTCGCCTCCCGTGAAGTGCGCGTGTAGCATTCCGAGCTTGCCGCCCTGTCGGAGAATGTCGACCCACTCCGTGGTGGACAGTTCCGAACTCGCTGCAGATAACTCAAGCGGATTTGAGCAATAGACGCAGTGCAGCGGGCAGCGATGGGTGATCTCGGCGATGAGGGCCAGCGGGTTGGAGATCGTCATCGGGGCAGGTGAACAAGTTACATTCAATTATGAACCCTCAGTAGTCGACGATCCGCTTGTGCCGCAGTTGTTCAAGAAACTGGCCGATGTCGCTGCGAATCTTCTCAGGGTCCGCGTCGCCAAACTTGGCCTGCAGTTCTGCGATGATCTCGCCGAAGGTGCGGTTCCCGTCGCAGCTCTCGAGTATCAGCAGGCCCGTATCGCGCAATCGAAGCGCGCCTTCCGGATACAGGATCACGCGTTCTGGCTTGCCGCTCGGCTTATTTTCTTTTTCTGCGCCCCAGCGGCAGCCGGTGGCAAGGCGGGGCTGAGCGGAGTCTTCCGGTGGAGGCATGCTAGCTGGCCTCAATGCGAAACGCGCCCGGAGGCGGCCATCCCGGCTCGACGTAGGCGAAATAGAGCGCATCGAGCTGCGCCCATAAAATGTCGCATTTGTCGCGCAGGGCCTGGATTGCCAACTCCTGCTCGGCGCGCGTCTTCGCGTTGTCGTAGACATAGTTCACCGCGAACTGCGAATCTTCCGGCGCCTGATATAGTCTGGCTTCAAAATAATCCAGACCGCCCGCAAGCCAGAGATAGTGCTGACGCAATTTTTCCACCCGCAAGGTGATCAGCTTAGTCGAAAACAATTCTGTCAACGAAGAAGCGACTGCTTCGAGCAGAGACCGGCTGCGCACAATGTTCAGGTATTCATTGACCGCGAAGCGGGTTGCCGGAAGAATTCCGTTGCCGGCGCGAACCTGATTCGGATCGAGACCGGTGGCTTCTGCCAACTTTATCCACCGCTTGAGGCCACCTTCGCTGGTGGCGTCGCCGTCGTGGTCGACTACGCGCTTGCGCCACGCGCGGCGGAACACGGGGTCGGGCCCGCGCGACAGGATGATCGAATCTTTTATAGGAATGATTGACTGATAGTAGTAGCGGTTCAGCGCCCAGGCCTGTAGTTGTCCGCGGCTCAGCTTGCCTTCGTGCATCAACAGATGAAAAGGATGCTGGTGATGATAGCGCTCCTCGCCCACGGCTTGAAATCGCGCGCGCAGTTCCTCGCTCGAGAGCAGGGGCGCAGCTTGCGATGCGGTTTCGGCTTCTACAGATCGAACTGCCATCCATCCTCCGCGATTTCCCAGCCCGCGTCCCGCACTCGCCGATGTTCGGGACTCGCCTCGTCCAGCATGGGATTGGTGTTGTTGATGTGTACAAATATTTTACGCGGGCGGCGCACTGCCGCCAACTTTGCCAGCACGCTTTCGACCGGGACGTGGCCCATCTGGCGCGCAGTTTGCGCGCCGCCCTGAATGCTAATCAGTTCGTCATCGCTCCAGAACGTGCCATCGAAGAGCACAACGTCGCAAGCGTCGAATTGCTCGAGCAGTGCGTCGTCTATTTGAGGAACTGCTGGCATATAGCCTAAGCGCGAGCCGGAAATTGAATGGATGAACAAGCCCAGGGACGCTTCGCCGGGGGAAATTTGTGCTTGCCGTTCCGCGCTGACATAGGGAGGATAATGGCTGCCCAACGACCATCCTAGGCAGCGGAGACTGGAGTCCTCACCTTGAGCATCGCACAAAGAAAATTCCTTTCCCGATTCAAAATCAGTCCACCTCGCTTGATCTGGAATACGATGCAGCATGGCGAACATGGAGTTGTCTTCGCGGAGAATGCGGCGAACCGAAGCGGTGGCGTAGATGTGCAGCGGCTGAAGTTCGCGCAGCAGAAGGAGCCCAAGGACGTGGTCGAGATCGGCGCTGGCCAGCACCGTGCCCGCAATGGGCGACTGGCGCACGCCGTCGCGCGGATGCAACTCAGGCGTGGATTCGATTTGAGCGCGCAGGTCAGGAGACGCACCGAGAAGAAACCACGAGCATCCGTCTGCAGTGATTGCAATCTGGGTCTGGCTGCGCGGCTTTCCGCGGAACGTGCCGGCGCGCATGGAGCGACAGTTTGAGCAGGCACAATTCCATTGCGGAAACGCGCCTCCGGCCGCCGAACCGAGAATCTTTACTCGCATCTCTAGTGAGTTTACAGCTTGGGATTGCCGGCTGCTGCGAGATACTCGGATTGGCCCGTCCAGCGCGGGTTTCAGCCTTCCTCCCTACCCCTTACCCACCGAAGCAGCACAGCGCAGCGGATCAACATCCCAAAGCGTCACGCCGGCGGAGAGACTCTCCAGTCCCACTTCCCCAGCCATCTCGGTGCCGGGCCTACCGCACCACACAATGCGGAATTGCGCTTTCGAACCCTGGTAAAGAAGGTCGACCACGTCTCCCGGCTTGAGTTGAGCGTCCACGCACTGCAAGGTGGCGCCGCGTCCGCTAATGGAGCGCAGACTGGCCGCCTGAGTAAAGGGCCGAGAATAGGTATCCATGCCGTAGATCTGCACGGGGAGATCAACGAATACGCGCTGTTGGCTGCGGCGATCCATGCGATGCTCCTTGGTATTCAAAGGGAGGTCAGGGCATGGTAGGCGGGCCGGGTGGAGAAACAAAGGTAACCTCAGTTACCCGCGGAGCGATGCCGAAAGTTTGATTTCCTGGGTAAAGGTTAGGGATGAGGCTTAATCGAGATCTCCGAGCGAGCATGCGCCGGGACCTCGAGGATCGCCGCAGGAACCGCACGCTCCTGTGGGACTCGTGGACCCAGCGGAACTCTTCGCGGAAACGGCGAAGACGCTAAGCTGCGGGCTCAGCTTCTGGCTCTGACACTTGGGGCATTTAGCTTTATCGCGGCCGAACACCAGGGTCTCGAACTCGTGCTGGCATTCCTGGCAGATGTATTCAAAAATCGGCATTGAGGATCACTCCCGTGGAAATGGCTGCTGCTATTAGAATCAATTTGCGGGAACTTCGCAAACTCACTTCGCAAACTTTTGTCGCACGCGGGGATGGTGACGCCTGGGACTTCCATCGAGAGCTGAGTTCGAGGACGGCGTGACGGAGAAGCCATCGGCGTTCGCGCCCTCGGTTTTCCGGCCACACTCCTGGTTACGGGGCGGGCATGTGCAAACCCTCGCCGCTTTTTTT
>JBAWCJ010000056.1:0-6426 GCA_049590215.1 Candidatus Sulfotelmatobacter sp. | reverse complement strand
CAGCTCCTTCAACCACTGTTCCACCTTGAGGGGCTTTTTCACTTCGGCCACAGGAGCCTCGCCCCATTGTGGCAAAATGTGCACTTTCAAAATGGATACGTAGGACTTCTTGGTGGGAGATGCGGAAGGATGGCCAACGGAAGATCATGCCTGGCTGGGGTCGAGAGAGTGACGGCCGGCATTGCTTTGAGTTCACCGTTGTGGTGAAATGCGGTGAACCATAGTGGGTGATTAATGATGAAGCTTTCGAGGCGCGGGACAACGAAGACAAAGCAGGAACCCGACGCGGTAGCGTCAGTCCGTGCGACAATCAGTTTCCCGCCCGACCGTTACGCGACCCTGGAAGAAATCGCAAAAGAGAAAAAAGTCTCGCTGGCCTGGGTGGTACGAGAAGCCGTAGATAGCTATATCGAGGCCAAGTGGCCATTATTCGCGCGAAGAAGCTAAGGACAAGCGGATGAGGAACTCAAGCCATTGTATCCGGCAGAAGATGGCTAGGATCGCTCTCGGCGGGTGCCCTCGCGTTCTCGACTTGTTCGCGGGCTGTGGTGGCTTGTCTCTCGGTTTTGATTCGGCAGGTTTCGAGATCGCGGCCGCAGTGGAACTTGACCCAGCTGCTGCTGCTTCGCACGGGCAGAACTTTCATTCTGGAGACGATCGGCAGAGCAGGGCGCGCAATATTACCGATCTCACACCCGACGTTCTTGCCGAAGACCTCGGTCTTGGCAAAGTGCCAACGGCCATAGATGTCCTTGTCGGCGGTCCTCCCTGCCAGGCGTTTGCGCGCGTGGGCCGCTCAAAACTGCGCGAGATCGAATCTCATCCGCATGCCTTTAAGCACGATCCGCGGGCGAGACTTTACCTGGAATATCTGCGCTATGTGGAAGCCTTCCAGCCGCTTGCCATTCTGATGGAGAATGTGCCCGATGTGCTGAACCACGGTGGCCAGAACATTGCAGAGGAGATATGTCAGGTCTTGGAAGAGAAGGGATATGTCGCCCGCTATACCCTCCTGAACGCAGCATTTTATGGTGTCCCGCAGATGCGCGAACGCATGTTTCTCATCGGCTACCGGCGGGAGCTGGGATGTGGGGTGAACTTCCCGCAGCCGACACACTGGGTTGACCTTCCTTCCGGCTATGAGGGCTCGCGGTCCGTCGCACTGAAACTGTTGGGTGCAGGCGGGCTTTTTGATGAGGCTTTCGCCTATGTGCCTCCGCCCGAAGCCAAGCCAGATCTCCTGCCGGCGATAACTGCCGAACAGGCGATTGGTGATCTTCCTTCGATCGATGCAAGGGCACTTCTCAAGGCTGGTCACCTGAAACGCGGCGCGCGACGTTTCGACGAGCCGGCCCCTTATGACAGGCGGAGGAAACTTTCAGATTATGCGGAATTGATGCGGACATGGCCAGGATTCGAAACGAGGGGAGCGTTGACCGACCATGTGATCCGTTACCTGCCGCGCGACTACGAGCTGTTTGCGCGACTGAATCCCGGTGACCAGTACCCGGAAGCGTACCACCACGCCACTAATATGCTGGCGGAGCGTATTGCTGCGATGCGCCGTAAAGGTCTGATCATCCGTGAGGGCTCCGCCGAATACAGGCAGCTGCGCGCTTCGATCGTGCCGCCGTACGATGCTGGCAAATTCCCGAACAAGTGGCGAAAGATGTGGCGCAACCAGCCCGCCAGGACTCTGATGGCGCATCTTGGCAAGGACGGCTATAGCCACATCCACTACGACAGTGACCAGGCACGAACGATTTCCGTCCGCGAAGCCGCGAGACTTCAGTCTTTCCCGGATGGCTTTCAGTTCTGCGGGACGATGAACCCGGCTTTCCGGCAGATCGGCAACGCTGTTCCCCCGCTAGTGGCACGAGTGCTTGCCGTTGAGATACGGAAAGCTCTAACGCAATCCGCTGACTCTGCGGAAGAAACACCTCAACTGGCTGCAACAGGATAGAACGGTGCCGGATCAGGAAATCATTTGCGTCCGTGCGTTGACCAGCTCCGATCTGGGATGGTTCGCTGTCCATCGTCCCACGACTGCCAGTAAACAGCGGGCGGTGAACATCAACGCAGACATTGCGGCCAGACTGCTAAGTCTTCGTGCTCTTGATGCGGAGGGTGTCGAACTGACTTGCAAGAGCCTATACCCTGGCGGTGAGCACACGGCAAAACGAAACCTCTGGAAGGTCGGAAAGAACTGGAGATTCGGGGGCCCCAAGCTAGAGGGAGAGGCGTACAAGAATGTGGTGAAGGGCGACTTTTTCCTCCTGAGATCGCCGATCCATAACGATGGGGACAAAAGAGGTCAGCTTCAATTTCATCTCCGCCGCCGCTGATCCGGAAACACATCAATGGCTGATGCAATGCGAGCCAGACCTGCAGAATGACAGTATGACGGCGGTTGTGACGGGCAGTGAAGTTTTCAAAACTCTGGGGCTGAAGTTTTTCGGCGTTCCCGACGATGGAGCGGGGCCAGTCAGCGTTGCGCCGCCAAAGAGCAGGATCCCAGTTCCCTTGCGGACAAAGCCGGTCCCACCAATGCCGCGGGAGGAGGAGGGTGGGCAGAAACCCAGGACGCTTCACGACAGGATAAGGTCTTCACACATCATGTCGCAGATGTTGAAAGTGTCGGGCGATCTTTCCGCCGAAGCGCAGTACGAATTCATGAAGGTGCTGGAGCTATTGGCCGGTCAGCTGCGAGTGGCATTGTCCGCTGCCGGGATGATCTCCGTGATCAATCGTGGGCACAAAGCGCTGTGGACAGCGGTGCGGGGATCAAAAACCGCTTTCGTCGACGGAGGTATGGCGAACCTCAGCATGCTGGGCTCGGCTCCAGTAGCGGCACGGGTAGGGGGCTACATCGTCACACCGGGCCACATCGGGAACGAACGCGAACAGTTCATCATGGTCAAACATCTGATCGACGAACTGTACGTTGCGCCACCGGGGGGCGGCGTATATGCCGGACTCTTTCCCGATACGGGTGCCTTACGCGACGCAGCGCGGATAAGCGTTGAAAGCGCAGGGGGTGTACAGATCCTGCAGGAACAGCCCGATGTAAAGTACCTCTTTCTTCATGGCGCTCTCGTCAATCCCGTTTCGCGGTACACCGACCTGATGGAAGATGGAAGGCCAGTGGCGGTCTTTCCAGACTTTTCGCCGAAGGCGCTAAAAATTCTTCTACCCGCCGGTGAGGAGTCACGCACTGGCAGAGACGCAAACTTTATCCGGGTCTACCTCCGACAATTGCAGCTCCTCCAGCAAAGCAGCGCCGTGGTCTGTGGTGTCGTCGAAAGGGAGAGTCAGGCATCCTCGGTTTACCGGCAGCTGATTCAACGAGTCATCGATCACCCTGCAGTTCCTCCGCTGCTGCCAAAGTCACCGGGCGATTGGGCCCATTGGTTCTTGAATATGGCCGACCAGTTCAGGGTCACCGACGCACTCCTGTTTCGCTGCGTGCTTGAACCCGGCGAGGTACTGACACCTGTGGCGATCGATCGCAACGAAATGAGACGAGCGCCTGCCGCCTGGGCCGCGGATATACAGCAGTACCCACTTCCATGGGTGTCTTATCTTCTACCGACGGAATGGGCGCAGCCGGTACGTGTTGAGCTGTTTGAGAAAGACCTCCAGCACTTCCAGGAGCTGGCGCGCCTGGTTATGCACTGTACCTGGTTGCTGCCAAGATATGCATTCCCGGTCGGATTGGATATTGTGGACAAATATGCCAAAGTGCCCAACTGGATGAGCAAACCCGTGAACACCAACACCGCCGTTCAGGCCCTGCGACGGGCTATGGATGCGGGTGACATGGGGACGTTCAATGCGCTGAGGCACATGCTGTGCGGGTCGACGCGTGACTGGCTGTTCAGGCCAAAACTGTTCTGAGGAGGCCCCATGGGAAGCAGTACCGTTTCAGCAAAAGCAAAGCAGGGAGCGGCTGTCGAAGAAGAGGATTCGTGGCGCCATGTGGGTACAGTTGTTGGCAACGCAGGCATCGCGGAATATACATTCATCCTGCAGCAATTTCAGGCCAGGGTCGGCGACATCGTTGCCGTGAGGATGGAAGTGTCATCCGGTGACTACGCCTCGCGTCATGAAATATATGTCTGGGCGCGGATCACAGATATCAGCCGGTTCAATCCGTTCTTTCCATATGAAGCTGCTCAGGAAATTGCCGGCGAAGGAATTTCGCTGGAGGATACCGTTCTCTCGGGAACGCGCGATCAGCTAGAGGCGAAAGCTCTGATCCTTGGCTCAACTACCGGCGCTGATGTGCGTGCGCTGTTCCCGCTGACCTATCCTGTCAAGCCAGCGACCCGCGTCTATTACCCGCCCGCGGAAGCTGTGCGTCAGCTCCTGGTCGGTGGAAGGGATGGCGAACAGCAGATACAGGTCGGTTCCCTGATTGCGCGGGAGGACGTTGAAGTAACGCTGTCGGCGCCGAAGCTGGTTGCCCGGCACATGGCCATCCTCGCCATGACAGGTGGCGGAAAAACCGTTGCGGCTCGGCGAATAATCCGGGAGCTAATAGGCCATGGATACCCGTTATTGATCCTCGATCCGCACGGAGACTACATCGGACTATGGAAGTGTCGCGAGATGCTGCAGAAAGAGGCGCCCGGAGTGGACATCCGGCTCTTCTTCCCGGAATTGCTGGTTCAGCGAGATGGTGAAGAACTAATTACAAAGCTCATCGGCCAGATGACGACTGGCATGACAGAGCCGCAGGCCGAGTACCTTCGAGGATTGTATGAACGAGCGGCGGCGCGCGATGGAGAGAGCGCACTCACCTATATCGGTCGTCTGGTTACGCAAGCCGGCGCCGATATCAACGGCCAGCAGCCTCCACGCGGCGCTCCGGGAGGAAACTGGCGCCCTACCGTTGGCGCTATGATGCGCGGACTTAGGATCGTCCAGGACAAGCTCGCGCGAATGAAGCGAACCAGTGAGCAGATGCGGGCCAGCCCGAAGCTGCGCAATCTTAAGTTCGAACCTCTTCCCAATCCATTCGGGAGACCCGATGAAATCATCCGGCCGAACCAAGTATCCATCCTTTACCTTGGCGGCTATGACCATATTACCCAGTGTTCAATCGCTGCGATAACTCTGGAAACGCTTTTTGAGAAAAGGGCGGACCTTAGTGGTCGCATACCCCCGTTTCTCACAGTGCTGGAAGAGGCGCACACGTTCATTCCATCGGCAAGGGAAGGAACTGAAGATGCCGTATCATTGCCTGTAATCAGGCGAATGATCACTGAGGGACGCAAATTCGGTACGGGATTAATCTTAATCTCGCAACGCCCCAGTCGCCTTGATGAGACGATCATCTCGCAATGTAATTCTTTTCTGATACTTCGGCTGGTGAATCCTCGCGATCAGACATTCGTACGTTCCATTATGGAGAATCTGACGGAGTCAGACGCCCGGCTTATCCCTGGCTTTGGTCCAGGGCAGGGGATTATCAGCGGGCAGGTTGTTCGCTTTCCACTGCCGGTCCGGGTGGACATGGACGAGGACCTGCTGAATGCAGAGATTGGAGATGAAAACTTCTTTGATCAGGTCTCGGGATGGCGACCTGACAAGGCCAACGCCACGCGAACGGCAAATCAGGATGCGATCGACAAGATAGATGCAATTGCAAGCAAACGCGCGGTGCTGGGAGCAACGCCTCGGCGGCGTGGACGCCCCGGAAAGAAGCGATAAACGAGGTTGTATGCCCGACGTTCTAACCCGCGAGCAGCGACACCTCAATATGAGTCGCATCAGGGCGAAAAATACAAAGCCCGAGATGCTTGTGCGGCGTGGATTGCACGCCCGCGGGTTACGGTACAGGTTGCATCAGTGTAAGTTGCCCGGTTGCCCTGATCTTGTTTTCTCACACTTCAAAGCAGTCGTGTTTGTTCATGGGTGCTTCTGGCACGGACATGGGTGTCATCTATTTAAGGCGCCAGAAACCAGGACCGCATTCTGGTTAAGGAAGATCTCCGGCAACAGGGAGAGAGACAAGCGGGCAGTCGAAGCACTGCGCGAGCAGGAGTGGCGAGTGTTGACTGTCTGGGAATGTGCGCTCCGTGGGCCGGGCAGGCCTCATCTGAAGAAAATTCTCAGGCGGGTTGAGTCATTCTTAGAGGGAACTCGAAAGACGCTTGACCTTACAGGAAGTTAAGGCTGGTATCGCATCGCATTTTCTGAGGAATCTCCGAGTGGCGCAGAGATGCGAACCACTAACCATCTTGAAGCGAGAGTTGTCGCCCCTTTATCCATTCCTGCAGTATGCGCTCACCGACTTCCTTGAAATCGGGATGTTCCTTGATGTATGAGCGAAGATCGATCCCGGTTTGCGAGAGGGCGTCTGAGACACGCTCAAGGATCTCGCGAATCTTAGCGGGCGTGCCTGTCATCCGTGTTTCACCA
>JBAWCJ010000055.1:0-3144 GCA_049590215.1 Candidatus Sulfotelmatobacter sp. | reverse complement strand
CTACTTCGGCTGGGGCACGATGCGCAGATAGGGTTTGGGTGACTTCCATCCCCCGGGATACTTTTGTTGCGCTTCGTCGTTCGATACGGAAGGCAGGATGATCACTTCGTCGCCCTGCTTCCAATTCACGGGCGTCGCCACTTTGTGCTTCGCCGTGAGCTGCATCGAATCGAGGACGCGCAACACTTCGTCGAAGTTGCGGCCTGTGCTCATCGGGTAGGCGAGCTGCAGTTTGATCTTCTTGTCGGGGCCGACCACGAATACCGTGCGCACGGTCGCGTTGTCCGCCGCCGTTCGGCCTTCGGAAGTGTTCCCGCTCTCCGCCGGCAGCATGCCGTAGAGCTTGGCAATCCTGAGTTCCGGATCGCCGATCATCGGATAGTTCACTTTGTGCCCCTGAGTCTCTTCGATGTCGGCGGCCCACTTGCCATGGCTGCTCACCGGGTCGACGCTCAACCCAATGATCTTGGTGTTGCGCTTGGCAAACTCCGGCTGCAGGCGCGCCATATAGCCAAGCTCCGTGGTGCACACCGGAGTGAAATCTTTGGGGTGGGAAAATAGAATCGCCCAGCCGTCGCCGATCCATTCGTGGAAATTGATCGGCCCCTGGGTGGTCTCAGCCGTGAAGTCGGGAGCAGGGTCGTTGATGCGGGGAATTCTTGAGGTTTCCGTTATGGTTGCTGTACTCATCGTTCCTCCTTGTACCTGAAAGTCTATCAGACTACTAGAGTTTAGCGCCTTTGCCGGCCACAGTGTTTCCAGACTGAAAAAAGTCTCCAATAAAAACGAAACCCACCCGTTTCGCCGGGCGGGTTGGAAGAAATCTAGTTCGCTCCCTACCCACACGGCGGCGAACAGGTACAACAACACATGCCGCCGGTGTTGAAGGGACAGAACATCCCACAAGGATAAAAGCCTGCCTTCATGCTGTCAACCGCAACACCGCCGGCAAGGCGCAGTCCGCTGAGTTTTCCTGCATCGCAAAAGCAGCCGCCAGCATCTGTAAATTTTCACAGCCGTGCGATAAATTTTCCGTCCGGGAAACGATTCATGAGCCAGCCTCCACGACGCCTCGCGATGGTGCAATGGGACGTTTTTTCTTCGCGTCCGCTCGAAGGCAACTCGCTGGCTGTATTTCTCGACGGCCGCGGATTGACCGACTCCGAGATGCAGGCGCTCGCCAAGGAAATGAATCTCTCGGAGACCACGTTCATCCTGCCTCGCGATTCAGCCATGGAGCGCGAGCGCGGCATTCGCGTGCGCATCTTTACGGTCCGGGAAGAGCTGCCGTTCGCCGGTCATCCCACGCTGGGAACGGCTTTCGCCTTGCGTGGCCAGGGTGACGAAGGCCGGGTTGACGAAAAGAAGAGCGGCGCGGCGCAGGTCGTACTCGAGCTCAATGTCGGCAAAGTGCCGGTGAGTTTCGAAGATTCCCCAGACGGGCCCGCATTCGGCGAGATGACGCAGGTCAATCCTACCTTTGGAATGCAGCACGAACGCGAAGCAATCGCGCGAGCGACGGGGCTGCGCGCCGATGACTTCGACGATTCGCTGCCCATCGAAACGGTTTCCACGGGCCTTCCCTACACCGTGACCCCGCTGAAGTCGCTTGCCGTAATACGGAATCTGCAGATTGACGTGAAACGCGCCACTGAATATCTGTCCCAGACCGATGGCCGTTTTTTTTATTTTGTCACTCGCGAGAGCGTGGATCGCGAGGCCCGCCTCCACGCCCGCATGCTCTTCTACAACGGCGAGGACCCGGCCACGGGTTCGGCCGCAGGCTGCACCGCGGCCTGGATGGTGGCGCACGGCGTGGCCAAGCCCGACGAACGAGTGCTTATTGAACAAGGTATCGAGATGAAACGGCCCAGCCGGATTTTTGTGCGGGCCTCACGCAACGATAACCGTGTAGTTAACGTGCGCGTTGGCGGGAACGCGATTGAAATTTTGCGCGGCGAAGTTTTCCTCTAGTCAACGGCCCGCAAGCGGCGCAGAATCGGGCCTTTCGCAGCGCAATAAAAAGTCAATGGCCAAAATTTGCCATTTGCTTCGGCGGCACTTTACAGTGGGCGCCCCGTGCCGTTAGCATCGCTTCGCTCCTAAATATTCTTCGCGAACAGAGAAAACTCCCCCGTGACTTCCGGTCACTGCCGGCATCAGGTGGATATGGACGGTGAATGAAACCCAAGCGCACGATTCTTTGTGTTGATGACAACGAGCAGTCCCTTTCCTACAGAAAAATCATGCTTGAGACCCGCGGCTACCGCGTCGCCAGCTACTCCCGCGGTGAAGAGGCTCTGGAGCGCTTTAAACAGGGCGGCGTCGATCTGGTGGTCACCGACATGGCCATGCCCGGACTCGATGGCCCGCAACTGATCGCCGCCATCAAGAATCTGTCACCGCACACGCCAGCCATCCTCATCTCGAGCAAGGTCCGCGTGTACGATCATGAATCGCAAGCCGACGTTTTCCTGGCTCGTGGAATGTATGCCCCGGCCGATCTGCTGGAACGAATCCGTCTGCTTCTGGTCCGCAAGCGCGGCCCCAAGCGCATGCAGGAGCGTCCACCACAATTCGCCCATCGCCAGGGAGCAGCCTAGAACCGCTTTCACCGCAGAGTACGCCAAGAGCGCCAAGAAATCTCAGGATCTGTTCTTTTTCCCTTTAGTTGTCTCGGTGTCCTCCGCGCGCTCGGCGGTTGATTGCTTTCCATCGTGTAAGATCGACTCAGGCATGGGCGCATTCATCGAAGCCATTGACTTGCACAAAACTTATCGCGTCGGCAAGATCGACGTCCCCGCCCTCCGCGGAATCTCCTTCAACGTGCAAAAAGGAGAATTTGTCACCGTGGTTGGCCCCTCCGGCAGCGGCAAGTCCACCCTGTTCTATCTTCTCGGCGGCCTCACCCGCGCCGACTCCGGCAAGGTAATTCTCGACGGCGACGATTTCGCCACGCTCTCCGATGCCGAGCGCACCCGCATGCGCAAGCGCAAGATCGGATTCGTATTTCAGAAGTTCAACCTGCTGCCCACGCTCGACGCGCGTTCCAACATCGCGATCGCGCAGGAGATCGCCGGAAACGGTGACCGCGATCCCGCCTTCTTCCTCCGCATTTGCGATTTATTGGGACTGAGCAAGCGC
>JBAWCJ010000054.1:0-5528 GCA_049590215.1 Candidatus Sulfotelmatobacter sp. | reverse complement strand
CAACAGTAATACTACTGTGTATGCACTGGCGTTCTCGCCTTCACTCTCGCAGGTGCTGGACACCGAGCGGGGCGTTAACCGGGACGAAGCCTACTGGGACGCGCCTCCCGACATCATCGGCACTCTTTTGATGGCCCGGAATGCGATGAAGAAGAACATCACCAAAGCCATCGCGTCGATGACCGGGGGTGAGTACGAATTGTTCACAACTCACAAAGGCTTCGAAGATCGCCTGGTTGACTTTAACAACCACTTACACAGCCGCTATGCATTAAGCTTCGCACCGGAAAGACCGCACCCTGGGCTCCATCAGATTCAGGTGCGCTTGAAACAGCCTTCGCCTGGAGTAAGCGTTCTGTCGAGAACCAGCTATTGGGCGGTGGGCCCGATTCCGTGAGCGTGGCACGCGATGCGAGGAGCCGGTGTCTAAACCCTCGGTGCTTCTAAACCTAATACAAGCTCTCTGCGCCATCATCCTCGGTAACGTGGCGTATTTCCTGCTCGCTCCGTCTCTCCCTCTGCCGCGCCATCGGCCATTCCAACTAGACGCGGGCATGGTCGTCGACTTCTGGTTCTGCCTGGTCGCCTACGGCCTGATCCGCACTGCCAGAAAGTGGAAATAAGAGAATCCCCGCCCCTTCCGCACAGGGTTTTCCTAGTTACTTTGGGAACCTCTAACAAACGCCGCCGTCACGTTACGATATCCCCAGAAGTATGAATAAAATTGCGGTCCTGTACGACGCAGGCCAGGCTGTGCTCTCCACCTTTGATCTGGACGAGGTGCTGCAGCGCATCCTAGGCATTGCGCACGACTATTTTCATCTGCGGAACGTGGCGATCGCGCTGCTCGATAAGCAGTCACAGGAGTTGTACGTCCGCTCGCAGATCGGCTGGGATGAAGGCCAGGATAAAGTTCGGCTCCCTCTGGGCCATGGAATCTCGGGAGCCGCAGCGCTCAAGAAGCAGCCCGTCTATGCTCCCGACGTCCGCGAAGACCCACGCTATGTGTGCACGGCGAAATCGACCCGGTCCGAGGTCGCCATCCCCTTGATGGTGCGCGACGAAGTAGTCGGCGTGCTCGATTGTCAAAGCGACCACCTCAACCATTTCGACCCCGAGACCATCGACCTACTCACGCTCTTCTCCACCCAGGCATCGATCGCCTTGCAGAATGCCCGCCTGTACTCGTTGGAAGAGCAGCGCACGCGGCAACTGCAGGCCATCAATGCCATCGCCCAGCAAACCACCGCGGTTCTGGACCTCGAGCAGTTGCTGGCTCGAGTCTGTGAGCTGATTCAAGGCGCGTTCCGCGTATCGCATGTCTCGCTGTTTTTGCGCGAGGACCACGACCTGGTGCTGCGGGCCCATCACGGCACGCTCACCCCTCGCGTTCCCGAGGGCGGCCGTTTTCCGGCAAGCACTGAGCCCTGGGCCACAATCCTGGCCAGCAGCAACACGGCAATGGAAACCGATCTTTGCGTCGCACCCGCCGGCACGAAGTTCTTCGCCGAATCAGCGTCGCGCATGTGCATTCCGCTGGTCTCGTTCGGACAGACGCTCGGGATTCTCGCACTCGACAGCGCCCGGCCAGACGCCTTCCGCGATGGCGACCTGCAGTCGCTCGAATCCGTAGCCGACATTTGCGCCACCGCCATCCAGAACGCGCACTATGTTGAACGCGTGAAGCAGCTCGCCTACCTCGACGGTCTCACGGGTATTTTCAACCGCCGCTTCTTCGAACTGCGCATCATGGAAGAAATTGAACGAGCCCGGCGCTACGGCACGGGCATGGCCGTCATCATGGCGGACATCGATCAATTCAAGCGGCTGAATGACGAGTTCGGACACGTGCTGGGCGATGAAGTGCTGCGCCAGGTTTCCAGCCTTTTCCATCAGCAGTTGCGGAAAATCGACGTCGTCTGCCGCTACGGAGGCGAGGAATTCGGGATTCTGCTCACTCAAACCAATGCCAAGCATGCCATGAAGATCGCCGAAAAGCTGCGAAAGATGGTCGAAGGCTGGCTGTTCCCGGGCGTGCCCCGCACCGTAACCATCAGCGCCGGAGCCGCCGCTTTCCCCGAACAAGGCACCACGCGCGACGATCTGGTGAGGGCCGCAGACTCGGCACTCTACGCAGCCAAGCAGGCGGGACGAAACAAGGTTTGTCTGGGAACGCTAGCGCGCGTCCAGTCGGTAGGATCTTGAGACAGTGGCCAGTGATCAGTGATCAGTGGCCAGTAAAGCCAAACTCGAGAATGATCTTGCTGGCCACTGGTCACTGACCACCGGCCACTGCTTCTAGATGTCGAGTGAGCCGGCAGTCATCTGCTGTCGAAGCTGTTCCATCTGCTGCTGCAGCTTCTCGCGGCTCTTCTGCAGTTCTTCCCGAACCTTGGGTCTCAGTTCCTGCCTCAGTTTCTCGGACTGCCTCCTGAGCTGTTTCTGCTGATCGCACAGAGCCTTGCGCATTTCCTCAGACGCCTTGCGACTTTCTTCTCGGGCCATCTCCATCTCAGGCCGGAGTTTGGCAATCTCGTTCTGCACTTCACTTAACTCCGCCTGAGTTTCCGCACTCACTTCAGGTGATTCCAGGCTCTGCTCAATCACCTCGCCCGAGTCCCTCCGTTCCGGCAATGTGAGAGTAAGAGTTTGCTCCTTCTTGTCGCGGATCACGCCTACGCTAATTGACCCGGCGCTGTGGGAATGCAATACGTGGCTGAAGTCGCTCGTGTCGTGAACCGGCTGGTCGCCGACCCGAGTGATGACGTCGCCGGCGCGCAGGCCAGCTTTATCGGCGCGGCTGCCCTTTTCCACCGAACGAACCAGGACTCCATTTCCATTCTTCGCGCCAAAGAACTCGCCCAGTTGCGGCGTAAGGTTCTCTACCATCAGGCCGCTGCGCATCGAGGATTGCACCACCACGACTCCAATATTCGGAACATCGAAGTCCGGCAGGTTGGGAATTGGCGGAATCTGAACGTGCACATATTTGTCCCAGTCCTCGTCTTTCCCGGACATGTGGGCAAACTCGCTCCGCCGGTCGGCCAGTTGCACCTTGATCGTCATAGGCTGCCCATCGCGGCTCAGCCCAAACGTAACCGCGCGTCCCGGCGGGGTTTCACGAATCATTCGCTGCAATTGCGTCTTGCTTTGGATGCTCATCCCGTTCATCGTCAAAAGAACGTCATGTTCCTTGAACCCGGCTTTGCCGGCCGGAGCATCCTGGTCGACCATGGTCACTTCGACGCCTTGTTCCTCCTTCAGCTTGAGGGCGCCGAGCCGGTCAGCCGTAATATCAGCAATGTCCACGCCCAGGTAAGCGCTCGCCCCGGAATCTTCGCTGGGAATGCCCATCGGTTGCGAGGGATCAACCGTCCATCTTTGCGAGGCATGCGACAGGTTGAGCAGCAAAGGCAGCACGGCGATCGTCGTCAAAAGGTGCTTGCGCATAGCCAACCTCCCCAATATTCCTGCGTTGTCATCCTGAGGCGGGCGCTTTTTGCCCGCCGAAGGACCCGGGCGAGCCGCGCGATGCGGTTTGCGACGCGATACTGGCGCGTTTGGCTCGCTTCCTTACCGATTCGCCCGCCGGAAGCAGATATCCCCCGTGGTCGTCCTCACCTTCAGCACGGGACCGCCTCCGTTCAAATTGCCTTCTGCGGTAAGCGTCTTCGGACTCCACTGATCACCTTCGCTGGCCACATGGATATCCGGAAAGTCAGACGTGATGTGGTGCCCGTTGCCCAGGTCCACGCTGGCGCGCACTGAGATTGCCACATCCGGAGCGATGTAAACCGTAATATCACCCGCAGAGGTTTCAAGGACGGAATCGCTGGCTGGCGCTCCGGTCTTTACCAGCTTCACCACGATGCCGCCGGCTCCCGTCTCAACCCGCGCCGAGGGAACCCCGTTCAGTTCAATCCCGCCCCCGCCAGTGTGAGCCTCCACATGGCCTTTGGCAGAAGCGAGGTGAATGCTGCCCCCGCCGGTCTCTATCTCCGCCGCCCCGCCAATGTCTCCCATATCGATGCTGCCCCCGCGGGTTTCCGCCTTCACTTTGCCGTTGCACTGCCGCACCTGAATTCCGCCCCCT
The DNA here is from genome assembly GCA_049590215.1 of Candidatus Sulfotelmatobacter sp. Taxonomy (GTDB): domain Bacteria; phylum Acidobacteriota; class Terriglobia; order Terriglobales; family Acidobacteriaceae; genus Sulfotelmatobacter. The sequence continues at coordinate 1,435 of JBAWCJ010000054.1, read as the reverse complement.
CCGGTCTCAATGCTCGCACCCTGCGTGGCCGAAATAATCTCGACGCTGCCTCCCCCGGTTTCCGCAATGATCTTCCCATTCGCGTGATGCACCGCAATCGATCCCCCGCCGGTTTGCAGGTGTATATCGCCGGCGATGGTTCCAACGTCAATGGATCCTCCACCCGTTTCTACATTGGCGCCTCCGCCAATGTCATCAAGGTGCATACTGCCGCCGCCACTCTCCGCCTCCACCCGGCCACCGACTGCGGTGGTGTCTATGTTGCCGCCCTCGGTTTCGATCTTCACCAGACTAATTTCGCGGGGAACGTTAATCAGGAACTCTCCCGCGAGAGTGTGCTCCTGGCCCTTATAGATCCTCAGGTATGCCGGGCCCACCTTAACGTGGTGGCCGCCCTGCCACTCTCCCACCACCCAAGCCGTATCCCCCTTCACGTAAGTGGTCACCTTGTAATTTTCGAACTGGCGCCGCGCATCCTGCTCCGAGGACGCTTTTGAACGCATGTGAAGCGTGTAGTCGATTCCTGCCTGTTGCGTACCTCGCACCACCACTGAACCCATGTCGAGCCTGACTCTCAGGTTCTTCACTCCGGCTAGTGATCCCGTGAGCACTTGGCTCCAAGCCCCGCCTTCGCGGGATATCTGCGATTCCTGCGCCATTGCCAGGGGCGCAACCACAGCCATCACGCAAAACAGTCCGGCAAATTGTGACCAACGTTTCAAAATGGACCACCTCGGTTTCTTAAATCTGTTCAATCAATCTCCGGCAACTGTGCCAGCATGGTCCGCGCTTGCGACTTGATGTACTGGCTTTGATCCTTCGCCGCCAGCGTCATCAACACTCCGCGCACGCTGCCATCGGCCTTCACCGGCTCAATCAGCCGCAACGCTTCGGTGCGTACGCCGGGGTTTGAATCACTCACCAGGGCTTCAAGCACCGCATCGCGCACCCGCACATCATCCTTCACAAACCCGCCCAGACCATCCAGAGCCTTCAGCCGCACTCCCGGATTCGTGTCGTAACGCAGCGCATAAATCAGCGCATCGCGCACCTGCGAAACATCTGGCTTCTGCGTGAGCAGATCCACGGAATCCATGCGCACGCCCGAGTTGTAATTATTCCGCGCGGCGAACAGCAGCAATTGCTGGATGCGCTGATCATTCATCGATCCCTGCGTCTCCAGTGTGGAAACCGTGTCGTACTTGATGTCGATTTTATTTGTGCCCGGCTCCTGCGTGATGGAACGGATGCCGGTGATCGAAGCCTCGGCGGGAGCGGCAGCCGGAGTCGAACTGGCCACCGAGTTGTTCGTTGAATGATCGAATACCCGGTAAGAAGTCCCCACTCCGCCGGCAAACCCAAGAATCAGAATCGCCGACGCCAGCGCGGGCGAGAAGCGCACCTGCCGCAGCCAGTTCGCCGGATCGAACGCCAG
>JBAWCJ010000053.1:0-3731 GCA_049590215.1 Candidatus Sulfotelmatobacter sp. | reverse complement strand
TTCTTTGGCGCCGTGCACGCTGCTGAATTGATGGGAAGACAGAATCCAGATAAACAGAGGAATGCTGCAGATGCGGATCAACGTGATGGAATTAGGCAGGTTCACCGCGGCTCAGCATGGTTTCCGGGGCGCAAACCGGAAGACAGCTTGATTATCCTCTACGGTGGGAGGGAACGCAATGAGCGGAAATACACAGTTGGGACACAGTGTCCCAACATGGTTCGATCGAAGATCGTTCGATCGGAGATGGTGCGGTTGAAAACGCAGCTTGATTACTTCGCGGTCGCCGGGGCCGTTGCTGCTGCCTTCGGCTGCCTGGCAATGATGAGGTCCTTTACCTTGGCGTAGGTTGCCTGCGAGATGATCTTCCGATGGACGAGATCCAGTTTCGTGCGATAAGGACGCCCGGCGATGATTTTCTGGGAAATAGCGTCACCGATGCCGGGCAGAGCCTTGAGCTGATCGGCGGTCGCCGTGTTGATGTCGAGCTTGGAGGCGGACGCCGCTTGCGGAGCGGCGGCTCCACTCGAGTGCGCCGGCGCGACCGTGGGCAACACCAGGGAAGCCAGCAGCAAAAGCAAGATCTGCGCGATCACTCTCGCGCTGCCGGCCACTGGTCTACGCATAAATTCCGCGCTGGCGAATCGTATAGGCCACGCGATCGATGGCCAGCATGTAGGCTGCGATGCGATTGTTCACCTTGTGCGTCTCGGCATAGCGGACCACATCGCCGAACGATGAAATCATGATCTCTTCCAGTTGCTCGTTGACCACGGACTCTTTCCAGAAGTAGCCCTGGCGGTCCTGCACCCACTCAAAATAAGAAGTGGTTACGCCGCCGGCGTTCGCCAGAATATCGGGAATCACGAAGACTCCCTTGTCAGTTAAAACATCGTCGGCGGCCGAGGTCGTAGGACCGTTGGCGCCTTCCGCCAGGATGCGGCACTTCACCCGGTCGACGTTGCGCGAAGTAATCACATTTTCGGTCGCAGCCGGAATCAGGATTTCGCATTCCGTGGTAAGCAAGTCGGCGGTATCGGCCGCTTCCGCACCGGGAAATCCATGCACCGTCCCGTTCTTCTGGCGGAATTCAACCAGCGCGTTCAAATCGATTCCGTTCTTGTTGTAAAGGCCTCCGCCAACTTCAGCAATGCCTACCACTTTGTATCCCGCCTGGTGCATGAGGTGCGCGGCATTCGAGCCCACGTTGCCGAAGCCCTGCACGATCACGCGGCTGCTCTCGCGTGATAAGCCGAGCTTCTTGCAGGCCTCATCGCACACCACCATCACGCCGCGGCCCGTGGCCTCGCGGCGACCGCGCGAGCCGCCGATGTTGATGGGCTTCCCCGTCACCACCGCCGTGACCGTCTGCCGCATGTGCATGGAGTAGGTGTCCATCATCCATGCCATGATCTGTTCGTTGGTGTTGACGTCGGGAGCAGGCACGTCTTTTTCCGGCCCGATGAATTCGATCAACTCCGAAGTGTAGCGCCGTGTCATGCGCTCGATCTCACCCATCGACATCTTGTGAGGATCGCAGATCACACCGCCCTTGGCCCCTCCGAAAGGAATGTTGACCACGGCGCACTTCCAGGTCATCCAGCTTGCCAGAGCCCGCACTTCATCGAGCGTGACGTCAGGCGCGTAGCGAATGCCGCCCTTGGCCGGCCCGCGCGCGATCGAGTGCTGAACCCGAAATCCGGTGAACACCTCGAGATGGCCGTCATCCATCTGCACCGGGATGTAAACCGTCAACTCGCGATTGGGATAGCGCAGCACCCGCCACAGGCCGTCATCCAGATTCAGCTTCTGCGCAGCCAAGTCAAAACGCGCCCGCTGCGATTCCCATGGATTGCTTTCTTTATCGACGTGCGGTGGGGCGGCCATCGTGGTCATAACTGTAATCTCCGGGATGATTGCGAATTCAAGATGTCGGCCGCCGCCGGGACGAGTTCCCAGCATGATCGGGCAAACGTTCAGAGTATATGAGCGGAGATGGCAGGGAAGCAAGACGGAGGGGTGCCTGGCGATGTGCCACCCTGACGCAGGCCACCGGATAGTAGCGCGGGGCCCCCGCCGATGTTGTGCACGACCGAGACTAGCGCTTTCCGTTTTTCAAGTTAATCTCCATCCCTTCGGCCGCAGCCCGCACCTTGGGATAGTAGTTGCGCGCTTCCTTCACAACTTTGTCGATTACCACATCGGTATGGTCAGGATCATGGTGGAACAGCACCAGCTCTTTGGCGCCGCTCTCCATCACCACATTGACAGCCTCGCGCCAGTGGCTGTGTCCCCATCCCCGGCGCCGCGCTTCGTATTCTTCGGGAAGATACTGCGCATCGTAGATCAGTACATCCGCGCCTTCGGCCAGTTTGCGCACCGCCTTGTCGAATGCGGCATCGCCGGGTTCGTTATCGGTGGCGTAGACGAAGATCCCATCCTTGGTTTCGAGGCGGAAACCCATGCATCCCTGGGGATGATTCAGCCACGCAGTCTGCAGCTGGATGCCGTCCTCGATCGTAATGCGCCCACTTTCGATGTCGTAAAAGTCGCGCCGAGCCTGCATCTGGCCGATGTCCACCGGAAAGTAGGGGGCAGCCATCTGGTCACCCAGCACTTGCTTCAGGCTGCGCGTGCGGCTCGAGCATTGAAACAGGAAGCGGTTCTCCGCATTCGCATACAACGGCCGGAAGAACGGCATGCCCTGAATGTGGTCCCAGTGAAAGTGTGAAACGAACACGTGCGCGGAAAACGCCTTTTCGCCGAACTCGCTTTGCAGTTGCTGGCCCAGCACGCGGAATCCGGTGCCGCAATCAAAGATGAAAATGCGATCGCCAAGGCGCACCTCGACGCAGGAGGTATTGCCTCCGTAACGCATGTTTTCGGGTTGTGGTGTGGGCGTGGAACCGCGTACGCCCCAGAACTTGATCCGCATAGGCTCCCCGGCCGCACGAGGGCTATCTCCGGGCTTATCCTTGGTATCTTCCGACGATGCACCGCGTCCGTCAATTGCCGGGTTGGTTCACAGACTACTATTTCGCGGTCTTTTCGCGGTAAGTACGAAAGTACTCTGGCACGACCTCTGGGACGACCTCTGGGACGACGGCCACGCGCCGCAAGCCCCGCGTGAGGGTGGCGACTCCTCTATACCGACTCCCCTATAATGAACCGCGAGGCAGTGCCGGCGTCTGGCGAGTCTCGTCCCTAATTCTTCGCATGCCTTATCCCGAATTCAAGGAATTCTCCCGTCTGGCCCGATCGGCCACGCTGGTGCCGGTGGTGAAGTCGGTGAGCGCCGACCTCCTCACGCCGGTCTCCGCGTTCCTATCAATCGCAGAAAACGAACCGCACGCGTTCCTGCTGGAGTCCGTCGAGCGCGGCGAGCAGATCGGCCGCTACACCTTTCTGGGAGCCCGACCGTACATGCGCCTGCGGGCGCGCGGTTCGGCCATCGAAATTGAACGCGGGCGGCACCGCGAGCGGCACCAGGGCAACGTGTTCGAGTTCGTGAAGCTGTTGCTGAGCGAGCACCAGCCAGCCTCGGTTCCCGGCCTGCCGCCATTCACCGCCGGGGCCGTCGGCTATTTTTCCTACGACGTAGTGCGGCAGCTGGAGAAAATCGGCGAGCATGCGAAAGACGATCTTTCTTTGCCGGATTGTGAACTGATGTTCTTTGACCGCCTGCTGGCCTTTGACCACTTGCGCCACCAGATTCAAATCGTGGCTGCGGC
>JBAWCJ010000052.1:0-9327 GCA_049590215.1 Candidatus Sulfotelmatobacter sp. | reverse complement strand
GTGGCCTGGGCGCCGGGGCTGGTCTGTGCGCCTTCCGGGCTTTGACCTTGTCCCTGTCCCTGGCCTTGAGCGCCGGCTTCCTGGGGGTCTTCGAGTGCGCCCTCGCCGGAAACTTTGAAGGCGAGATTCTCCCCGAGCCTGGTGTTGGACGCTACTTCCATCAGGGCGTCGGGCTCGGCTGGATAGCTCCCCGATTTGTAACCGGTGGACTCGGCGGCCGCGGTGAAATGCATCGTCTTCGGGAGCATGACCACGAAGTGTTCCAGGGGATACACCGACTTGGGATCGAGATTGGCGCTGCCGGTGTAGGGAAGCTGGTAGGCCACCTCGAAGCGGGTGAGGCCGGGGCGCAATGGAAAGATGAAGGAGTAGCGGTTCTTCTCGCCTTCGGGTACGGGAGCGGTTTTCAGGGGGTTGCCGTTTTCCGTGGTGGCTGAGCCGGAATCTTCGATGATGTGGGCTCCATCGGGAATGTAGAACTCGAGGTTGTGCTCGCTCATCTGAGTGCGCGGGGGATTGGACGTGTTCTGCACGCCGAATTCGCGGACTATCTGGATCTGACCCTGAGCGCTCTCGACGCGCAAAATGTCGGCGACTACCTGGATTCCGTCGATCTTTTTTCCGACATCAAAGACTTCTAGGTCGACTGAGGTAGTTCCGGGAGGGGCCATGCGGTGGTACGTGACATCCTGATGAATGGCGCGTACGAGATGTGGAGACTGGGTGTCGTCGAGCTTGAAGCTGAAGTGGCCCTGGGCGTCGGTTTTGGTGCGGCCGGCTTCTTCCATGCCCTGGCCGAGTTTGAGCAGGACGACTTGGTCTCCGGCGGCGGGCTTGTTGGTGGTGGAGTTCTTGACCGTGCCGGTCAGGGTTTGAGCGGAGGCTAGGGTGGTTAGGAGGAGGATGGCGGCGCACGCCGCTCGGAGGAACGCGAGAGCGGAGTGAGGAGAGAATTCCATGCGAGGACTCGAGGAGCCGTTGGGGGGCAAGGGGTCCTTCGACTGCGTAAGTGCTTCGCTTCGCGGAGCACTTACTCCGCTCAGGATGACAGATTCGCTCAGCGTGACAGCGTGATGCATAGGTCTCAAGATCGGAGTCCTTTTTGAGGTGCGGAATTCTTTTCCAGGCGGGCGATCTCGGCCATGATGGTGGCGGCTTCGTCCTGCAGGGAAGATTTCAGCGAGGCGAAGTCGGCGTCTGGTATTTTGCCGGCTTTGTATTCGAAGTTTAGATCGCGCAGGTTTTCGTAGACCGCGTCTTTGCGCTCGCGGAGATAACCGGCGCGGGTTTTCTCCGGACCGAGGAAGACTCTTCCGGGCAGATAGAAAACATAAAGGAGAGATGCGACAAAGAGCAGGCCGCAGAGGAACAATGTCATAGGTCGTTCTCCCTCACGAATCAGTCTCCTTGCGAGCCTGGTCGCGGAACTGTTCGAGTTCGGCGCCACTGGCGGGGCGGAGGCCGTCGGCGATGGCGGGGGCTGGGCGGTTCTTCCAGGAGCGGACGACCATCACGATCAAGCCGAAGCCGAGAATCAGAGCGACGGGAGGAATGATGTAGGCGGCGCGGTCGAAGCCTTTCATGGTGGGAGCGGCCAGAACGGTTGGACCATATTTTTGCACGAAGCTTTGCTCGACCAGGCTGTCACTGTCTCCGCGAGAGACTGCGGCCATCAGTTCGTTGCGCATGCCATCGGAAGCCGGGCAGCCGACGTGGTTGCATTCCAGCAGGATCTGTTTGCAGCCGCAGATGCACATCATCTGATGGCCGATTTCGTTGAAGCGGGTGGCGGGATCTCCGGCGCCGAGAAGAGTGAAGACGGCGAGGCAGAGCAGGAGGGTCTGTGCCGCTTTGCGGCTTCGCCTGGCTGGCTTCGTTTTCGGGGCTAAGTTTGTCATCTTTACCGATGGCGCCGTCAAAACATCCGGGCTGCGCCCGGCGGACGGCCGTCCCCACATTTTCACTACAAACCGCTCAGTCTCCTGTGGCCACGGGAGCGGGTTCGGCTCGTCCTCCCAGGCGCGCGGGTGCTGGGACGCGGACTGGCGCCGGGGCGTTCGGAACCAGAGCCAGAACCGTTCCGCCGAGCATGATCCAGACGCCCAGCCAGATCCACATTACCAGCGCATTCAGGTGCGCCTTGATGATGGGATGACCGTTATCCTGGTTCACTCCCTCAAACACCAGGTAGAGATCCTCGTTCAGGGTGGAGCGGATATCCGGCATGGTCGAGGTCTGCTGGCTGGCATGATAGAAACGGCGGACCGGGGTCATGGTATCGATCTGCTTGCCCCCCTTGTAGACGTCAAGCACGGCCCAGGTGCTGCCATAGTTGGAATTGTCGTCCTCGGTATAAGACCGGCAGATGAGGGTGTAGGGACCGATGGTCATCTGGTCGCCATTCTTCATCTCCATTTCTTTGTCTTGATTGAAAGCGGAGCCGGCGAAGCCGATGATGACGACCGCTACGCCGAAGTGGACGATGTAGCCGCCGTAGCGGCGAGTGTTGCGGTGCGTGAGCTGCACCATGGAGGCGAACATGCCCTGGCCGGTGTGTTTCGCGATGACGCGGCCGCCGCGGTAGAACTCGCTGGCCACGGTGAGCGTCACGAGAACCGCGAGAGTAATGGCCATCAGCGAATAGAAATTGGAGATGTCTCGCCAGGGCTTGAGGCCGAACGCTGAGCCCCAACTTTGCGGCGTGAGCATCAGGAAGATGGCGACCGCGATGGCGCCGATGGCCGGCCACATGAAATTGCGCTTCAGGCTTTCTAGGGACGTCTTGCGCCATGCGAGCAACGGACCGACTGCAGTGAGTATCAGGAGAAGCAAAGCTACTGGGATGGCAACGCGGTTATAGAACGGCGCGCCTACCGTTACCTGATTGCCTTGCACGAGTTCTGAGATTTTCGGGAACCAGGTTCCCCAGAGGACGGTGAAGCACAGCAGAACGAACAGCAAATTGTTGAAGAGGAAGCTCGACTCGCGCGAGACCAGAGATTCGAGCTTATGTTCGCTCTTCAGGTGAGATTTGTTCTTGAAGAAAAAGAACGTAAAGACGGCCAGGGTGATCAGGAGAAACCAGCCGAACCATTCGCCGATGGACGATTGCGCAAAGGCGTGCACGGAACTGATGATGCCGCTGCGGGTGAGGAAAGTCCCGAGGATCGCGAGCCAGAAGGTGGCGAAGACCAGCCACATGTTCCACATCTTCAGCATGCCGCGCTTTTCCTGCATCATCACCGAGTGCAGAAACGCGGTGCCGGTGAGCCAGGGCATGAGCGAAGCGTTTTCGACGGGGTCCCACCCCCAGTAGCCGCCCCAGCCCAGGACTGAATACGCCCAGTGCGCGCCGAGAAAAACGCCGCAGGTGAGGAAGGCCCAGGTGACCATGGTCCAGCGGCGGGTGATGTTGATCCATTTCTCGCCGGGATACTTCATGATCAGCGCGCCCAGCGCGAACGCGAAGGGGACGGTGAAGCCGACGTAGCCGAGATAGAGCATGGGCGGGTGAATCACCATCTCGGGATACTGCAGCAGGGGATTCAGGCCGCTGCCATCGGCGCGCAGCGGGCCTGCGAGAATGCCGAAGGGATTCGCGGCGAAATTTACCAGCAGCAGAAAGAAGATCTGCACTCCGGCCAGAACGACCGAGGCATAGGCGAACAGGCGTGGATCGGTTTTATAACGCAGGCGGAGGACGAATCCGTAGGCCGCGAGCAAGAGCGACCAGAACAGCAGCGAACCCTCCTGGCCCGACCAGAGCACGGCGAACTTATAAGGACCGGAAAGATCACGGTTGCTGTGATGGAAGATGTAGGCGATAGAGAAGTTGTCCTGGAAGGCGCAGACGACGAGGATGAAGGCGGCGAGGAAGACTGCGGCGAAGATGGCGACGCCGGCGCGGCGGGCCGTCTCGCCCATGCGCTCCGGGCCCCAGCGGAGCCAAGAAGGCCACCCAGCGCTGTCAAGACTGGCCGGGGTGCGAGTCATCCCGGACGCGGGCCGCAGGGCCAGCGAAGGAGTCTTGCTCTGGAAAAGAAGGGCAATGATCCCGGCGAGGAAGGAGTAGACGCTCAGGGCCAACGCGAGAAGCAGTGCGAAACTACCCAATGTCGCCATGGTGGGGGAACCCCGGGTATTTTTTCAGAAATATCCCTTCGAGGCAACCGCGAAAGGGCATGCGGCGGCCGAATCGCGCCGCCGCGTGCCCTGACAAGACCCGACTACGCGCTCTGCTGCTGTCGATAGCGCTGCTTTACTTCACGTTCCGCGGTGAGCCAGTCCTCGGCCTCACTGCCCGACGCGTTTCCGCGCTGCTGGTACAGTTCATAGGCACGGCGCCGGATCTCGTCTTCCAGATTGATGGGGATCGGTGGCGCGGCGTTTTTTCGGGGCTCGCTCCTGACGACTTCCATCTTGCGGGGTTCGGGCGTCTTGTTGATTTCTGCCGCTGCAACTTCGGCGGGTGTGGCTCCATCCACGACTGCCTTTACTTCGGGCAGATTGCTGTTATCGGTTTGGTTCTGACTCGGATTTGTACGATTTGCCTTGCTACCGGGGGTAAATTTCGACCTTGCCATAATCGGATACTCCTTACATATACCTAAATTTAGGAATGAATCGAACTGTTGAACGAACCACATACACTTGTCCCGCAACGTTTAGGAGAACATTGAAATTTGTGGCAGAAGTGAATCAATTATAGACCTCCGGAGGCTGTGCAAACCTGCCTTCGCGAAGAAAAATCGGCGGGGATTGCTTTGCTATAATCGAAGCTCTTATTCGAGACTGCGGGGATGGCGCTATCGTCTAGGGGTTAGGACGGAAGATTCTCAATCTTCAAACCCGGGTTCGATTCCCGGTAGCGCTACCAACAACTTAGCCGGGATTCACCGCGGCGATTTCCAATTAAATTGAGATTATGGGCTTGCGGCGCATTTTGCCATGCTCTCACTTGCTGCCTGCCGTTGCGCTCTTAGCCTTGCAGCTTGCACTTTGAAATCTACTGAATCAGGTCTTTCCAGTTCACGTGCGCGAGGCAACCTGTCGCGAGGTTTTGTGCGGTCGGCACGCAGGAGAAGATCACTTGGTTGGAATCGTTGCCACATGACCACAAACCGCCCCATTCGCCGCCGATCCTCTGCCCTGGAGCAACCGTCACAAGTGAACCATTCGCCGTATCGTAGGTGCCGTTCTTATGGAATACCACGACGCAATCAACACTCTGCGAGGTGTTATTGCTGACGAAGGCAAGAGCTTCTTGACTGCAAAACCCGCCGCTGCCGGAACGCCATTGGTCGGTCACACTCATTGCAGAATTCACTGTCGTGCAGCTTCCGCTCGCGGGTGGATTACTCGGAGGGTTCGACGAGGCCGTGGAACTGCTGTTGGTTGCGGCGTTGGAATTCGAGGCGGGTTGGGTTGCTGGCGACATTGCAGTCGTAGGCTGACTTGAACTTGCGCTAGGTGCCGGGGCGATCTGGCTAGCAGCACGCCGCTGTGCTGCGCTCTGCTGTTCAGCATCGCCAGCGGCGCGAACGGCGGCAGCCTGCTGATTTGCCGCATTAATAATGGCATTCGGATCGGAAGCGCCGGGCATGCTCTGTAATGCGTTCATCACAGAATTGAAGCGCGCGTCCTTGTCGCGAGATTCCTGCTCTCGTTGCGCGTCCTCCGCTGCGTAGTAGGTTTTAAGGTCGCCATGCCGTTCGTGTGTCGCGCTTTCAATCGCCGCCCAGTTTGCTTGCTGCCCTGTTTCAGTCTGCAGAAAATAGCACGACGCCCCGTCCAGGTCCTGCGTGCAGGCCTCTTTTGCCATCGAGAGCAATTTCGCATGATCTGAGCTGTAAGCGTTAATTCGGGAATTATTGAAGGCCCCAACCCATGCAACTTCCCCACCGAGGTTAGGATAGTAAGAAGTTCCCCACTTACCCACGATGAAAGCCATACAACCGTCTACGGGATGACCGTTTGCGTCGCGTGAGCGGCATCCGGGCGCATCCCATGCCGCGCGGGCTGCAGGTACATTTCCGATAGCAAAGAAAAGGCTACCGAGAAGGCCGCAACTATACCCGCTCCTATCATCGCCATACGTTTCTGTGTCGGAAGCCGCATATAGACCGCAACCTCGGAACAGGGCCCCCATGTTGCGCAATAACACGTTCGCATTGTTCAGGTCGTCCTGAGGGGAGACCGTGGCGGTTATCACGCACGATTGCTCACCCATCTCCTCACGCGATGCCCAACTATACTTCCTGCCGTTACAAAGCTCCATTGTCGTGTGGTCAGAGATCAGATTCTTTGGAGCATTCACCTTAATGGCTGAGGCGTTGAGGAGCAGAGCTTGAACCTGATCTGGCGGCATCGTTTTGAAATCTGTCTTCTTACTAAGCCCTTCGACATGCGCGGCAAAGGAACAGGTCACTACTGCAATAAGGAAAATAGCTATGGAGACAATGGATTTCATTGGAAGCCCTTCGCGATCGGAATTGCTTCCCCGAATCTTACAAAAGCATGGAGGGTACACAAATGACGAAAGTAAGGTCCCACAACTGATCGTGCTGGAATACTGGGCAAGTGACTTGCAACGCCGCTAAGGTCTGCGTTTTTGCCCGGTTCCCGCTAAATGCATGATTCTAAATAAGGCCGACTCGCCTCCCGGTAGCGCTACCGGTTCCCATCTGTCCCGTTTTTCTTCCCAGCTTGCATTCGCACGCACGGCTTACAGGCCGGTCATTTTCTCCAGCCGTTCTGGGTAGCGGGATCCTTCCACCGTAATCTTCGACGCGGCCGCATCGATGTCTCGCAGATCTTCGGGCGTCAGTTGGAGCGACACTGCTCCGATGTTTTCTTCCAGGCGGTTTAGCTTGGTCGTGCCGGGGATCGGAGCAATCCAGGGCTTTTGTGCGAGTAGCCAGGCGAGTGCGATCTGGGCCGGGGTCGCTTTCTTGCGCTTCGCGACGCTGGCGAGCAGGTCGATCAGCGCCTGGTTCACCTTGAGAGCCTCCGGCGTAAAGCGAGGCAGCGTGCTGCGGAAATCGGAGCTGTCGAATTTCGCGTTTTCGTCGATCTTGCCGGTGAGGAAGCCCTTACCAAGCGGGCTATAGGGCACCAGGCCGATGCCCAGCTCTTCCAGGGTCGGGATCACTTCGGCTTCGGGTTTGCGCCACCACAGCGAATACTCGCTCTGCAGCGCGGTGACCGGTTGCACCGCGTGGGCGCGGCGGATCGTCTTCACGCCCGCTTCGGACATGCCGAAGTGCTTGACCTTGCCGGCCTGAATGAGTTCCTTTACGGTGCCGGCGACGTCTTCGATGGGCACGTTGGGGTCAACCCGGTGCTGATACAAGAGATCGATGGTATCGACCTTCAACCGCTTGAGCGAACCTTCGACGGCTTGCTTGATGTGCTCGGGTTGACTATTTACACCGGCCACTCCCGGGCGATTATCGGTGCCACCCAGATCGAAGCCGAACTTGGTGGCGATCACTACTTTGCCGCGGAAAGGCGCGAGCGCCTCGCCCACAAGCTCTTCGTTCGTGAACGGGCCGTACACTTCCGCGGTGTCAAAGAAAGTGATGCCGCGGTCGACTGCGGCGTGGAGAAGGTCGGTCATCTCCTTCTTGTCTTTCGGTGGACCGTAGGAAAAGCTCATTCCCATGCAGCCGAGCCCGAGAGTTGAAACTTCAAGATTGCTTTTTCCAAGTTTGCGTTTTTGCATGGTTTCTCCTTATGAATCGCCGCTCGCGTTGAGATAAGGATTAGACGCCGGAGAAGCGGCAGACGATCCTTCTGCGATCTGAATGATACGTCACGGATTCAGACTATAATGACGCCACACGATGGCTCTTACCTCTGGCACGAAGCTCGGCCCCTACGAAATCCAGTCTGCGCTGGGCGCAGGCGGCATGGGAGAAGTTTACCGCGCTCGCGACACTCGCCTCGACCGCACCGTGGCGGTGAAAGTTCTGGCCTCTCACCTTTCTTCTTCTCCGGAACTGAAACAGCGCATGGAGCGCGAAGGCAGGGCGATCTCTTCGTTGAACCATCCTCACATCTGCCAGCTTTACGACATCGGCTCGCAGAATGGCACCGATTATCTGGTGATGGAGTTTCTGGAAGGGGAAACTCTGGCCGAGAGATTACGCAAAGGCGCGATGCCGCTGGCCGAGGTTTACAAGATTGGAATTGCCGTAGCCGAAGCGCTGGCGGCGGCGCACCGCAGCGGCATTGTGCATCGCGACCTGAAGCCGGGGAACATCATGCTCACCGCGGGGGGCGCGAAGCTGATGGACTTTGGGCTGGCGAAGCCGCTGGGAGTGCAGAGTACGGGGACTGGGTCGGGATCAGCACCTTCTTTCACCGCAGCTGCCACGATGAGCGGGCCGAGTCCGTTAACCCCGCTGACCACGGCGGGCAGCGTGATTGGAACGATTCAGTACATGTCTCCGGAGCAGATTGAGGGGAAAGAGGCGGACGCGCGCTCCGACATCTTTGCGTTCGGCGCTGTGCTTTACGAGATGGTGGCGGGGAAGCGGCCGTTTGCGGGCAAGAGCCAAATCTCGCTGGCGTCTTCGATTTTGGAATCGGAACCACAGTCGGTAAGCGACATCAAGCCCAATACTCCACTGGCCTTTGAGCATGTGGTGACGACCTGCCTGCAGAAGAATCCGGAGGAGCGTTATCAGTCGGCGCACGACGTCAAACTGGAGCTGCAATGGATCGCGGCTGATCGGCCGGTGGCGAATGCTGCGGCCTTGCCAGCGCCGCCCGCACTCTCGCAGAGACGCGCGCGTCTCGGGTGGGCTGTCGGCATTCTGATTGCAATTGCGGTGGGTTTGATCGCTGGTATTTTCATTGGTCGTCCGGTTCAGCCTCAGGCCATCCGCACGGTCATCAATCCTCCGGAAAAGACCACACTGAATCTGACCGGCGATTCTGCCGGACCGCCGGTGCTTTCGCCGGATGGGAGCGCGATCGCCTTCAGCGCCACGGGTGCGGATGGCAAAGCTGCGCTCTGGGTTCGCCAGATGAATTTGCTGGAAGCGCGGATGCTGCCCAGCACCGAGGGTGCTATTTTTCCCTTCTGGTCTCCGGACGGACGCTCGCTGGGATTTTTCGCCGATAGCAAACTGAAAACGATTGATCTGAATGGCGGTTCGGCGCAGGTGATTTGTGATGCATCGCTCGGGCGCGGCGGCACCTGGGGACCGGACGGAGTGATTCTGTTTTCTCCCAGTCCGGGCGATCCCCTCATGCGCGTGAGCGTCAACGGAGGAACTCCCGTTCCGATCACGAAAATCGATACGGCGCTCCACACCTCGC
>JBAWCJ010000051.1:0-2754 GCA_049590215.1 Candidatus Sulfotelmatobacter sp. | reverse complement strand
CATTTCCCGTTAGAATGACGCCAACGGTCGGTCATCGCCGTACAATAAAACTGAGGCCTATGTCCCAATTCGTCCACCTGCACCTGCATACCGATTACTCCCTGCTGGACGGCGCCTGCGACGTCGAAAAACTTTGCCAACGTGTGAAAGAGCTAGGGATGCCTGCCGTGGCCATGACCGACCACGGAAACATCTTCGGCGCAGTGCACTTTGTGAACGCGGCCAATCACGCGGGCGTGAAGCCGATTGTGGGTTGCGAGCTTTATATCTGCAAGAAGGACGATCACAACATCGAGCGCACCCCGCCCGAGGGCGATACCTACAACCATCTGCTGGTATTGGCCGAGAACGAAGAGGGCTACCGCAATCTGGTGAAGATTACGTCGGAAGCCTCGCTGCATGGCTTTTATTACAAGCCGCGGGTGAGTAAGAAATTTCTGGCGGAGCATTCCCGCGGGCTGATCGGGCTTTCGGGATGCCTGAAAGGTGAAGTCGCAGAGCGGTTGATGGAAGGGAAATACGATGCCGCACGTGCGGCCGCTGGGACGTTTGTTGACATTTTCGGCAAGGACAATTTCTATCTAGAGATTCAGGATCAAGGACTGGCGATGGAGCACAAAATCCATCCCGGTCTGTTCCAGCTGGAGAAAGACCTGGGGCTGCCGCTGGTGGCGACCAATGATAGCCACTACCTCTGCGAAGACGACGCGCACGCCCAGGACGTGATGCTTTGCATTCAGACCGGCAAGTCGATTCGCGACACCGGGCGGATGAAGTTCGAGGGCACGCAGTTCTTTGTCAAGAGCCATGACGAGATGTATCGCGTGTTCAAGGACTCGCCAGAAGTCCTGACGCGAACGCTCGATATCGCCGAGCGCTGCAGGCTTCATCTCGAGAAGGTTGCGACGCCGTTCCCGCAGTTTGAGGTTCCTCCGGGATACACGATTGACAGCTATTTTGTGCACGTTACCCGGGAAGGCTTCGCGCGGCGAATGGCGGCGCTGCGGCCGTTGCACGAGCAGGGCAAGCTGAAGCATCCGATTTCAGACTACGAGCAGCGGTTGGAGCGGGAGCTGGCGATCATCCAGCAAATGAAGTTTGCCGGATACTTCCTCATTGTGTGGGACTTCATCCGTTATGCGAAGGAGCGTGACATTCCCGTGGGGCCGGGCCGCGGATCAGCGGCAGGGTCGCTGGTTTCCTACGCGCTCGGCATCACTGATCTCGATCCGCTGCAGCACGAGTTGCTGTTTGAGCGCTTCCTGAATCCAGAACGGGTTTCGATGCCGGATATCGACATCGACTTCTGCATGAACCGGCGCGGCGAAGTCATCAACTACGTCACGCAGAAATACGGGCGTGACAACGTCGCGCAAATCATCACCTTCGGCACCATGGCGGCCAAGGCGGCGATCAAAGACGTGGGCCGCGCCATGGACATTCCTTACAGCGATGTCGACCGCATCGCGAAGATGATTCCCACGCAGCTCAACATCACGCTCGACCAGGCCATCGAAGACTCGCCGCAACTGCGCGAGGCGATGGAGAAAGATGGACAGATTCGTGAGCTGATCCAGACTGCGAAGAAGCTGGAAGGGATGGTGCGCAACTCCGGAGTTCACGCTGCGGGCGTGGTGATTTCGCCGCGGCCTTTGACCGAACTCGTCCCGCTGCATCGAACCAAGAACGAGGAAATCGTTACCGCCTTTGACATGGTTGCCATCGAAAAGATGGGCCTGCTGAAGATGGATTTCCTCGGGCTGACCACGCTTACGATTCTTACCGACACGTTGAAACTGATCGCCCAGACGCGCGGGACGCCGGTTACGCTCGAAAGCATTCCGCTCGAAGATACCGAAACCTACCAGAAAGTTTTTCACAAAGCCCTGACTTCCGGCGTCTTCCAGTTTGAATCGCATGGCATGCGCGACGTGCTGCGGCGCTATCAGCCGAACTCGATCGAACATCTTACCGCCTTGAATGCGCTCTATCGTCCAGGACCCATGGCAATGATCGATGATTTCATCGAGCGCAAACAGGGACGGCGCAAGATTGAGTATGAACTGCCGGAGCTGAAAGAGATTTTGGAAGAGACGCTGGGCGTCTTCGTTTATCAGGAGCAGGTCATGCAGGCGGCGAACAAGCTTGCAGGCTACTCTCTGGGCGAAGCCGACCTGCTACGGCGGGCAATGGGCAAAAAGAAACAGGAAGAAATGGCGGCACAGCGCGAGCGTTTCATTCAAGGTGCGGCGCTGCGCAAGTTTCCGCCGAAGAAGATTGAGAAGATTTTTGATCTCATGGCGCAGTTTGCGGGATACGGCTTCAACAAGTCGCATTCGGCAGCTTACGCGCTGCTCGCCTATCACACGGCATATTTGAAAACACATTACCCCGTCGAGTTCATGGCGGCCTTGCTGACTTCGGTTACGGGCAGCACCGACGACGTGGTGAAGTACATCAACGAGTGCCGTGAGATGGGCATTGCGGTGGAAGCACCGGATATCAATGTGTCGGATGCGAACTTTACGCCGCACGGCGAAGCGATTCGGTTTGGGCTGGCGGCGGTGAAGAATGTTGGCGGCAATGCGATTGAATCGATTGTGGCGGAACGAAAGAAGCTTGGTCGCTTCAAATCGATTTACGAATTCTGCGAGAACGTCGATCTGCGGCTGCTCAACAAGCGCGTGCTGGAATCGTTGATTAAGAGCGGAGCGATGGATTCGCTCGGCCGGCGCGCCCAGGTAATGGCCGTGC
>JBAWCJ010000050.1:0-7037 GCA_049590215.1 Candidatus Sulfotelmatobacter sp. | reverse complement strand
TGTCCAAATCCGCGACGTGCGTGGTTTACAAAGCGAACGACGAGGAGACCAGTCAAACCGTCGCTTTAAAAGCGATTCAGCTGTCTGCTTTCGGCGAAAGCGCCGCCGAGCTGCAGCAGTGCCTCCTAGCCGAGGCCGAGGCCGTCAAGGTTTTGAGCCATTCCAACCTCACACCGGTTCAGAGCGCGGCAGAAATCGATGGCCAGTTCTGCGCGGCGATGGAATACATTCAAGGCAACAGCATCGCCACCATGCTGGCGCGCAAAGAAGGATTCTCCATCTGGGATTTGCTCGACATCGGCAGGCAGGTGTGCGGCGGCCTTGATAACGCGCGCTCCAATAATATATTTCATTTCAGTTTGGAGCCCTCCAAGATCATGTGCGGCTGGGACAGCACGGTCCGGATTCTGGGCTACGGCGTTTCCGGTGTGGGCAAGTTTACGGCGAGCATGCCTGGCGTTCCTTCGATTCTGCACTACATGTCTCCGGAGCAGGTTCGCGGTGAGAGTATCGATACCCGGTCGAACCTTTTCAGTCTGGGCGCCATGTTTTACGAGATGGTGACCGACCGCAAGGCCTTCGATCGTGAAGATGCTGACTCGCTTCGCCAGAGCATCCTCGAGAGCACGCCAGTACCTCCGATGCACGTGAATCCCAAACTGCATCCTGTGTTGAGCGATCTAATCATGAAAGCTCTGGCGAAGGATCCCGCGGAACGTTTCCAGAACGGAAGGGAACTGCTCGACGAGCTGGAGAAATGCAAGGAATCGAAACCGCAGGCGGCGAAAGCGGCAGCAGCGCCCGCCAAGGGCATCGCGGTTCCCACTACAGTGAAAGCTGCGGCGCAGACGAAATTTGCCGGTGCCTCTGCTCCCAGCCGGCCGGCCCAGGCGAAACCTCCTGCGCCGCCAGTGCAGAGCAAGCCGGTCGAAAAGAAATTTGCCGCTCCAGCTGCATCCGCTCCTGGCAAAGCAGCGGCTGCCGCTGCCGGATGGGCCGGCGGCCGCGCAGCGTCATCCACACCCGTCAAGCCGACCAATGACGAGCCAACAGAACCGTCCGCCTACATGTCGTCCCCTGTTCTTGATGAGCCTGCGATCGAAACACCCGAAGTCGAGGAGCCAAAAATAGCCGTCGATCCCATGATGGCCGAAGGTGGTCCGGCTCAGGGCGGCGGCGGCATCAGTTTTTCGGAGATGACCGAACTACCTCCGCTCAAGGAAGTTTATATTCCGCCGCCTCCGCCACCTCCCGTCTTCGAGCAAAAGACGCCTCAAGCTCCCACAGTTTTCTCGGGCTTTTCGGGCGAAGACGAACCGGAGAAGCCGAAAGTTCAGCCTCGCGTAGTCGCTCAGAAAGCGATGAAAGAAATCAAGAGCGTCCCTCCGCAGCTGATGATTTATTCCATCGCTGGCGCCGCGGTCTTAATTCTGATCATCGCCGTTGTCCTGGTCCTGCACGTCAACACTTTGAACAGCGATGGCGATACACCTCGCCCGGTTGCCGCCGAACCGGCTCCGCAACCGGCAGCCAGTGAACCTGCCGCACAGCCGGCGCCCGTGCAAACTGCCCCAGCGCAAGCGCAACCTGAAGCCCAAGCTCCCGCCGAGCCAGTAGCTGAACCTGAGCCCGAGCCAACTCACGTTGCCGCAGCCGCCAGAGGCAGAAACGCCAGAAAGAAGCCAGCCCCCGCTCCCGCGATCATCCCCGGACAGATGGCAATCGATTCAACTCCGCAGGGTGCGCAGGTACAAGTCGACGGCAGAACTGATCCCTCCTGGGTCACTCCGTTCGCTTTGACAGGTTTGACCGCCGGCATGCATACCGTTACGGTCACCAAGGCTGGCTATTCCACGGATACGCGAACCGTCAATGTGGCTTCCGGCAGCAAAGCGTTTGTCACCAGCCATCTCTCGCAGCTCATGGCGACGCTCGCCGTTTCCAGCAGCCCCGCGGGAGCCAACGTGTTTATTGACGGCAAGAACACAGGCAGGGTCACTCCCGCGCAGGTCTCCGTCGACAAGGGCCAGCACGTCGTGCTGGTGCGCAAGTCCGGCTACATTGACCAGACCACCAGTGCGCAGTTCGCCTTGGGCCAGACTACCAATTTCTCGCCCACACTCCAGCCGCTGGGGAACGTCGATGACATCAAGACCGTCGGCAAAATGAGTAAGCTGTTCGGTGGCAAAGAAGCTCAGGGCATGGGCACGATCAACGTCAAGACTCAGCCTAAGGGAGCTCAGGTGGCCGTCAACCAGCACATGCTGGATAAAGACACGCCCGTCAACTTCATCCTCGATCCCGGTAACTACATCGTCGACATCACCTTGAGCGGCTATGTCTCCGTCCACAAAGTCATCTCCGTGGATAGAGGCGGGAAAGTCGTTATCGACGAGGTCCTGCAGCACGAGTAGGGGACCGTTCGCGAGCTCACCGCATCTCGTGATTGGAGGGGTCTACTTCGGGCGCACCCGATTCTCGCATGGTCGCGCGAATCAACGTGCACGCGAAATATCATGCCCTTCACCAGCTTTACGGGACGTTATATCTGGCACTGCCACATCCTCGAACACGAAGACAACGAAATGATGAGGCCTACGACGTAGTAGCCGCGCCGCGACTTTCGTTTTGTCGTGATCTTCACTTTGTCATTCCGACCGCAGCAGGAGCGCCCGCGACGGCGGAGTGGAGGAACCTGCTACTCGCCTGCACCACCACCGCGTGTCATCCTGAGCCCCGCGAGCCCTAGGCCGCCGAAAGCACCACGCGAAGGACCCATGTACTTGCCTGGGTGATGACGAACCGCCGGGCGGGGATCTCCGACGGGTGGCCCATCCTAAATTTCGCGTTCTTTGCGAAATTTAGAGTGGGGACGTTGGCTTGAGCGGGCCACTCGCCACTTCCCCAGACTCGTCATCCTGAGCCCAGCGGGCCCCACCGCCGCCGAGAGCACAACGCGAAGAGCCTGCCCTGTTTTGCCGAAGCCCCGAGCGAAGCCGAGGGGGAAGCGGAAGGGACCTATGTACTCGTCTACGCGACGATGAACCGATGGGTAGGGATGTCGGAGGCTAATCCAAACCAGCAAGCCCGAGAAGGCACGAGATCGAATCGGAGTGGACGGCACAAGAACGCGATCGAGCGGCGGGAGGACCTTGCCCAGCGGTCGAACCGCCCCACCTAAGCCGAAAGCGGGCTCGAGCCACTCGCCTGGGTCAATGAGTGTAATCGGGATATTACGCCAACGAACACAGCGGCCATGCATGGCGGGCTTCCTATCGAAACCGGGAGCGCACAGTTTTGCGGGTGAGAAGAATCCACCACCAGACGCTTACCGGGAATAAGACCACAAGCAAGGCTCCGACGACGACGGGCGTTAAGTCTCCGATCACGAAAATTGCGCCCTCTGCAACGTTCTTCGGATGATATAGACGCAGGAAAAGAGCACAGCCACACACGGGAACAGTTGCCATGTAGAGCGTTGTTCTTCGCGCCCAGTTTCGCATCCGCAAGAGCCCCCTGCCAGTGACCACGCCCAACAGAGAGAGGCAGAGTGGAACCCCGATAACGACGGCGTAAAGCTCATGAGACCGGGTTTGAAGGAGAATAGTTGGGTGAGGCGCGGCAGCGGCGGCGGCATATCTGTGGTTAGAGATCGCGTCACCCAACAAGAGTAGTGCGGATGGAGCCCACACGAGTGCGCTCACCGCGAACTGAACGACCGCGACGGCCACGATCTGGGCCGATGGTTTCAAAGCGGTCGAACTAGGTGAGTCTCTTAGCAACTCAGAGGGCGTCATGACATGCCACCGCCGGATTGTAGCTGATAGATGAGGTTACCGGCCCTAAATGTTGTAAACATGTGATTACACTCAAAACCTCGATGGCGGGAGCAATGAGTGTCATGCCCATCACGAAGTGCGCATTTCGATTTAGGGTTTTGCTGACTCAATTATGATGCGTCTCTTCGCATGTCCGATCATGGCGTCCGCAATGCCCGGCCATCGGTCGTGCGCTTTGCCTCCCTCGCTCAGCTCGTCAGCCGTAAGTCCGGTCGCAGCAAGATCCTCGCCATAGATAATCATGAACTCCTTCCGCTTTTCCTCATCCAGCAGGTGGACGAGGCGCACATACATCATTGCCTCCGGCATCCGATAACCCCGGGCACGCACAAGCGCCTCGATGTGCTCACGATCAGAACCTGACTCCGTCGTCGCGCCCTTCGCCCGAACCCAGGTGTCCACGTAGAAATCCATGCCGCCGATGGTCGTGTGCTTCGGGGAATCGTACGTGTGACGCAGATCAGGTCGGCTCGGCAAGTAGCCTTCAAATTGGATCCAGTACAGCCGTTGAACGTTCTTCTGCGCATCGGCTTCCACGAAAGCGTGCAGTTCGCAATCTGCGATGCCGTAGAGCACCCAGCGATCTGCTCCGACATACTGAGCTGCCTTCGGCAATTCAATTCGTACTGCCGGATCACGCTCCGAAGTGACCACGTTGTCCAAGACTTTGCGCACGGGAGGCGCAGTTTGGGCAATGAGTGTGACGCCCCAGACGAAAGATAATATGAACACAATAATGGCTTGAAGCAAGAATCACCTCAGACGTGATTGCTCATTCGCATGATGACTGCCCATTTTATTTTCGGCAAGTATCATTTTACCTATAGAGGGGTGGTCAGCTTTGCAGTCAGTTGTCGTTAACAGGCGATTACACTCATCGACCCTCATATGAGTGCAGCGGGGATGCTATGCCAGCTCACGGGTCTCGCATAGAATCCGGGGCAGGCCGGACGTTCCCCAACTCATCGCCGGCGCCGAAGAATTTCCACAGCCACACTGTGACATCTGACCTTGTGCCCACAATAAAATCTCGCGATCATAGTCGAGGCCGTGACGGTTGGGCGAACCCAACCCGCCGCGCTCCTAACTCGTTTGTTCTCTAGATTTTGACCTCTAAGTTCTTTGACATCCGGATTTTGCGGAGAATTTCCCGCTAACATGATGATCCCACTGACAGGAGGGGGGAGGGGGATACCCGATGTTTCAGCAAACAAGCGGACGACCCAGCCATCCCTAAACCATCGCCGCCAACTTTATTTTCAAGCAGGAATCCACAGCCCGAGCAGGCAACTCTTACGGGCTGGATCAAAACTGAGAACTGAGAACTGAGAACCGCTGAGCTTTAGTTAGGCAGCTTGAAGTTCACAGTGACCTGTGTCTGAATCTCAACCGGCTCGCCGTTGAGCAGGTAGGGTTTGTATTTCCACTGCTTCACGGCGTCAACCGCGGCGCGCGCCAACTGTGGATTTCCGCTGGCAACCTTCACCGCGGAAATGTCGCCGCTCTTGGAAATGGTTGCCACAAGCTCAACCGCACCCTCGATGTGCATCTGCATGGCGCTCGGCGGATACACCGGTGCCGTCTTTTTCACCAGAAGTCCTCGCGACACTCCCTGTGAGACATTCAGCGTCCCCAGCACGGGAGCCGGAGCATTGCTCTCGCCGCCCATCAGATTGGGAATCGCTCCGCCGCCGTCCCCGGCAGCAATACCGGTTATGCTCGGAGCAGGCGTATCGGGCGTCGGTGCCGGCTTTGCAACCGGCTTCTGCGAAAGGTCGTTCTTGATCACAATGGCTGGCGCCGCCGCTATCGTGTCTGGAGCCTTATCGACTGTCGGAGCCGAAACTTTGGCAGAGTTCGCTTTCGGATTCACCTTACCCGGATGAGCTGGCGCTTTCTCCGCGTCGTCCTCGTCTGACGCGTCGGAGTTGGAAGAAGTCTTGGATGTCCCCGCCGGTTGTAGAGTCACTTCGGTGCCGGGCGTCGAGGACGAAACCGCCGAAGGCGCAGAAGTCGTCGTGGAAGAAGTAGCAGCGGACGAGACAGCAGGAGCTACTCTCGGTGCCACCGGTGGAATCACCGCAGGCGTTTTCACCACCGACCCGGCAACCTGAGTGAAAGGAGTTGCGGCCCCGCTCGAACCCACCCATTGCATCCACAGTGCGTAACCGCCAGCGGCCACGAGCACAACCGCAGCCACGATCAGCAGGGTCTTCTTGTTGCCGCGGGAGGCGCGCTTCGCACCGTCGCTGACATTGCCGCCGAAGGTGAACGCCGGCGCAGGTGCAGACCCTCCGTCGCCCGAAGAGGTCTCCACGTTGAGGTCCGCGACTTTCCCGCCAGAACTCTCGGGCGCGGGCGTCGACGACTTGATGTCCGTTGTGATACTGGATTTCGTCTCGCGGGCGGGAGCCGGCGCGCTTGCAGCGCCTGACCCAACCCCTGCCGAACTGGCCGACGACAGATTTGCGGAATGTGTTGTTGCTATCTTTGCCTCGGGCACAGCGATCGAAGGCGAAGCGACTTCATCGCTAATCTCCAAAATGTCCGCGTCACTTTCATTGATTTCGCCGGGAATCGATGCCACCACTTTCGGCTGCGCCGGTTTCTGAGCTGGAATACTGGCCGTTGCCGCATTCACCAAAGGTTGAACAGGTGCAGCCGGCCGCGCAACAACCACCCTCGAATTTGGCGCTGATGTACCTGGCGCTGGCGACACGGGCTTCGGAGGAGCCGGCACAGGCTTCGCCGGCTTCACGGTTGTCGCTGCTGCCGCACTCGCCGGAGCTGCCGGTTTTCCGGCTTCGTTCTTGCGCAACAGTCCGCGGGCGACTCGCAGCGTGCCTTTCGCCTGCTCCACATTGATGGGTTTCGTGAGGACCAGGTTCGCCCCGATCCGGAAAGCCTTTGCCACTCCCGCCTGCCCTTCCACCACGGCGACCGCGAGAGATGACTGGTTGGCGGGCGTGTTCCGTGCGCTTTTGAAAAGCAACGTGGCGTTCTGCTCGTTATCGCAGTCGACCACGACGGCATCGAAGTGCTCGCCCATCAATTTCTTGACCGCTCCAAAAGGTTCGGTGCAGGGAATGACGGTGAAGTCCAACTCGCTGAGAACCTGCGTTACAGCGCGAGCCACCTTCTCATCGGGACAGAATAAGAGCGCTTGATAACCCATACTAAGGTCATCGTAGGTACACT
>JBAWCJ010000049.1:0-26069 GCA_049590215.1 Candidatus Sulfotelmatobacter sp. | reverse complement strand
GCGGAGCTGTGCTGGTGGGATAGCTGGGCAGGGAACTTCCGCGCTCGGTGACGCCATCGGTTTTTTCCGCATCCAACAAAGTACGGAACATGGCGAGGAATCGTGGTGCGCGCTGCTGTCCGGAATTCTGCTGCCAGCAGCTACAATTTCCTATTCGACCGTCACGCTGACCATTAAATGCGGCTGGCTCAATGAAATATCCACTCCTCATGGCTGTGCTGGCGCTCGCGCTCGCGAAGCCTGGCGAACCTGCGGCTGGCGCTCAAGCAGGCGCGCCGGCTTCGCGCGCTTCTGCCGTCGCTCTGGGCAATGATGAGGGAAACGCGCGCCAGGCGCGCGCGCTGCTCAATCAGGCGATCCAGGCATTGGGCGGCCCGGCATATTTGAATGTCCACGATATAGAGCAGCAGGGGCGGACCTACAGCTTTTATCACGGGAACTCCACTGGCGGCGTCCAGTTCTGGCGGTTCGTGGAATACCCTGACCGGGAGCGGATCGAAGTCACGCCGCAGCGGGACGTTGCCGTTGTCTACGTCGGGCAGAAGGGTTACGAAATCACCTACAAGGGCCCGCACGCGCTGGAAAAGAAGGATCTTGACGATTATCTGCGCCGGCGCAGGCTTTCTTTAGAAACCATTCTCCGCACCTGGGTCAACGATCCCAGTGTGGCACTTTTCTACGACGGCAATGCTCTAGCTGGCAACGTCGCAGCCCAGCAGGTCACGCTGATCAACGCCAGAGACGAAGCGGTGAGTCTATCCTTCGATCTCGAAAGTCATCTACCCATCAAGAAGACCTACAAATGGCGTGATCCGGTAGATAGAGACCGCAACGTGGAGGAAGAAATCTACGACAATTACAAGCCGGTGCAAGGCATCATGACGCCCTACAGCTTCACCCGTTACTACAACGGAGACATGCAAGCTCAGCGCTTTCTGAATTCGATTCACTACAATGAGGGGGTTGACGAAGCCATGTTCGATCCCACTTCGGCCTACAATCCCAATAAGCCTGCGAAGAAACACTAAGGTAATGTCATTGTTGGTGCTGTCCGTGATCTTGCAGTTCCAGCATAACTGATTGAGTTATCTGCCTTTAGGGCAACCATCCCTTGATTAATCAGGTGCGCTATCGATATTACGCCACGCACTGTGGCGTTTTTACCACAGTCGAAGGCGGCGCCGGGGCTGTAATCTATTCATTCACCGGGACATACGCAGACACCCCTTGACTTCAGAGCAAACAGTCCGCTCGGCCTTGGAATGTAGTGGAGTAGGACTCCACAGCGGCGCGCCGGTTTCGATGCGAATTCTTCCCGCGCCTCCCGGAATGGGAATCGTATTTCGCCGCATCGATCTGGATGGCTTTGAGATCGAAGCCATCAGCCGCAACGTCGCCCGCGTCAGTTATGCGACCAGTCTCATGAAGAAGGGCGTGCTCATCTCCACCACCGAGCACTTGCTCTCGGCTTTTATCGGCTTGGGCGTGGACAATGCGATTGTGGAGCTGGACAATCTCGAGCTCCCAATCCTCGATGGCAGCGCCCTGCCGTTTGTCGAACTGATTCAGAAGGCCGGGATTCGCAAGCAGCGCCGGCCGCGCAAGTATCTGAAGATTCTTCGCGAAGTTGAGATGCGCGAGGGCAACAAGTTTATTTCGGTGCACCCCGCCGACAGCTATTCGGTTTCTTACTCGATCAATTTTCCCCACCCGCTGATCGGCAAGGAGACCTTCCAGGTGGAGCTTTCAAACGGCAGCTACCTGCGCAAGATTGCAGGGGCGCGCACCTTCGGCTCGCGCGAAGATGAAAAAACCATGCGCAACATGGGGTTAATCCGCGGCGCATCGCGGGAGAACTGCATCGTGCTGACTCGCGACGGAATCGAAAACGGCCCGTTGCGCTTTCCCGACGAGTTCGTGAGGCACAAGGTGCTTGATCTGGTGGGCGACCTTGCGCTGCTGGGCAAGCCAATCCTAGGCAGAATCGCAGCCGACCGCGCCGGTCATGCCATGCACACCGCGCTGGTCTCGCGCATCCTGCGCGACAAGACGCTGTGGGAGGAAGTAACGCTGCCGGAAGAAGAGCGGGACGCCGCTGGTCCTTACAGCTCTCATGCTACAGCTGGGTCTTCACTCTGACGATCTTGAGTTGGCGCTGAATACCCAAGCCCCAAAACCACATCAGTCGGCAGGTTCGCAGGGAAAATCGCCTGTCTCGGACGGGGGCTCAGGTTGTTCCTCGAGCAACCGGTCCAGTTCGGCGCGGGTCTGGGTGATCAACGCCGCGGCGAACTGGCGGGCCGAGCGCTGCCGTTCGGCTGACAGGTCCTTTACCCGCAAGTTTAACAGAGCGATGTCTTGCTCAAACCAGCGCAGAGTCTTCTGGACACGGGTGATGCGGTAAGCAGTAGGAAGCATGGCAATGGCTCTCCAGTATCCCACCAGATTGCCACGCACGAGCGCAGGGACAAAGTTACAAAGTGAATACCTGCCGGGAGGTGGCCAGTGGCAGGCTTATTGGACGGTGTCGGAGCCGGGGATTGCCAGCATCTCTTTCGTGCCGGGGAGCTCTTTTTCCATTTGCTCGTCGAGCCATTTTTCCAGGAGCTGCTGGGAACTCAGGGGTACGTTGAGGAAGCGTAATCCGACGTGTCCTTTGATGTCGGCCCAGGCTACTTCCGCTTCAACATCCAGAGACAGTTTGGTTTCCGGCAAGGTGAATTGCAAACGAGGAGCAGCGCCTTTGGGAATCGCCTTATGCAAGATGACGGCCATGCCTCCTTCGCTGATATTGGTGCTGGTGCCGATAATTTCTTTGTCGCTCAAGACCACCCGGACCTGCATCTTTACGGGCTGGCGGTAATAGCGGCGGCGCTCGCGCACCATGAAATTCAGCGCCGCATGAAAGCAGCGCGAAGCATTCAGCGTGCTGATGGGCTTTTGCAGGACGAAATTCACGCCCATGCCAAAAGCTTCCTGGGTGGTGGTTTTCTTTCCGTTCAGCAGGGCGAAGGTTACAGAATTCCGGTTGCTGGGGGTGGCGCGCAGGCCCTGCAGCACTTCCAGGCCGCCTGTCAGATCGTCGCAGTCCACAATCACGGCGTCGAACTTTTCTGAGATGAGGATTTCGGTGGCTTTTTTCGCTTCCTGGCACACCTCGACATCAATCGAGAGCTTCTCCAGTGTAGGCCGAAGGATTCGGAGCACTTCGCTATCCCGGCTCAGAAGTAGAGACTCCAACGTCATAACTGGGATTCTAACGTTCGGTCGAGCACCTCGAAAGGTGACCAAGGTATCGGGTTTTATGGGTAGGCATTGGACCTTACGGCAAGAGAAAACTTCCAGTGGAAACCAGCACAATAATGCCTGACACTAGCTTTAAGCATGCCCAACCTCGCTTATCTTTCGCTGGGATCAAATGTCGGCGACCGCGAGGGGCAGCTGCGGGAGGCACGGACTCGGTTGGGCACAATCGGTCGAGTGATTGCGGTGTCGTCTGTTTATGAGACCGAGCCGGTGGAGTTTACTCAGCAGCCGTGGTTTCTGAACTGTGCGCTCGCGCTTGAAACCAGCAAGACCCCGCAGGAATTGATAGCAGCGATTCTCCACATCGAGGAGGAGATGGGCCGGCGGCGCGTGCAGAAAAAAGGGCCACGGTCGATTGATATCGACATCCTGCTGTTCGATGGCATGGTCGTTGATTCCACGGACCTCACTATCCCACATCCCGCGCTGCACCAGAGACGCTTCGTCCTTGAGCCTCTGACGGAGATTGGGCCGGAAGTATTTCATCCTGTGCTGAAGAAGACGGTTCGCGAACTGCTGGATGGGCTGACGGCAGGGCAGGTGGTGCGGAAGCTAAAACCTGCGCCACCGATTTCACGGATGCCCACGGATAAACCGTGAGAGATCTTTATTATCCGCGTTGATCCGTTAAATCCGTGGCTAGCATTTTGCCCCTAGGGCACTATGATGCGGCTGGCTGTTTCCCGCGGCGTGACCACAGTCGACTGTTTCTCCGGAAATTGTGCGAGGAGAAAATCGATGAAGGCTCGCGACTTGGGTCGGCCTGAGGTGCGTCCGTGGCCCAGCCGAACGAGGAACACCAGAGCTTTGAGCACGTCGGAATCGCGCAGGGTGGAGTATCCCAATTGTTTCTGTTCGGCCTCACGATACTGCTTCAACATTTCTTCCACTTGAGCCGCGGCGGCGTGCTGGGCGGCGGTGGTGAGCGGCTGTTCGTAATGCAGCCCGGAATTCACAAGGCGCTCGTATCTCGTGCCCATCGCCGAGAGTGTAGCGATCAGATCGCGATCGTTCAGAGTGCGGTCCGCTTGCGCTGCTTTTGCAAGAGCGTAGCTGAGCCCCATGAGCAGATGCTCGCGCTCGTAAGTGAATTGTTCCGAAATCTCAACCTGCAGAAACAAAGACGCGCGGTCGAATTGGTCCGCGGGACGCGGCTTTTCGTGCTCCCTGGCCTGTTGCAGATAGGGGCAGTCGCTGGGGCAATCGAGCGTCACCTCGCGCTGCTCGCCGCAACACTGGGCGCAGATGCGGCCGTGAACGGCGGGACAGAAGCGTTTTTCCTTGCGAATCTCGCAGATCGCGCAACTCAAATCGATTCGTCTCCTCATTGAGCATTATGGCACCGAATGACGACAAGCTTGGGGCGAATCACCTTCGGCAGTCACCGGGAACGGCTTCGGGGACCCATGTTTGGGCCATTTCGGGACGCTCATCTGCGAATCAGCATGTGAAAATGGCCCTTTCCGAGCGCTCTCCGTACGGAACCCGCGTAAAATAAGGCTGTTTTCCACAGGGCAGTGGTAGTAAGATCAAGCCCGCTGGAATTAAAATTCGTATCTATTCAGAGGAGGAAACAAATGGCTTCAGGTTTAACCAAGACTCAACTCGTCCGTCATCTGGCCGAGAAAACTGAACTTCCCAACAAGACTGTCGCTGGATTTCTCGAACAGCTTGCCGACGTCGCTGTAAAAGAGACCAAGAAGAATGGCGTGTTCGTTGTGCCCGGCCTGGGCCGGTTGGTGAAAGCGCATCGCAAGGCCCGCATTGGACGCAATCCGCAGACCGGCGAGCCGATTCAGATCAAGGCCAAGACCGTGGTAAAGTTCCGCGTGGCCAAGGCTGCGAAAGACGCGATCGCTCCCAAAAAGTAGTTCGTGTTTGAGATTATTCCCGAAGGCCGGCTTAGGCCGGCCTTTTAACTTTGCACTCGCTTCGCCTATGCTGAACTGGATCGTAATCGGAATTGGCGATATCTCCATCCGCCGCGTCATTCCTGCGATCCAGGCGGAGCCCAGAAGCAGCTTATACGGCCTGGTCACGCGCGATCCGGCGAAAGCCGTGCCTTACAACACGCGGGCTTGGGCCACGCTCGACGAAGCTCTTTCCGATCCGGAAGTTCATGCGGTTTACGTCGCGACTCCCGTATTCCTTCATGCGCCACAGACCATCCACTCGCTTCGCGCGGGCAAGCATGTGCTGTGCGAGAAGCCCATGGCTATGAATGAAGCCGAGGCGCGTTCGATGGTGCAGATCGCGGAAGAGAGCGGGCGTACCTTCGGCGTGGCCTACTATCGCCGAATGTATCCCAAGGTGCAGCGCGCGAAGCAGTTGCTCGCTGCGGGCGCAATCGGCCAGCCTGTCGTCGCGGAACTCACTTGCCACGGATGGTCTGACGGAAAAACGTTCGACGGAAAGGAGAGTCATCGCAGTTGGCCGATCGACCCGGCCAAGGCCGGCGGCGGCCCACTCTACGACATCGCCTCGCACCGCATTGATGTGCTGAACTTCTTATTCGGCGAGCCCGGCCGCGTGACTGGACAGCTTTCGAATGCAGTTCATCATTACAAGGTGGAAGACAATGCGACCGTGATGATCGAGTATCCCGATGGTGTGCGCGGCATTGTGGATGTTCGCTGGCATTCCAAGATCAGCCGGGACGAATGCCGCATTCGCGGAACTGAGGGTGAAATGAATTTAAGTCCGCTGAACGGTCCTGAGTTGATCTATCCTGGGGGCCGCGAGAATCTGCCGGCGCACGCCAATCTGCACTATCCGATGATCGAAAACTTCGTGGATGCCGTGCTCGGCAAGGCTCCACTGCTGGCCAGCGGAGCTTCATCCTTCTGGACGGATTGGGTCACGGAGCGGGCGCGGAAGGACAAGCAGTAAAACGTGACTCCCTCAGCTGCTAAAGCCGCATCTCTCTATCTACCCTGGGCGGCACGGCTGAAGCCGTGCCCTTCCCGAACTATTTTGGCGATAGCTCTTAGTCACTTCGCGTAATTGTTGCGCACGACCTCGCCGCCCTTCATGACAAATTTCACGTGCTCAAGAATGGTTACGTCCTTCAGCGGATCGCCATCGACCGCTACGATATCGGCCCACGCGCCTGGATCGAGGCATCCGACTTTCCCTGGCCATCCGAGAAGATCCGCAGCATTGATGGTGGCGGCCTGAATGGCCTGCAGCGGCGTCAACCCCAGCTTGACCATCACTGCAAACTCATGCGCGTTCAGTCCGTGAGGATAAACGGCGGCATCGGTGCCGAAGGCCACCTTCACGCCGCTGGCAAAAGCGTGTGCGATGTTTTTGCGCGCAGCTGGCATGACCGCCTTCGCCTTGATCAGCAGAAAATCCGGGACGTGGTTTCTTTCGGCGTTCTCCATGAACCAATCGCCCAGATAAAGCGTGGGAACAAGGTAAGTACCGTTCTTCTTCATCTCCGCGATGTCCGCGTCATCAATGTAGGAGCCGTGCTCGATGGAATCCACTCCCGCCTCGGACGCCCAGAGAATGGCCTGCGCTCCGTGGGCGTGAGCAGCGACTTTTCGTCCCAGGCGGTGGGACTCGTCCACGATGGCCTTCATTTCTTCCAGCGTGTACTGCGACGCCTGCGGATTGTCCCCCTTCGAGAGCACGCCACCCGACGCCATGAATTTGATCAAGTCTGCGCCATACTTGATGTTCTGCCGGACCATGTGACGGACGCCGTCGACGCCGTCGGCCACGCCATCCGAGGTCGCGTGATATTCAAACGGCAGCAGATTGTTGTCCGCATGTCCTCCCGTGATGCTAAGCGGCGGCCCGCTCACCAACATCCTCGGACCGGGCACGTCGCCGGCGTTGATGGCATCGCGCAGGGCGACATCGCCGTAGCCGGCCGCGCCTACATTGCGGACTGTGGTGAATCCGGCTTCAAGGGTGATCCGGGCGTTCTTAGCGCCAGTCAAGGTTTGACGCGGTATGGAAACACCGAGTTCCTCATAGCCGAACTTGGGATCCATCGTGAGATGCGTGTGGGCATCGATCAATCCGGGCAGGATCGTTGCGTTGGGCAGATCGATGCGAACAGCGTCGCCGGAAGCCTTCGCGTCCGCGGATCCTCCGACGCTCACGATCTTCCCATCTTCGATAACGATGGTCTGGTCGGAAAGCAGCTTGCCGGTCTTCACGTCGAGCACGTGTCCGGCGTGGATAACGACGGAGTTAGAACCTTGCTGGGCGAAAAGTGGGACAGCTAGTGCAAGCAGCGCGACGAAAAACATGCGAGAAGTTTGAAATTTGTGCACAGGGTTTCTCCTCTATTAAAGCGGTTGAATTGTACAGAAATCCGGTTAACGGCGAAAGAGAATCGCGGCGAAGGCGGAGGCTAAGTTTGCGCCTTGGCGAAGGGATGGCCGAGCTTCACTCGACCGGACAGCCGAGAGCCTGCCCTGAGCGAAGCCGAAGGGGCGGCCGTCCCCACATGAGCAGACGTGAGATGCGGCGAAGACTTGCGCTAGCCTCCGGGACCGTCATTGGAGACATACTGTTCGAGCGATTCGAGTTCACGGCTGAGGTCGTCGACGCGCCACTCCAGCAGGTTGCGGATGGAGAGAATTCCGAGCAGTTTGCCGTCGTCGTCGGCTACCGGCAGGTGACGGAAGTGGCGTTCCAACATAGTGGTCAGGGCCTCGCCTGCCCCGGTGCGGCGGGTTGCCATCTCAACCGGCGTGGTCATCAGTTCGCGGACCGAGGTGGTCTGCGGGTCGGTGCGGGTGAGCGCCATCTTGCGCAGAACGTCGCGCTCGGTGAAAATTCCCGCGACCCGGTATTCGGAATCGACAACGGCGACGGCTCCTACATGGTGGTCGAGCATTTTGTTGATGGCGTCGGCGACGGTGGCATCGAGCGGCACGGCCGCGATTTCCCGGTCACAAAGTTCCAGCACGCTCATAAATACCTCCTCCGGCTCTCCACAGCAATCCCTTGAGTCGAATCCCGATCCAAGGCAGGGACCGGATTGATGAATTATGCTCGCCGCGAAGGAGTTGTCAAGTGAATTGAAACGATATGGGCAATCTTTAATTCAAGCAAGAAACGGGGATTTGCACTCCTTACGGTTTCTCGCTCTTGAATACCTTGCCGTCTTTCATGACGAACTGCACGTTTTCCAGCACTTTGATGTCGGACAAAGGATCGCCGTTCACCGCGATGATGTCGGCAAACGCTCCCGGCGCAACCACTCCGATTTTGCCTTCCATATCGAGCATAACGGCGGCACGCGAGGTTGCGCTTTGGATAGCGTCCATGGGCTGCATGCCTAGCTCGACCATGCGTGGGAACTCTTGGGCGATGGGCTCGGTCCAGGGAATTCCGCCCATGTCGGTGCCGAAGACAATTTTCACCCCCGCCTTGAGCGCCTTCTTGAACGACTGCTCGTGGATGGAGGCGCGCAGCCGGTCGCGCTGCCCAGCAGGCGTGTCGGCCGGGGCCCAATCGACGTAATAGACGCTGATCGTCGGCACATACCACGTGCCTTGCTTCAGCATCTGGGCAATCGCAGCGTCATCCAGATCAAGGCCGTGCTCGATCGAGTCGCATCCACCGTCGAGCGCCCGGCGCAGGCCGATGCCTCCATACACGTGGCAGGCAACTTTCTTACCCCAGCCGTGAGTTTCGTCCACCACCGCCCGCAACTCTTCGAGCGTCAGCGTTGGCTGGGAGACCAGTTCGCCGTTCTTGCCCACCCACGAACGATGCGTCATGTAGACCTTGATCCAATCGGCGCCATGATCGAGTTGTTCCCGCGCCGCCTTGCGGGCTTCGACCGGGCCGTCGACAATCTGCACGCCCTTGGGCATGTCGAGTTCTGGAGCGTAGCCCTCCAGCGGATAGCCACCCGTGGTCGAGATGGCGCGGGTCGCGACAAATAAGCGCGGCCCTGGAATATAGCCTTGCTCGATCGCCTCCTTGATGCCGACATCGCCGTAACCGGCTCCTTCGGTTTCTACATCGCGGAGGGTCGTGAAGCCTTGCTCCAGCGCTCGCCGCGCAGAAACTG
This sequence comes from Candidatus Sulfotelmatobacter sp., assembly GCA_049590215.1. Lineage (GTDB taxonomy): Bacteria > Acidobacteriota > Terriglobia > Terriglobales > Acidobacteriaceae > Sulfotelmatobacter. The sequence continues at coordinate 16,720 of JBAWCJ010000049.1, read as the reverse complement.
TGGCGCGTGCCGCGCGCAGGGCAAGGGGAGCGTTCAGGATGTTGGCGTCGTACCCTCCCTCCGCTGGATCTTCTCCCTGCAAAAAGATGTGGGTGTGGGAATCAATGAGACCGGGCAGTAGCGTGGCTTTTGACAAGTCAATCACGACCGCCCCTGAGGGAATCTTGGCGGTGGCCGCATCGCTGACACTCTTGATGCGATTGCCATGAATGACAATTACCTGGTCGCGGCGCGCCGCCGCGGACTTGCCGTCGATTAGAGACCCGGCGCGAATGACCGTCCAGGAGTCGGACGCAGCATTGTCTTTCTGTTGCGCGGCCGCTGGAATCGCGGCCGCAAGAAGCAATATCCACGCATACTTCCACACATAGTTCGACACATGGTTCTTCACGTTGGCATCTCCCGGTTGCCGCACAGGCTTTGGAATGGTGGGATTCTACTCTCACTTCCCTGCGACATAGGCATCAGCTTCAATTTCGACCAGCATCTCGGGCGAGATGAAAGCGCTCACCTGCACCATGGAAGTTGCAGGACGGATATCGCGGAAGAACTCTCCATGCGCCTTGCCGACCTTCTCCCACTCTGCGATGTTGATCACATACATGCGCGTGCGGACCACGTCTTCCATCTTGGCACCGGCCTTCTGCAGTGCGCTTCCGATATTCTTCAACGTCTGCACCGCCTGGGCGTAGACATCTCCAACGCCCACAACCTTGCCGTCCGTCCCAGTTGCAGTCGTTCCCGACACATGGATGTAGGATCCAACCTTCACTGCACGCGAGTAACCCACAACAGGTTCCCAAGGTGTGCCACTGGAGATGTTCAGTCTTTCCATTTGCGATTCCCTCCTACACGCGATTCTATTAGCGAACCAACCTGTTTGTGTTTAGCAGCCGACGCGTGCGTCTGCCAACAAAACACCCGCGCAACCTGGCAACGATCGGCACGCTTCTAATGATTACGAAAAACGATAGGAGGGATAAACAAAAGTCACTTGCGTTTGTTTCGAGAGTGGGATAACTAGTTACTAACGAACATTGGAAAGCCGTAAGCAACGTGGCTTTCAGGGAGCCCAAAGAGGCATGATTCCGGAATCTCACCCGCTGCGGCAGCTTTTCCAGGAATTGGTGGGACGCCACTATGCCCAGGAGATCGGTATTCGGGACCCACAAGTCGTTGCCTACGTCTCGCATCTGCTGACGGAGTTCTGCGAGACTGATCAGTTGTTCAAGATTCATGACATCGCCGACCGTCCGGTGACCGACCTGGGCGAAATGCTGCTCGAGGCCGATCCGGTCTACGGCCCCGCGCCCTCGTTTGACCGGGAACGCCAGGTACGCAAGCACATTGGAGATTATGCGTTGTTCTTCACCGGAATGTTTCCCGAGAGCATCAATCACTTCCGGCTGCGCCGCCATCGCCTGGAGAATTTTGTGGAGTGGATGAAGGCGGGAAAAGAAAGCTACTACATCGTCTCGAAGTTCGAGCACTTCGAATACGCCAAGGTCGCGCCGTTGTTCGCCCATCTTTCGCGCGAGTTCGAGGGCTGCGTTTACGGCCTCAACATGGTGAAGAACGACCTGCAGGAGATGCAGCACCCCATTTTGCGCACCAGCAGCGATCTGATCATGTAGTGTCGCCCAGCTAGTGACGTCCAGCCAGCTCCGACCGGGGCATCACGCTCAAACACTCAAGTCCGGACGCCCGCCGATGCGATAAAAGCTGAGAGCGGCATTTCCTTGCACCAGCTTGCGGGTTCGCCGCAGCGATCCAAATTCATCGCCGGGATCAAACTTCTTTTCATGTTCCGCCACAACCAGCGACATTGCCCACACCACCGATGAATCGGCGAGCGCCGAAAGGGTCTCCTCGTAGGCATGCTGCATGCGATACGGTGGGTCGAGGAACACTACGTCGGCAGCGACATGCTGGCGCTGCAGGCGCCAGAGAATTCCGGAAAGATCATCACGCAGGATTTTATAACCGGACGCGATTCCCAGGCTCTGTAGGTTTTGCTCAATTAGCTTTGCAGCGGCCGCCGAGGTATCCACGAAATAAACTTGCCTGGCGCCTCGGCTGATCGCTTCAATTCCCACTGCGCCCGTGCCGGCAAACAGATCGACCCAAACACTGTCTTCGAGCGCCTGGGGATTGCCGGCAGTAAGCACATTGAACAGAGTTTCGCGTAAGCGGTCCGACGTGGGACGGATATCCGTACCGCGCAACGACCGCAGAGGCCGCCCCCGGTATTTTCCGGCGATCACGCGCACGGCTCTGTACCTTCGATTAGTTGCCGCATCCGGAGCCAATATATCCGACCATGTAAAATACTTGTAGTAGCTAGACCTCATGCGAAGTTTCTCCATTCATGTCGGACGCCTGTTCGGAGTCGAGGTCCGGCTTCACCTGACGTTTTTGATTCTGCCTTTATTCGTTTTCTGGACGGAATACAACAGCCACGGCTCAGCCAACGGACCGCGGGACCTGGCCCTGGTTGGAATCGTGCTGGCCTGCGTTGCGGCCCACGAAATCGCGCACATGCTCGTGGCGCGGCGGGCGGGGTTGATTCCAAAAGCAGTCATTCTTTTGCCGCTCAGCGGTGTAACCGTTTTCGACGAATCGCGCGTGGAACCTCAGCCGTCCGGTGCGGCGGTCTGGCAGCGGGACGTTCGCATTGCACTGACTGGGCCACTGGTAAATCTTGTGTTCGCCGTGCTGGCAGCCGGCGTCATCTCCGCGACTGTTCCCGGAGCAAAGCTTTGGGAGTGGCCTTTCTTGCAGCCGAGCAACCTGCCGCGCAGCCTGGTATGGGCCAACCTATATCTCGCCGGTTTGAATCTTCTGCCGGCTTATCCTCTCGACGGAGGCCGGGTTCTGCGGGCCTATTTCGCGCGCACGATTGATCCTGCCGCTGCTACACGCCGTGCGGTCTCAATCAGCCACGCCATCGCCATGGTTCTGATGGTTGCAGGTCTGTTCAGCAATGCCTGGCTCACCATGGTGGGCATTATTATCTTTTCGGCTGCGCAACTTGAGGAGCGCGCGGTTATCTTCCAGTCGGTGCTGGACAATGTGCGTCTGGAAGAAGTGATGCTTACCGATTTCGCCACTCTCTCGCCGGCGGACACGCTCGAAGACGCGCTGGAGAAGGCAGTGCACTCCCTGCAGGATGACTTCCCCGTGGTGCGCGGCAGCGACATGGTCGGAGTGATTTCCCGGCAGCGCATTCTGGAGGCGCTGCGCATGGAAGGCAACGGCTACGTCCAGGCCGTGATGAACAAGATCTTCGAAGTCTCGGTACGGCAGGAGTCGCTAGCCACTGCCTTCCGCAAGCTCACATCACGCAATCTCAGCATCATCCCCGTGGTCGAAGATCAGCGACTGGTGGGCATTGTCACCTTGCAGAATTTGATGCATTCGATGGCTCTGCTGGCGGAGAGCCGCAAGCTGCGGCGGGACGAGTCGAACTCCTGAGCAACACAAATCCGGACTCAAAACAGCCGCACCGCTTTCGCCTGCCGTACGGCAGGAATCTGCTCGAGCTTCCTCAGCACATCGTCCGGCACGCGCCCGTCCACGTGGACAACAGCGATGGCCTCACGTGGCTCCGATGACGCCTCAGCGCCGCGCCGCCCCAGCGAGAAGTCTGCAATGTTGATCTCGCCTTCGCCCAGAATCGTGCCCACCTTGCCGATCACGCCGGGCACGTCTCGATTGCGCAGGTAGATCAGGTTGCGCTCGAGCGGCGCCTCTACGTCGATGCCATCAATGTGGATCAGACGTGGCGCAGTTCCGTGCAAAACAGCGCCTTTCACCATGTGTTCTTCCGTAGAACTTTTCAGGAAGACGGAAAGCACGCTGCCGGCGCCGCCGGTTGAGGCCTTCGCCTTATGCGCTTCGTGGACGCGAAGTCCGCGCAGGCTGGCCAGGGACGCGGCATTCACCAGGTTTGCTTTCTCCTCCAGCGCCTGATTGAGGATGCCCTTGATAGCCCCATTGCGAATGAGTTCTGTTTTCCACTCCGCGATGTGGCCGCTGTAGCGCAGCGAGATTTCTTCAATCGAGCCTTCCGAAATTTGCGCCAGGAATGCTCCCATGCGTTCAGCGAGAACGATGTAAGGCTGCATCTCTGCATACTCTTCGGCGGACACAGAAGGCACATTCACTGCATTCTGTATGACGCCGTGCTTCAGGTATTCCCGCACCTGCTGCGCAATCTGCACTCCTACGGCCTCCTGCGCTTCGTACGTCTGCCCGCCGATGTGAGGCGTGAGAATCACATTCTCCATCGTCTGGAAGGCCGAACTTTTCAAGGGCTCCTCATTGAAAACATCGAGCGCCGCAGCGGCCACGTGACCTTGTTTCAGCGCCTGCACCAGATCAGTCTCCAGCACTAGCTCTCCCCGCGCGCAATTCACCAGGCGGACACCCTTTTTCATTTTCTTGAGCGAGGCCTCGTTGATCATGCCTGCAGTCTGCTGCGTGAGGCCAACATGCAGTGTGATGTAATCGGCTGCCGCATAAAGTTCGTCCAGGCTCACTAGCCGGATGGCCTGCTCTTTCGCCACGCTGACGGAAACAAACGGATCATGCCCGACAATCTCCATCCCAAAGGCTCGTGCCCGCCGTGCGACTTCCATGCCGATGCGACCGAGCCCGGCGATCCCCAGAGTTTTGTCCCGCAGCTCCGTACCTTGCAGCGACTTCTTTTCCCATCGCCCGGCGTGCGTGAGCGCGTCGGCACGGCAGAGGTGGCGTGCCATGGCCAGCATCATCCCGAGGGTCTGTTCGGCTACGGCCACGGCATTCGCCCCGGGCGTGTTCATCACCGCGATGCCTTGACGTGTGGCGGCGTCCAGATCGATGTTATCGACACCCACGCCTGCCCGCCCGACAACGCGTAGCTTTTTGGCATGGGACAGCAGCGCTGCATCCGCCTGCACCGCCGATCGCACAATCAGCGCGTCGGCCGACTCGAGATGGTCAGAAAGCTTACCGTCCAGTTGGTCTGCGGTAAGGACAGTCCAGCCCGGCTCTTTCAGTTGCTCGACCGCAGCGGCAGAGATTTTCTCGGCAATGACGATTTTCAAGAGAGAATTTATCCTTTGGAATTAAGACTTCTGCTCGGACAAAACGTTGACACAAAAATGACACCCTTCTGACACCCCAGCGGCGCATGTCTCCTAGACTTTTTCTCAGTCGGGACCGATCGTTGTCCCGCAGGAGAACAGTCATGAAGATTGCGAAAACAGTATTTCTAGCCGGGCTTCTCGCCTTAAGCATGGCATGCGGTTACAGCAAACCGGCCACTACTCCGCCGACGGCGGGCTCGATGCCCACGATCACCGAACTCGCCCCTCCGAACATCACTCACGGCAGTCAGGCTTTCGTTTTGACGGTCAACGGCACCGACTTTAGCAGCACCGCCACCATCTATTGGAACGGCACGGCCGAGACAACCACCGTTGTGAGCCCGGGCACGCAGTTAATGACCATGATCCCAGCAACGGATGTGGCTACCCCGGGTACAGTAGCCGTAACGGTGACCAATCCTGGCATCCCCGGCGGCCAGTACGGTGGCGGGACCTCGGCTGAAACCTCGGCCCCAATGACCTTCACCATCAACTAGTCGCCGTCTACAAGTCTAGTGCGTTTAGCCCGCGCATCTCGCTCCTTAGACTCCAACCGGTTGACGTTTATCCGAGAGGCCGCGCGCGTACGCTTGCTGCGCCGCGCGCACCGCCGCTCCATACTCGACCGTTTTTCCGGTGCAGCGGGCCAGCACGTGTTCGAGCGCGCCCAGGATGCCAATCGTATCCAGGTAATCGTAGTAGCCGATGTGCGCGATGCGGAAGAGCTGTCCTTTCATTTCGCCCTGGCCATTCGCCACCACGGCATCGAACGACTCGCGGAACTCTTTGATGATCTTTCCAGAGTCAATCCCGTCGGGCGACCGGACCGCGGTGAGCGCGGATGCGGGCGAGGTCGCGAAAAGCTTCAACCCCACTGCCTGAACGCCGGCCCGCGTCATCTCCGCGCAGAGTTCGGCATTGTCGACCAGCGCTTCGCGTCCCTTGGCCAGGTCGCCATTTCCCATTCCGCGGATGAACTCCAGCGCAGCTCCCAGCGCCGCAAACAACGAAGTGGGTGGCGTGTAGGCGGATTCACCTTTCGCCGCGGCCTTGCGCTCCTTGCGCAAGTCGAAGTAGAACCGCGGAGAAGTCGTCGCCCCCATCCGGCGCCACGCCCGCTCGCTCACTGCGCAATACGCGAGGCCGGGAGGGATCATCAGCGCCTTCTGCGACCCGCCGATAATCGCATCCACGCCCCAGCCATCGACGTCGAGATGGGTCGTGCCCAGGCCGGTGATCGCATCCACCACGAGCAGGGTTTCCTCACCCTGAGCCCGAACGATTTTGGCAATCCCTTCAATGTCATGCCGCGCCCCGGTCGAACTCTCCGTAGCTTGCACGAACACTGCCCGCACGTCGGAAGTGAGCTTCGCTTGAATTTCATCCAGGGAAAACGTTTCGCCGTAGGGCGCGCTCAACACGTCGGCCTTGCAACCAAACGCCTTGGCCAATCCCGTCCAGCGCTCGCCGAACTTTCCAGCCGTGAGCACCAAGACTTTGTCTCCCGGCGATGTCAGGTTCGAGACCGAGGCCTCCATCGCGCCTGTGCCCGAGGATGCCAGAACAAGCACATCGTTCTGCGTGCCGATGAATTCCTTCATGTCCGCAAGCACGCGCTGGAACAGGCCGCGGAAGTCGGCGGTGCGGTGATGCGCCGTAAAGGAAGCCATGGCCGTTTGCGCCGCCGGCAGCAGCGGCGTCGGCCCGGGAGTAAAAAGACGGTTCTTGCGTAGCATTTCGATTGGGTCCTGAGGATCCGAAAAATATGGTCCTCCAGTAGTCTATCGGAAACGCTGGCGTGTTCTGAAATACCGACGCCAGTGCCGTATCTGAAAACGGCACTGGCGGATGGCGTTAGGCGTGGGTGGACTTCAAGGCGAGAACTTCCGGCTTGGCAACATCCGGAGGTTTGGAAAAAAGATCCTTGGCTTTGGCGAAGAGCGCCTTGGCAATTTCGCCGTTGAGGTGGGCGTTGCGGCCGTTTTCGTCGGCAAAGGTGTCGAAGATACCGTATTTGCCAGGCCCCATTTTTATGGCGTACCAACTCAGGGTCGCCGCTTCGCGTTCGGCCAGCGGCTGCGCCGACTTCAGAAAATCTTCCACCTCTTTTTCTTTTCCCGGTTTCGCTTCCAGTTGTGCCCAAATGGCGAGTCTGCTCATGGCTGCTTCCTCCTGAGCATAAGATGCGCGTCTTGATCGTTTGGTGACAGACCTGATCGGAGATCACAAGGCGTCAGCTTCTAGTTCCTCCGATATAATTGGCGCAATATGAGCTTAGTCGAACAGATACAGAAAGACATTACGGCAGCCATGAAAGCACGCGAGGAGCAACGGCTCTCCACCTTGCGCATGGTCAAGAGCGCGCTGCAGAATCGCCAGATCGAGAAAATGGCGCCGCTCGATGACAAAGAGGCCCAGGCCGTCCTCACCACGCTGATCAAGCAGCGTAAGGAGTCCGTCGAGCAATTCACCAAAGGTGGACGCCAGGAGATGGCCGACAAAGAAGCCGCCGAGATCGTGCTGATCGAAACCTACCTGCCCAAAGCATCGGGCGAAGCGGAAGTGGTTGCCGGAGTGAAAGCTGTGATCGCCGAAATGGGCTCTCCCACCATGAAAGAAATGGGCACGGTGATGAAGAACGTGATGGCGCGGTTCTCCGGTGCCGGCATGCGCGTGGATGGGAAGATGGTTAGCGAGGCAGTGAAGCGGGAACTGGCGGGGAAGTAGGTACCGCGTTCACTTGCTTCTCTGCAATTCCCGGTAGGCTTCGCTCTTTGAAACCCCGCGCTCCTTCGCCACTTTCTTGAGCGCGGCCTTCTCGTCTACCTTCTCTTCACTCATGATCTGCTGAACCCTTTGGCGGACACTCATCCCCGGCACGGCGGAAGCCTGTGAGTCGGCCTCCTCGGCCTTCCCGATCAGCAGCGTGATCTCGCCCTTCACCGCATCACACGCCTGCAACGCCTCGAGAATCTCGCTCGCGCGCCCGCGCAGAAACTCCTCATGCAGCTTGGTTACTTCTCGTGCGATCACCACATGCCGCGCTTCCCCCAGGACTTCGACAACGTCCACAAGCGCCTCAACGATCCGGTGTGGAGCTTCGTAGAAAACCTGCGTGCGCGGTGAAGTCCTGACCGCTTCCAGCGCAGCCCGCCGCTCGCCGCGTTTGGCCGGAAGAAATCCGCTGAAGCGAAATGAATCGGTTGGCAGTCCGCTCGCCACCAGTGCCGCCAGAAATGCCGACGCTCCGGGAATCGGGACCACCGGCACATGATGCCGAATCGCCAGTGAAATCAGCCTGTATCCTGGGTCGGAAATCCCGGGCATGCCCGCATCCGTCACCAGCGCGACGCTCGCCCCTTCCTGCATTTCCTTCACCAGCTCCGCCGCGCGCGTCATCTCGTTGTGCTCGTGGTAGCTGATGGTGCGGGTCGTGATGCCGTAGTGGTTGAGCAGTTTCTGCGTCTGGCGAGTGTCTTCGCAGGCGATCTGGTCCACTTCCTTGAGCACGCGTAGGGCGCGCAGCGTGATGTCTTCCAGATTACCGATCGGCGTCGCAACGAGATAAAGAGCCGGTCCCGGCGGCAGCGTGGACTCAGAAGTCTGCGACTGCACAGTTTTAAGCTCGTCAGTCTCGGATTCGTCAACTTTGCGGCCGGCATCCTTCATGGCCGGAGTCTACCACCGCAGCGGCCGTAACTTCGGGGCCTCGCAAGCCGTTGTGGTAAGGTGTGCACGTTCCATCCATGGAGATTTCTGCATGACCGCCAACGATTTTCGCCGCCTGGCACTGGCTCTTCCCGAAACCGCAGAACGCGCTCACATGGACCACCCGGATTTCCGCGTCGGAGGAAAGATCTTCGCCACCCTTGGCTATCCCGCCAACGGCTGGGGCATGGTGAAACTCACCCCGGAGCAGCAACACTATTTTTCGAAGGACTACCCCGGCGTTTTCGTCCCGGCTAACGGGGCATGGGGACGCCGCGGCGCTACCACGGTGCACCTCAAGAAAGTCAGCAAGACAACATTGCAGAAAGCACTCTCCGCGGCCTGGCGCAATACCGCCCCCAAGCGTCTCGCGGAACAGTTTCCGAAGTAGGCTCTAGCGTAAGCATCGAGAATCCCTTGAGCCGCACCTCATCCAAAGCGGCTTCTCGCCGGCCGCCGAAACGCGCCCATGAAATCGTCCAATTCCTGGAGGGAGAACGGCTTTTTCAGAACGGGCGATGCCGTAATGAAGGCGAACTTCTGTTTGGGATCCTTCTGACGCAGGGCTTCGATCAGTTTGGCACCACCGGCATTGGAACTGCGCAGGAATTTCAACGCGATGAGAACAACGTCATGAGGTCCTTTGTCGGAGTAAATGCGGAGCGCTTCACTGCAGTTCGGCGCCAGTCCGACTTCATAACCGAGCTTGTTGAGCATAACGCCGGTAGCCTTTAAAGCCGCATCTTCTGATTCAACCACCAGGACCTTCATGGATCGCCCCCTTGTTTCCTCCTCGAAATGTTAGACAGAAAAACAGCCCGATGAAAGAGACGACTCTGGTGCCGGGAGCGCCACAAACCCCGAGGCAGAATTGACGCAATCGAACCCGGCCCCTAGAATCAGAACGGATTTAGCTTTTTCTCACAAACGTCTCAAAACCATGCCCCTTTACGAATATGAATGCGAGAAGTGCGGTCATCGCTTCGAGAAAATCCAGAAATTCTCCGACAAGATGGTCAAAAAGTGTCCCAAATGTGGCGGCCGGGTTGAGCAGATGATTTCCGCGCCGGCCGTGCAGTTCAAGGGATCGGGCTGGTACGTGACCGACTACGCGAATAAGTCCCACGCGCCCAGCTCCGACGGCGGCGGGAAGGACTCGAAGAAGGAAGAAAAGTCCAAGTCGGAGGCGCCGTCGGGGGACAGCTCGTCGAAGGAGAGCTCCGGCAAGGAGAGCTCATCGAAAGAGACTTCCAGCAAAGACGGCTCTACGAAAGAAAGCGCGAATCGAGTCAGTTCGTCCCGGAAACCCGATAAGCGCAGGTAGGTACTCGTTACTTTAGCTTCGGCTACCTCAGCTCCCGCTCGAAGTGATCTTCAATCATGTGAAACAGGTGCTCGCGCGCATCGCTGCCGGAGATGCCGTGGGTCTTGTTGGGATAGATCATCAGCCGGAACTGTTTGCCCGCCGTGATCAGTGCGTCAATCATCTGAACGCTGTTCTGGAAATGCACGTTGTCGTCGCCCGTGCCGTGGGCGAGCATCAGCGCCCCGTGCAGATTGGCGGCAACCTTGGTCATATCGGATTCGGCATAGCTCTTCGCCTCGTCCTTGAGCAGGCCCATGTAGCGCTCGGTATAGATCGAGTCGTAGTTGACCCAATCGGTTACAGGCGCCACAGAAACTCCAGCGCGGAAACGGTCGGAGTGCGTCATCGCGTAGAGCGTCATCGAACCGCCGTTCGACCATCCCCATATCGCAATGCGATCTTTATCGAGTTGCGGATACTCGGCGAGAAGCTGATCGAGTGCCGTAAGCTGATCCTTCAACTCGATCACTCCGAACTCGTGGCGGATGGCGGTCTGGAACTTCCGGTCGCGGCCCGGAGTTCCGCGATTGTCGACCGAGAAAATTGCGAAGCCCTGGCGCGACAGGATCTCATCGAACGGATCTTCTGGTTGCTTCAGGACTGTCTGTCCCCCAGGCCCTCCGTAGATATGAACGATCAACGGAACCTTGCCGCTGGCCGGAGCTTCCGGAGGCAGGAGAAGGCGTCCATAAAGTGTGGTGCCGTCGTCCGCTTTGAACTCCATGAACTTCGGCGACCGCAATCCGTATTCCGCAAATTCATCGCGTGCCTGCCAGACCGGGGCGCATGTGCCTCCCACCGCGCACAACGACATCCGCGGCGCCGTCAAAGGAGCTGAGAATGTTTGCTCGTAGTGCTTGCCATCCCCGGAGAACTGCGCCGAGTAAACTCCCTCATCATGCGTGAGCTGCTGGAAGCCGGTCCCGTCCAGCTTGACCGAGAAAATATGCCGTTGCCTTGGATCGTCTTTGTTAGCCGAGAAAAATACGGCGCCGGCGGATTCGTCCACTCCCTCGATTCTCAACACTTCGTAGTCGCCATGCGTGAGTTGCCGCTCCAGCTTTGCGTCAGCGGCGAGCGGATTCTGTTTGTCAAAGCTATACAAGTAGAGATGCATGTTCCCGTCGCGCCAGCTCGGCCACAGGAAGCCGCCGCTGGAGTTCAGAAAACGAACTTCCACATGTTCGAAATCGATCCATGCGCCGGGAGTGGATTCTGTCAAAACGATGCGCGACCGCCCCGACTTCGCATCCACGAAATACAAATCCATCTTGTCCTGGGTCCGGTTAAGAACCTCCGCCCAGACCACGCCGTCGCGGACCCAGCCAAAGCGCGGAATGTAGGAGTCTTCGTCGTTGGTCAAAGAAATCCAGCGAACCTTGCCTTTGTCGGCATCCATCACGCCCAGCTTCACGACTGGATTTGGATCTCCCACCTCAGGATATTTTTCTTCGTCCACGGTCGGATGCGTCGGAATTAAGTTGACGAGGGGATAGCTTGGCACCTTGGTTTCATCCATGTGCAGAAAGACAATCTGCCGGCTGTCAGGCGACCAGAAATAATTGCTGCGCACAGCCAGCTCTTCGACGTAGACCCAGTCGATGTCGCCGTTGAACACGTTCTCCCCGGCATCCTTAGTGAGCGGTTTCTCACCTTGACCGCTCACCGACCGGACATAGAGGTTGTGCTTGCGAACGTAAGAAACGTGGCTGCCGTCCGGGGAAAACTTGGGGTCGATGCTGGGGTCGGGTGCCGAGGTAAACTGCACGGCGGTGCCGGTCGCCAGATCAAGAAGCCAGAGCTGCCCCTGGGAATCGAAAATCAGGTACTTCGAATCCGGCGCCCACAGGTAGGCCGCGACGTGATAGCGCATCAGGCGCTCGCGTTCGCGCTCATCCTTTACCTTGGTGGCGTCAGGCGCCAGCGAGGCGAGTTTGGCAGCGCCGACCAGCACTTTCTTCTCACCGGTTGCCGCATCCACATACCACAGCTCCCCGTGTTCCCCTTCGTCGTCGCGCTGGACGTATGAAAACTTCGTGCCGTCGGGGCTCCACTCCATGTTTTCCGGACCGCGACCGGTGAGCCCCCCTGGCGGGAACATTGCCTCAATGGTAAGCGGCTTTACCGTCGAGGACGATTGCGCCCAAAGGGGCGACAGGAGACCAGTTAGAAGGATTGGAGCAAGAGTGGCGAATGAAATCTGTTTCTTCACAATGAAACCCCGGGAATAAAAGTTAGGAACGGGAACGCAAGGCGCGAACGAAAGAGTTTACACCGGCGAGGGCCACCCGTGAGGCGACTCCGGCCCCGGATCAGTGAGGAAGCGGCGTTTCCCCGTGTTAGAATTGAGCCTGAGTCACCTCGGGATGCTTCTAGAAATAGAAAACCTGTTGCGCCTGCAAGAAGCGGACAAGGCAATCCGCCGACTGCAGGATGAAATCGCCGAACTCCCCAAACGCGTCGCTGCCATCGAGCACAAGCTGGCCGATACCAAGGCCGAACTGGAAAAAGCTCAGGGCGCCGTAAAGGCCGACGAAGCCGCCCGCCGCAAATACGACACCGCAATCACCGACCTTCGCAGCAAGATCTCCAAGTACCGTGACCAGTCTCTCGATGTAAAAACCAACGAGCAATACAAGGCGCTGTTGCACGAAATCCAGTTCGCCGAGAAAGAAATTGCCGCGACTGAGGACAAGATCCTTGAGTTGATGGTGAATGCGGATGCGCGCGACAAAGAGGTAAAGGCCGCGCAGGCCGAACTGAAAGCCGAAGCCGCCGAGATCGAAAAGGAAAAGGATGACGCCCGCCAGCGCACCGCCGAGGACGAGAAGCAGCTCACCGAGTGGCGCGCCAAACGCGACCAGATGCGGGCCGGCGTTAACGAGGATCTGCTACGGCACTACGAGCGTGTTTCCAAGTTTCGCGGCAGCGGCATTTCCGAAGTGCTCGATCACAAATGCATGGCCTGCCAGGTTATGCTGCGGCCACAGACCTATAACGATGTCCGCACCGGTCAGCAAACCGTGGTTTGCGATTCCTGCCAACGCATTCTGTACTTCAATCCCGCAAACGAGATGTTGGCGCTCGAGCCCGAACACAAGCGCTCCCGCCGCCACCATCCCAAGATCGATGCTCCTCAGGCGTGGTACTACCGCCAGGAATTCGGCGATGCCGGCGAGGTTTTCCTTTGCTTCAACAATGCCGGGGGCCAGGCTACCCGCCGGGTCTTCGACATGCACACCGGCCGGCTTATCGGCGACATTCTCATCCGCGAGGGAGATTTTCGTCACACCTTCCCGGAAGACATTACCGGCGCCATCCGCCTGAACGGAAGCTGGACCGAGCACGAAATGGAAACCTGGGGCACCGAGATGCCCATGACGGCGCTTGATTCGCTCCACGTCGATCTGGAAGCCGCCCAGTACGAAATGCGTACCCGCACTTCCAGCAAGCCCGAGAAGCCCGCCACCGTTCCCAGCGAACAAGCCGCCAGCTAGGCTCCAGCGTTTAAGATTGCTGCATGCCCAAGGCGACCGACCGTCCGAGCATTCCCATTGTCAAGATTTCCGCGCGTGGGGCGTCCCGCCTGAAAGACGGTCACGTCTGGGTCTATCGTTCCGACATCGTATTGGCTGAAGGCGTTCCCCCTGGCTCACTCGTCAGAGTACAAGATCATCGCGGCCAGCCGCTCGGCAGCGCCCTCTATTCAAGCTCTTCGCAAATCGCAATCCGCCTCATCTCACGCGAGCCCGTCGCCGACTTTCCGGCATTGCTTCACCAGCGCGTCGCCGAAGCTATTGCCTATCGTGAAGGGATCGTTCGCGACACCAACGCCTACCGTGTCGTCTTCAGCGAGGCCGATTTCCTTCCCGGCCTCATCGTCGATGGCTATCACGACATTGTTTCGATGCAGATCCTGACTCAGGCCATGGACTCGGAGATCGTGCGCCAGACTCTGACTTCAGAACTCACCGACAGACTCCATCCGGCATCCATCGTCGAGCGGGTCGACCCTAGGGTCCGCCAACTCGAGGATCTTCCGCCACGCGCTTCGGGGCTGGTGAAGGGCGAAAAAGCCTCCACCATCTTCACCATGAACGGCGTCCAGTTCCACTTCGACGCCCTCGAAGGCCAGAAGACTGGAGCCTTCCTCGACCAGCGCGAGAACTACTCCGCCGCTGCCCAATACGCCCACGGCGAAGCCCTCGACGTCTTCTGCTATCAGGGAGGCTTCGCCCTTCATCTGGCCCCTCGCTGTTCCCGGGTTACCGGCATCGACAGTTCGCGGCCCGCCCTCGAAGTCGCCGACCAGAACTCTGCGCTTAACCGCCGCGACCAGAGCCAGCCGGAGATCGAATGGATCGAAGCCAACGCCTTCGATCTGCTCAAGGACTACTCGGCTTCTGGCCAGCGCTATGACACGATCATCCTCGACCCGCCCGCGTTCGCCAAGAGTAAGCGCGATCTCGATGCCGCCCTTCGCGGCTACAAAGAACTGAACCTCCGCGCTCTGAAGATGCTGCGCCCAGGCGGCGTCCTGGTCACCTGCTCCTGCTCCTACCACGTCAGTCAAGCCGACTTCCTCGAAGTGCTGGCTGACGCCGCTCGTGATGCCCACCGCACGCTGCGTATGGTTGAGGTTCGCGGACAGGCTAAGGATCATCCGATCTTGCTAAATGTGCCTGAGACCGGCTACCTTAAGTGCGTAATGTCCATTATAAGTAACTGAAAAGTATACAGTTACATGTATTGACAACAACACACTCATATTTTATGCTTCGTTTGTGCTGAATGAGCATCTAACGACTTGAACCGGCACTGCCGAATTCCTAAGAAACCAGCACAGAAGGAGATTTTGACCATGACAGTACTTACCCGTTGGGAGCCTTTCCGTGAGCTTTCCACCCTGCAGGACCGCATCAACCGCGCCTTCCGCGAGTCCTATCGCGAAGGTGGGCAGGATGAGTCCCTTGCCACCTCCAGCTTTGCCCCCGCCGTCGACGTGTACGAAGACGAGCACAATGTCACATTGAAGATCGAAGTCCCGGGCATCGACGAGAAGGACATTAACGTCAACCTCGAGAACAACACCCTCACCGTGCACGGCGAGCGCAAGATCGAGAAAGAAGAGAAGGAAGAGAACTACCGCCGCGTGGAGAGCCAGTATGGCAGCTTCACCCGCACTTTCAATCTGCCCACGACCGTGGATTCCGAGAAAGTTTCGGCAACCTACGACAAGGGCGTGCTGAAGGTCACTCTGCCCAAGAAGGCAGAAGCCAAGCCCAAGCAGATCAAAGTCAACGTGGGCGGGACCAAGGCGGAAGAGAAGACCATCGAAGCCAAGGCCCCCAGCAAAGCCGCGTAAGCTGGAATGCTTATGTGGGGACAGCCGCCCTCGGCTGTCCGTCCGGGCGCAGCCCGGTCTACAATCTACGGGAGGCGGCAGAAACTGGCTGCCTCCCGTTTTCGTTGTAGCGCCGGCGTCCCGCCGGCCGTCGTAATCGGAAGCGCAAAACCAGAAACAGGAGTTCACCATGCCCATCCGTTGGGACAAATTCACCGTAAAAGCACAGGAAGCCGTCCAGCGCGCCAACGACCTCGCCTCCGAGCACGGCAACCCTGAGGTTCTGCCCATTCACCTGCTCGCCTCCCTGCTCGAAGACAAAGAGGGTATCGTCGCGCCCGTGCTCGAAAAGATCGGCATCGGCCCGCAGGCAGTTCTCAGCGACCTGTATCGCGAGATCGAAAGACTCCCCAAGGTCTCCGGAGAAGCTACGCAGGCCACGCTCTCGAACGCCGCGAACAAGCTGCTCGAGCAAGCCTTCAAAGAGGCTTCCAATTTCAAGGACGAATACGTCTCCACCGAACACCTGCTCCTCGCCATCACCCATCTCAAGCAGGACGCAGCCCAGCAGATTCTCGCGCGTCACGGCGCCACGCACGATTCAATTCTGAAAGCACTGACTGCCGTCCGTGGTTCGCAAAAAGTCACCGACCAGAATCCCGAAGCAAAATACCAGGCGCTCGAACGCTACGCCCGCGATCTGACCGAACAAGCCCGCCGTGGCAAGCTCGACCCCGTGATCGGCCGCGACGAAGAAATCCGCCGCGTAGTCCAGGTTCTCTCCCGACGCACGAAAAATAATCCCGTGCTCATCGGCGAACCCGGCGTAGGCAAAACTGCCATCGTAGAGGGCCTCGCCCAGCGCATCATTTCGGGCGACGTGCCCGAAGTTCTCAAGAACAAACGCGTAGTCGCACTCGATCTCGGAGCCATGCTGGCCGGAGCGAAATACCGCGGCGAATTCGAAGATCGCCTCAAGGCCGTCTTGAAAGAGATTGAGGACTCCCAAGGCCAGGTCATTCTCTTCATCGACGAGCTGCACACGCTCGTCGGCGCGGGAGCCGCTGAGGGCGCCATCGATGCCTCCAACATGCTCAAGCCCGCGCTGGCGCGAGGAGAACTTCGCGCCATCGGCGCCACCACGCTTAACGAATACCGCAAATACATCGA
>JBAWCJ010000048.1:0-5862 GCA_049590215.1 Candidatus Sulfotelmatobacter sp. | reverse complement strand
GGGCGCCTGTTAATAAATGCTGTTTACCGAATTGCTGATGGAACCCTTAGTGTACTGCGGAATGCGCCTCTTGTACCTTAGCGCGGTTGTCATGGTGAATGAGAATTTCTTAAACCCGAACAGTGCCGCATAGTAGCACGAAATTTTTTTCGTCGCACAAAAATCTCAACGAAAATTTTGGATGCACGCTCATTCAGAACGCGAAGGGATGCGCCTGTCAAGTGTCTAACATGTAACTGCAACGCGCGCGGTGCAAAGCGTGAAGTGGATTTGAAATTTTCCGCGCAGAGAAATCGAAAAATTCTGACTGCCGGTGGAATCGTCGCAACCAGAAATTGAGATGCGGTGCGGTTGATGTTCGATTGATCTCGGAATCAGGAGTTGAAACAAAACATAATCGCAGCCTCGCGGAGAAGGGCTAACGTAAGAAGGGCGACAATTCGAGAAACGGAACCCTCTCCCTTTGCCCTTACGGCACTTGGTCATTTATACTTACCGTTTGCCTCAACACTGTCGACGGAACCAGGAGTAGCGATCTTTCATGCCCAAGCGTACATTCCAACCTAACCGGCGCAAGCGAAGCAAGAAGCATGGGTTTCGCACGCGCATGAAAACCCAGGGCGGCAAAAAGGTGATATCTCGCCGCCGCGCCAAGGGACGGAAGCGGGTCTCCGTGAAACCCGGCTTCCGCGAGTAGCTTTTCTGGTGCCGCTCACTTCCACAGTCGAGACCCTCAGCCGCCCGCTGCACCCCGCGGGCATGCTGGCTAATGTCTCGTTGAAAACTCGGCCGGACTTCGTCATGCCGCCAAAGCCAACAGCCCGATTTCCCCGCAGTGCGCGCCTTCTGCGCCATGCGGATTTCGAGCGCGTCTACAAGCAAGGACGCCGCCACTTTTCTGCATCCATCACCGTTTTTTACTGGCCGCGCCCAGAATCAGAACCGCCAGCCGCTGGCCTCCGTGTGGGATTCACCGTAGGTCGAGCCTTAGGCGGAGCCGTTCAGCGCAACCGCATGAAGCGCCGCCTGCGCGAAGCGGTTCGCATGTCCCGTCCACCCGCAGGCATTGCTGCGGATGTCGTGATCAATCCAAAAAAGTCATTGCTGGCTACCGACTTCGCCGCGCTGCAGAACGAAGTCAGCCGAGCGTTCACCATGATCGAACAGAAGCTCTCAGGGAAAGCAAACCCTGATGCAGCCACGAACAGAATTGCCGAAGCCCGAAGCCCGAAGCCCGAAAGCCGATAGCCGCCGTTGAGCAACATCGCCAAATTCGTCACGCTGCACCTGTTGCGGGCCTACAAATGGGCCATCTCGCCCATTCTGCCCCCAGCCTGCCGCTACGTGCCGACTTGCTCCGACTATGCCATGGAGGCCGTCGAGCGCTACGGCGCCCTGCGCGGCGGATGGATGGCCTTCGCTCGCATCCTCCGCTGTCATCCCTTCGCCGGTTCCGGCTACGACCCGGTCGTTAAGCGGGCAACGGGCGGAAGCTGTAATTCAGTGTCCCTGAGGTAATTAAGGAAGACTTTGGCCGAATATCAAAATCCTCAACAAGAGCCCGGCTCCGAACGCCGTCTCCTCATCGTCGTTGCTCTGACGTTCGTCGTCCTCGTTATCTCTCAAGCAGTGCTCAAGAAATACGCGCCGCCCCCAGCCGAGCCAGGGAAAAATAAATCCGTACAAACGCAGCCGGCAATTACACCGCCTCCGTCTGCTCCAGCGCCGGTTATCCCCACGCATACAACCTCGACGGTCACCAAGCAGGCTTCCACCGAAACCGAAACCGTCATCGAGAACGATCTCTACAAAATCACCTTCACCAACCGCGGCGCCCAGGTTAAATCCTGGATCCTCAAAAAATTCGATAACGACGCCCAAAATGGCCGGCTCGAATTAGTCAACTCCGCCGCCGCTCAAAAATTCGGCTACCCGCTCTCGCTCTGGACTTACGACGAAGGTCTGCGCAACCGCCTCAACTCCGCGCTCTACGTAGCTTCAAACGAAGGCAATCTCACGGCTCCGGCCACGATCACCTTCGAGTATGCCGATCAGGATCTGGTTGTTCGCAAGACTTTCCATTTCGACCACACGTACGTTCTGAACGTCGAAACCTCCGTCTTCTACAAAGGTGCGGAAATCTTCGCCCCGCCGGCGTGGCCCGCCGGATTCGGCGACCAGGTCACGGCTGCCGCCTATGCCGCTGCTCGCATCGACTACCACGATGACGCTTCCACCGACCATACCGCATTGGTCTTTCCGAATTTCGTTCTGCGTCTGCCCATCAAGAGCATCAGCAGCGGCAACACTATCAAAGGTCCATTCGAATGGGCCGGTACTGGCGATCAATACTTCACCGCGATTTTTATCCCCAACGATCCCGCCACCACCGCCATGGTCACGCTGCGCAACCCCTTAGAGATTCCGCAGAAGCCCGGCTTCAATCCCGTGGGCGCCAGTTCCAAAGACACCGCGAACGTAGATGTTCTAGGCGCCGCTGTCGGCAGCCTCCCCGGCCCTACCACCGAGCGCATGTATGTGGGCCCCAAAGAACTGGCCGTGCTTGATGCAGTCTCCGTTCCCACAATCAAGAACGGCAACTCCGATCTCCGTGGCATCGTCGATTTCGGCTGGTGGGGCATTCTTGCGCGCCCGCTCTTTCTCTGGCTCAAGTGGACCTACAACCACATGGTTCATAACTGGGGATGGGCCATCGTCATCCAGACTTTCATCATCACCATTCTTCTTTTGCCTCTGCGCATCACGCAGATGAAGTCGATGCTGAAGATGCAGCGCATCCAGCCCCAGATCAAAAATATTCAGGAGAAATACAAGAAATACAGCCTGCGCGATCCCCGTAAAGCCGCCATGAATGAAGAGATCAGCGCACTGTATAAAAAGGAGGGCGTCAATCCAGCCGGCGGCTGCCTGCCTGTTATCATTCAGTTCCCGTTCCTGATCGCTTACTACAGAATGTTAGGGGTCGCTCTCGAGCTCCGCCACGCCCACTGGCTCTGGATCACCGACCTCTCCGCCTCCGACTGGGTGCTGCCGTTATTGATGGTGGTCAGCATGGTCGTCATGCAGCGCATGACCCCGCAAGCCGGCATGGATCCCGCCCAGCAAAAAATGATGACGATCATGATGCCGTTATTCATGGGCTTCATCTTCTTTAAACTGGCCGCGGGATTGAACCTGTATTACACGGAGAGCAACCTGATTATGATCGCGCAGCAAGCCGTAATGAACCGCACCAAGCTGGGACGCGAAATGCGCGAGATGATGGAAAAACGCGCCCGCAAAAAAGAGAAATAGCTGAGAGCCGCCTATGGACAAACTAGCCGCCGCCAACCGCATCAACGAATTCCTCCAGTCGGTAGTCACCAACGGGGGACTACACCTCAAATACCGCATCGTAGTCGATCCCCCAGCACCCACCGACTGGGAGAAACCAGAAATCTTTGTGGATTTCTCCGGCCCCGATTCCACTCTGCTCCTCGATCGCGGCGCCGAACTTCTCCGCGCCCTCGAACTCTTAGCCTTCGAAATTCTCCATCTACCTTCGGCCGAGCACGAAAAGATTTCTTTCGATTGCAAGAACCAGCGTTCCATCCGCCTGCAGGAACTTCGCATGGCCGCGTCCGTCGCCGCCGAAAAAGTTCGCCAGACCGGAACCCCGTTCCACTTCGCTCCCATGTCCTCGCGCGAGCGCAGCATCGTCCACCTCGCTCTGCGCGATCAAACCGACCTCCGCACCGAAAGCGACGGCGAAGGCTTCAACCGCTGCGTAGTCCTCTATCCCGCAGACTACAAACCCGCCGCCAGCAAGCAATCCCGCCGCACCCTCCCTTAGTCGGCTCTGTCATCGCTGAGCGGAGACGCGCGGCCCGCGAAGCGGACCGCGTGTCGGAGTCGAAGGACCCCTTTCCCGTGTGCCGCGACCACCAGCCCTGCAAGGCGTTTCCGCCTCGGCCCTGTCTTGCGTCTTACCCACTCCCACAGGCAAAATAGACCGCACCACCATTCCACCCAGAGGCCCCATGCACCTAGCGCGCCACGCAATCATTCCGCTCTTGCTCCTGCTCCCGATGTTCACGCTATTCTCCGCCGCACAATCCCCCCCGCTCACTTACCCGCAAGCCCGCCGCAGCGACCAGGTCGATGACTACCACGGCACCAAGGTCGCCGATCCCTACCGCTGGCTCGAGGACACTGACTCCGCCGAAACTCACGCCTGGGTCGAAGCCGAAAACAAACTAACCTTCGGCTATCTCGATCAGCTGCCCTACCGCCAGGCTATCCGCGACCGTCTCACCAAACTCTGGAATTACGAGCGTTTCTCTACTCCCAGCCAGCACGGCGGACGCTACTTCTTTCAGCACAACACCGGACTCCAACAACAGAATGTCCTCCTCGTCGCCGAGTCCCTCAACGCCGAGCCCCGCGTCCTGCTCGATCCCAACACGCTTTCTCCGGATGGCACCGTGGCTCTGGCGGGTGAGGCCATCTCCGACGACGGCAAGCTCATGGCCTACGCCATCGCGACCTCCGGCTCTGACTGGACGGAATGGCACGTCCGCGACGTCGACACCGGAAAAGATCTCTCCGACGATCTCAAGTGGGTGAAGTTCTCCGGCGCATCCTGGAGCAAAGACAACCAGGGTTTCTTTTACAGCCGCTACGACGAACCCACCGGCGCGACCCTGCGCGACACCAATTATTTCCAAAAGCTCTACTATCACCGCCTCGGCACTGCGCAATCCGAAGACAAGCTGATCTACGAGCGCCCCGACAACAAAGAGATGTTGTTCAGCGGCAACGTGACTGATGATGGCCACTATCTGGTCATCCAGGTCTCGCAAGGCACATCGCCCAAGAGTCGAATTTATTACAAAGACCTGACCCAACCGGATTCCCAGGTAGTAAAGCTGCTCGACGACTTCGACGCGCAATACCTGTTCATCGATAACGACGGCCCCGTCTTCTGGTTTCAAACCGATCTCGAAGCTCCCCGCGGACGCCTCATCGCCATCGATACCCGCCATCCCGAACGCACCAGCTGGAAAACTGTAGTTCCCCAGGGCGTCGACAAACTTGAGTTCTCGAACGTAGTAAACAATTCATTTCTTCTCGGATATCTGAAAGACGCCCGCACCGAAGTCCGCGTTTACGACTTGAGCGGCACGTTCCTGCACAACGTCGATCTGCCCGGCATCGGCACCGCCGCAGGTTTCGGCGGCAAGCGCAAAGATAAAGAAACTTTCTACGCCTTCACCAGCTTCATCTCTCCCGCCACCGTTTATCGCTACGATCTCGAAGCGGCCAAGAGCGCCATCTACCGCCAGCCCAAAGTTGATTTCGATTCTTCTCTCTACGAAACCAAACAAGTCTTCTACGCCAGCAAAGACGGCACTCGCGTCCCCATGTTCCTGACCTACAAGAAAGGATTAAAGCTCGACGGACAAAACCCCACACTGCTCTACGCCTACGGCGGATTCGACATCTCCCTGACGCCGAACTTTTCCGTTCCCAATGTAGTGTGGCTGGAAATGGGAGGAATCTACGCGCAGCCGAACCTGCGCGGCGGCGGAGAATACGGCGAAGAGTGGCATCAGGCCGGGATGAAACTGAAAAAGCAAAATGTATTCGACGACTTCATCGCCGCTGCCGAATGGCTAATCGCCAACAAATACACCTCAACTCCAAAGCTCGCCATTCGCGGCGGCAGCAACGGAGGCCTGCTCATCGGCGCCTGCGTAACCCAGCGTCCCGATCTCTTCGGCGTGACGTTGCCCGAAGTCGGCGTCATGGACATGCTGCGCTTCCAGAAATTCACCATAGGCTGGGCCTGGACCAGCGACT
>JBAWCJ010000047.1:0-5499 GCA_049590215.1 Candidatus Sulfotelmatobacter sp. | reverse complement strand
TGAAGGTGGCGTTCACCGCAGAGGCTTCGTAGCCGCTGTGGACCATGCAATTGGCGCAGGCCGGGTTGCCGGATTCGGTGCCGTAGTTGCTCCAGTTCGTGGTCGCGAGCAGCTCGGCGAAAGTTTCAGCGTAGCCGTCCTGGAGCAGGTAGCAGGGTTTCTGCCATCCGAAAACGTTATACGTAGGCATGCCCCACGGGGTGCAGGGGTAGGTGCGCTTGCCCATCAGGAATTCCAGGAAGAGCGGCGAGAGATTGAAGCGCCAGTTCTTTTTGCGGTTCGATAAAATCGCGCGGAACATGCGGCGGGTGCGGGCGCGGCCGAGGAAATGTTTTTGGTCGGGCGCTTTGTCGTAGGAGTAGCCGGGCGAGAGCATCATGCCTTCGAGGCCCAGCTCCATCATGTCGTCGAAGAATGCGCGGACGGATTTGGGGTCGGCGCCGTCGAATAGCGTGGTGTTGGTGGTCACGCGGAAACCGCGGGCCAGGGCTTCTTTGATCGCATCGACTGCAATGTCGTATCCGCCTTCGCGACAGACTGCAAGGTCGTGCTCTTCGCGCTGGCCGTCGAGATGCACGCTGAAGGTCAGGTACTTGCTCGGCTTGAAAAGATTCAGCTTCTCTTTCAGCAGCAGGGCGTGGGTGCAGAGGTAGATATATTTCTTGCGCGCGACCAGGCCTTCGACAATCTCAGCGATCTGGGGATGCATGAGCGGCTCGCCGCCGGGGATGGAGACCATGGGGGCTCCGCATTCATCGACCGCGCGGAAACATTCTTCAGGAGAGAGATCTTTTTTCAGGATGTGGGCGGGGTACTGGATCTTGCCGCATCCGGCGCAGGCCAGGTTGCAGCGAAACAGGGGCTCGAGCATTAGCACGAGCGGATACTGCTTGCGGCCGGCCAACTTCTGGCGCAGGACGTAGGACGAAACGGTCCACATCTGTGAAACGGGAACTGGCATTTATGGGTCGGTAACTCCTGTGCCATTATCTTATCAGGACAGGTGGTTAGATGGCGGCGAATACGTGCGAGGTGCCGGAAAACGAAACCCGGCTCGCGAGATCACGATCATCTACCCGACACAACTGCTGTCCTGACCTGCCGTGGAAAGTCCGCAGCGCTATCCCACAATGGGCCAATCTGGGCCGAGATTTGCACAACTCGATACCGCCTACTCAGATCAGGACATCGTGGTATTGACGGGGGAACGGGAAGCGAATAAAGTGCGTAAGAGGTAACTATCGTTCTGGGGACGAGGTGCTGCAATGTCACAGGAGTTGGAGAAATTGCTAGACATGGCCCGCAGAGTTCAAATGACGCCTGAGCAGGCAGAAGAGCAAAGGCGAAGCTTTGCGTATGGCAATACCAAGATTGAGAATGATTCCATTACACGGGACACGGTCAATCGAGCGGCGGAAAGCCTGAAACAACAAAGATAGCGGAGCCAATTTGCCCCGTAATCCAAATCAACTTTACGATACACCAGAACAGAAGGCCGACCTCGAAGCGAGGAACGGCCTTCTGCAATTTGATGAAGTCAGAAAATTAGTCTCCGCATCCCGATCTGAATTCAAATTGACTCCGGACATGCTGCTACGACTCCAGTATGCAGCGATTCATGACATTTACAATTGTGCAGGAAAATTTCGGACTGGCTCCGTCTATTTGCTTCGTTCGGTTCCAAATGAGAACCAACATCAACCTGGCCCTTGGGAAAGGGCAGCTGGTCTCGTGGACGAGATGTGTAGCTACGTCAATGGCAACTTCGGAAAATCGGCAGTTCACCTGAGTGCTTATGTAATGTGGCGGCACAACTGGATACATCCGTTCTTTGGTGGGAACGGCAGGACTTCCCGCGCAGTGTCTTACCTGGTGTTGTGTGCTAGGCTTGGGTACGATCTCCCCGGCAGCCCTACCGTACCCCAGCAGATCGCTGATGTTCCAAAAAGCCGCGACCGTTATTTCAGAGCGCTCGACTCCGCGGACGCAGCAGACAAAAATGGGAGACTGGATGTCTCGATGATGGAAGAACTTGTTTCAGATTGCCTAGCGGCTCAGCTGTTGAGCGTTCATCAGCAAGCTGGCGCGGATGCCCAGCCCCAATCCGCATAGGTCCCCAACCCAGAAATACCCGCCCTGAACCAATCACCTTCACAATCCAAGGATAACTTGATGTGAATAGACCATGAATTCCCCTTGTGGAAAGCGAATCCACCACCCCCGCACCAAGCCGGTCATTGTTGAGGATACAACCTATGGTGTTTCCCTCTTGACAGGCACAATAAGCGGGAGTAACTTTGCATTCCCATAGCACCTTTTGAAGCCCTGCCCCGCGCGGACGGGACGGGGAGTTCAATTCCTGTGCGATGGCTGTGGAATGAAGGACATTGCTCGGCGCGGATGAAGTAAAAGCAGGCAGTTGCAAGGCATTAGCTGCGCCTGGGTTTTTCCGCAAATGCACCAAAAATACTGAATTGCGGTCAAAGGTGATCCTGCGGCATGGTGGAGGATAACGAATGTAGAAGTTGAAGGCCGGAGTGAGGAGCAACGTTGCCTACGCGATCCTCACCCCGACCCACGGGGGTGTAGCTCAACTGGATAGAGCACCGAGCTGTTAACTCGGAGGTAGGGGGTTCGAGTCCCCTCATCCCTTCCAATCTCGCTAACCCTTCCAATTGGCCGCTGGTTTTGCGACTGGCGACCAATCTTTTTACGGAGACGTTGGGCATGTGGCAAGCCCAGTAGACCTATACTCTGACAACTCCCTAGCCGGGGTTCTGTGGGTTCGACTCCCACCGTCTCCTCACTAAACTGTAAAAGACCTCCGCGCCAGACGATCCATCGTCGGCCAAACCGCGCGATTCTACGCCCTCTTGTCAAGTACCTGCAATGGCACTCGCCACAACCTGTTGTACCGACTGGAAATAAAGCCCAACACTTTCGGTCTTGTGATGCGCCGACGCCACTAGTACGTTGCTTGGTGATGGCAACCACGGCAACCGTGGTTGCCATGGCTGCCTTAGTTACCATGGGTGCCACTGTAACCAATATTGACTGTGCAAATCAAGAGGTTTCTTGAGCGTAGTTCCAAGAGTCACAATGGTGGACGATCCCAATAAGGGTAAGAAGAAGCGATCAGGCTGGCACCTCCGGCCATTTTCAGAAACACTCAAACGCAAGTGTCGAGGACAAGCCGCGGAAAAAGGACAGCACGAATGGGAATGGGTCACCGAAGTCTTGTGCAAAGAACTAGGCGTCGCCGTAGAGTCTCTGGCCGTGCTAGACTCCAAACTGGAAGCGGCTGATGAAAACGGACAAGGGACAGTTCGACGAAGTTCTCCGCCGGATGCTACAAAAACCTCCGCAAAGGACCGCAAAAATAAGGGCGCGAAAACAAGAATCTAAGCCTTCTCCGAAGTGAGCACTTCGACGGTCTTAGGGTGGCTGTTCTAGGGCCGTTTACTGCCCCGATTCAGGCCCTCCGCGCAGTCGAAAAAACCGCTCTCTCATGGTATAATTTCTACAGTCGCCGAACGATCCTAAGTATAAGATATTTCAATCACTTGAAGTTGATTCGTGGGCGCAGTCCAGAGGCTGGGTTGGGGCGGGTTTTCGGGCTCATTTTCAAGCACTATCCGACGCAGTTCTGAGAGAAAGTCGGGGCATTCTCCCGCGGAGCGGAATGGCCACCAAAGAGATCAATACTCCCATCGTCGAAACCAAAACAAAAAACGGAATTGTGACGCCGATCACCGCCGGGAACGGCGGAGGCAATAGCGACTACACTGCCGACTCGATCAAAGTGCTTGGCGGCATGGAAGCGGTGCGCAAGCGTCCGGCGATGTATATCGGATCGACCGGCGATCTGGGTTTGCATCATCTCGTTTACGAAGTGGTCGACAACTCTGTCGACGAAGCGCTGGCCGGATTCGCGACCAAGATTGAAGTCACGATTCACATCGACAACAGCATAACCGTTGTTGACGACGGGCGCGGGATTCCCGTGGATGACATGGTGATCGACGGGGAAAAAGTTTCCGCCGCGCAGGTGGTGATGACTACCCTGCATGCTGGAGGAAAGTTTGATTCGTCCACTTACAAGGTTTCGGGCGGGTTGCATGGGGTGGGCGTTTCTTGCGTGAATGCGCTTAGTGAAGAGCTTGATCTGGAAATCTGGCGGGATGGCGCGACCTGGCAGCAGACTTATTCGAAGGGCGATCCTACCAGCAAGATGGCGAAAGCGGGCGCCACCAAGAAGCGAGGCACGAAAGTTCACTTCCTGCCGGATCGAAGCATTTTTACAGGGACGGTGGAATATAACTACGACACGCTGGCGCAGCGGTTGCGCGAGTTAGCGTTCCTCAACAAGGGACTGTTGATCACGCTGACCGACGAGCGCTCGACTGACGCGAAGAGCGGCGAGGCCAAGCACACCGAGTTCAAGTACAACGGCGGCATCGCGGAGTTTATCAAGCATTTGAACCGTGGCAAGCAGTTGCTGCACGACAAGCCGATCTACATGGAAGCGGAGCGCAGCGGTGTGGCCATGGAGATTGGGCTGCAGTACAACGACGGGTATTCGGAATCGGTGTTCAGTTTCGCGAACAACATCAATACGGTCGACGGGGGCACGCATCTGTCGGGCTTCCGCATGGCTTTGACCCGCACGATCAATTATGCCGGGCAGCAGATGGGCCTGTTCAAAGACGTCAAAGAGAACCTTACGGGCGATGATGTGCGCGAAGGCTTGGTGGCGGTGATCAGCGTAAAGCTGTCGCAGCCGCAGTTCGAAGGCCAGACCAAAGGCAAGCTGAATTCCGACATCGCTGGAATTGTCCAAGCGTTCATCAATGAGCGGCTGGGCGCGTTTTTTGAGCAGAATGCGACCGTGGCGCGGAAGATTATCAATAAGGCGGTGGACGCGGCGCGGGCCCGCGAGGCGGCGCGCAAGGCGCGCGATTTGACGCGGCGCAAGGGAGCGCTCGATTCGGGCGGGCTGCCGGGGAAGTTGGCGGATTGTTCGGAGCGGGATCCGAACCGGTGCGAATTGTTTTTGGTCGAGGGTGAGTCGGCCGGTGGGACGGCTAAGCAGGGGCGCGACCGGCGCTTCCAGGCAATTCTGCCGCTTAAGGGAAAGATTCTTAACGTCGAGAAGGCTCGCTACGACAAGATGCTGGCGCATGAGGAAATTCGCGCCATGATCACGGCGCTTGGCACCGGGATTGCTAAGGATGATTTCGATCCGACTAAAGTGCGGTACGGGAAGATTATTTTGATGACCGATGCCGACGTGGACGGCTCGCACATCCGCACGCTGCTGCTGACTTTCTTCTTCCGGCACATGCAGGAGTTGATCAAACGCGGAAATGTTTTTATTGCGCAGCCGCCGCTGTATTCGATCAAGAAGGGCAAGTCGATGCAGTACATCAAGGACGACGATGCCTTTGACAAAGTAACTCTAAAACGCGGGGCCGATGGGGTGACGGTGCGCTATGGCGA
>JBAWCJ010000046.1:0-3560 GCA_049590215.1 Candidatus Sulfotelmatobacter sp. | reverse complement strand
CCGTGGTGAGGTGAGATCGGACTGTCCAGCGTATTGAAAGAAAAGTTGGGAAAGATCTTGCTGGTGATGATTCCATCGAGGGCAACGGGGCCGGAAACGCCGCGGAACGCCAGGAATTCGAAGAGGTTTTTGGAGGCTGAGCTCAGGGCCGCCAGAGAGGACCGGTCAAACGAATAGGTAATGCCGAGGCGCTTGAAAGAGCGATGCAGCGGGTAGCTCAACGACGACGTGAACCCCGCGCTCTGCTGAGTGTAATTCTGCAAATTCTGCAGCACGGCGTTGGGCAGGTTGTTCAGGTTCTGGCCGCTGAAGATAGAGAGCTGACGCGCCTGATCGTATTTGGTCTTTGTGTAGTACACGTTGAAACCAAACTGCAGCGGCCGGTCAAACATGTAAGGCTGCGTGAAACCGAACCGCACGCTTTTCGCCAGGTTGCCCGCACTGACCTGCATCTGCAGCGTCTCACCCAGGCCGAGGAAGTTGTTGGTGGCGTAGTTAAGTCCCACGAAAGCGCCTTCCAGTCCACTGACACCGCCGTTGAGGCCGATGCTGTTCTTGCCTCTTTCGTGGATCTTCAGGGTCAGGTCGACCAGTCCGTCTTTCTCATCCAATTGGCGAATGGTGGTGTTGGGGTCGTCAGGCTTCAACTGATCGAAGTATCCCAGTTGATTCAAGCGCAGCAGGCTCAATTCCCAGAGCCGGGAGTTGTAAACGTTGCCTTCCTCCAGCGCGATCTCGCGCCGAATCACTTTGTCGCGCGTGGTGGTGTTGCCCTGAAATTCGATGCGGCGCACATAGAACTGCTTGCCTTCGTCGACATCGATATCAAGGTAGATCAGCTTCTTGTCGTCGTCGAACCGGGTATCGGGGATGGAGGTGAAGTTGATGTAGCCCAACTCGCCATAAGCCTTGCGCAGGTTCTCCAGGCCCTTGGCGACTTTCTCCTTGCTGAAGACGTCTCCATCCTTGATCGGGAAAATAGCGCGCAGGGCCTTCACGTTCTGAACCGCCTTGTTGTTCTTGAACGTGATCCCGCCCAGGGTGTAGCGCTCTCCCTCGTCGATGGTCATCGTAATGTCGACAGATTTGCCCCGCCCTCCCTGCAGCAGCGGGACGTGGGCGCCGGCGTGGCCGGTGTCGTGAATTTCTGTCTTAGCCTCGCCCACGGTATTCATCTTGAAGTAGCCGCGATTCTGGTATTCATTGCGGACGCGTTCCGTATCTTCGTCCAGCTTGGTGGCGTCGTAGGTTCGGGCAAAGATGTCTTCCAGGAAGATCGAGTGGGGGATGCCGATGGGCCGCAAGTTCTTCATGGCATAACGCAGTACTCGCGACTTGACATTCTTGTTGCCGACAAACGCGATCTTGCCGACCTTGACCTTGGGACCTTCTTTGATCACAAAGGTGATCCCGATGGCAGCCGGCGGAATCTGCCGTATTTCTGTCCGGACGGTCGAAAACTGCCGCCCATGTTCGGCCAGCAAGCCTTTGATCGTCACTTCGGCTTTCTTCACTTTGGTGGGGTCGTATTGACTCTCAACCGACAATCCAACCTTGGCTTCCTTGAAGCGGTCCAACACGTCGCTGGTGGAGACCGAACTCAGGCCCACGTAGTTGATCTCGCGGATCGTCGGCTTTTCTTTGACCGTGATAATCAGCCGCCATCCCTTCGGAGTCTGTTCGCGGCTGAAGCGGATATCCTCGAAGTAACCGGTGTTCCACAGCGAATTGAAATCGCGCTCCAGGGCGGCGGGGTCATAAATGTCGCCGGGATGGGTGAAGATACGTGCCTTGACGGTCTCGGCAGGAATGCGGCGGTTTCCTTGAACATTGATCTCAGAGATTATGTCGCTTTGCGCCCAGGCGGCCGGGGCGCAAAGCAGCACCAGCGCGGTCGCGATGCCAAGCATGCATCCCATCCCCTTCGTCACGCGGCAAAGCCGTGCGAATAAAGAAGATGGAGGATAAGCAGTGCCGGAAGAACCGGGGCCGTGCCCGGACACAGCAATGTCTCGATGAGAGCAAAAGTGAATCGCTACGACCTCAGCCTCTGGGATATAGGAAAACGATCATTATACGGTAGATAAACAGAAAGCGTCCAAGCTGTCACTCTTGGCGGTGGCTTCATGGAAAGGGCTTGGCCAACTCCACCTCCACCAAGACGGAATAAAACGTGGCGGAGTTGCCCAGATCGGAAAGTTTTTCTGAGGTCAACACATTGATATTGCGGGATCCAGGTCCCAGCTTGGCCCAGTTCAGCTTTGCCGAAACCACTCCCGGCTGAACCGCGCCATCCACTCGGGCTTTCAGAAAGATTTCTCCTCGCCGGTTGTACACCCTGACTGTCTGTCCGTCGGCAATTCCGCGCGCGCAGGCATCGGCGGAATGCATCTCCAGCAGGTTTGTCTCCTCCATCTGCTCGACCGACGGCTGGTTGGCAAAGGTGGAATTCATGAAGTTGTCGGCCTTGCGCGCGAGAAGTTCCAACGGAAGAGCCGCTCCCTGCTTGCCATGGCGAGACTCTGTTGGAGGCTTAAACTCGGCCACGGGATCAAGCCCCAGCGCCTTCATCGCTTCGCTGTACAGCTCAGCTTTGCCCGAAGGAGTGCGGAAGTTGCCTTGAGCGAAAGGAAGAAATGGTTCCGACGGGCCACCGGCCACTGAGCACTCGCCACTGAAGTTCAGCCGCACCTGCCGTTCCTGCTGCAGTCGCTGGCGGCTGATGCCCTCGAGCCACGGATTCTTAGAGGACAGCGCGCCATCGATCATCTCGTCGATGGTCTCGCGGAAGCAGGCGTCATGGAATCCCATCCGCTCGGCCAGCGCTCGAAACACTTCCACATTCGCCCGGCACTCGCCCAGCGGATCGATTGCCTGCTCGGACATTTGCAGGAAGTAGTGACCGTACGCGGCCTGCAAATCCTTGTGTTCGAAGAATGTTGTCGCCGGCAACACAATGTCGGCATAGTCGGTGGTGTCGGTGAAAAACTGCTCGTGAACAACGGTAAACAAGTCGGCGCGCTTGAGCCCGCGAACCACTTCATTGTGATTGGGACAAACCGCGGCCGGGTTTGAGTTGTAGACGAACAACGCTTTCACCGGCGGGTCGTCGAGTGTATTTAGCGCCTCACCCAGCCGGACCATGTTGACCACTCGCGGAGGGCTTTGACTTCCGTCGGGCTTGAGGTCTGGGCGCCGCAACGCATCTTTGTTCAGATCAAACGCGCCGCTGGTCGAGAGGTGAATGCCGCCGCCGGCTTCTTTCAACGATCCGATGATGCAGGGCAGCATGGAAATCGCGCGCATGGCCGTCCCGCCGCCTTCGGAGCGCTGCACGCCGTAGTTCACCCGAATCACCGAAGGCCGCACGGTGGCATATTCGCGCGCCAGCTTGCGGATATCTTCTGCTGAGATCCCCGTCCACTGCGCCGCACGTTCCGGCGGATACGCCTTTACCTTCTCGCACAGCTGGTCGAAACCAAGCGTGTGTTTCGCCACATAATCAGCGTCGTGCAACCCTTCGCCGATGATTACGTGCATCATGGCCAGCGCCAGGGCGG
>JBAWCJ010000045.1:0-4740 GCA_049590215.1 Candidatus Sulfotelmatobacter sp. | reverse complement strand
GCGACCTGAAAGACAATCACGATTTCCCGGTTCGCAGTCTCGCGATCCCCGCAAGCACCGTGATCGTCGCGATCAAAATAAGCGAACTCAAACACAGAATGCACCAGGTCTCCAGCACATAGCCCTCGACGTAGGTGAGATACAGCGCAAACGCTAACCCCGCGACTGCCGCAGCCAATAGCCGCGTCGGCGTTTCCGCCCGCAACCGGTAAAGCATGACCAGCGCCAGCAATACTCCGTACCCGGCGATTCCGATCCCGGCCACCGGAATTCCCATCACCGCCGAATACTCACTCCGGTTCACGATGTCGCAATTGAATCTCTCGCCGACGTCGCAGAACGCGGTCGCCGACTTCGCATAATGTCGCTGCAGCGAGACCGCCGACACCACGATTCCTGCCACAGCCAGAACTGCGATTGCTACGAACAACCCCCGGCTGTGAGCACCAGAGGCTGCGTTCGGCTCGGGTTGATCTCGCGTCACACTCACGGCAAGCTGCACCCAGTCTGAGCGCTCAGGACGTCCAGAGGGAAAACCGACGGCACCGGCGGATTCGCGCCAAACTGCCAGCTCGGAAACAGCTTCACTCCAGCCGCCTTGCACTCCGCCGTAATGTCGTGCGACCCCTTGATCGCACATTCCGTGTAGGGCACGTACTGAAACGCTTTCCCGAACATTTCTTTTTGCTCGATGCAGTGCGGACACCAGTACAGCCCATACATCTTCGCCTGCTTCGAAGCCAGGCACTTCGCAAACCCATCGTAGCGGTGATTGCTGTGGTACCAGCCCGCGGCGTAAGCCAGAACGAACAACACCACGACCCCACCCAGGATCAATTTGTTCCGCGAGTTCGCACTCGCTTCCGGCACCCGCTCCTGTTGCCGCTTTCGCCGCTCTTCCGACATGATTCCCTTCCAGAACGATTTCAATTCTTATATCACGGGCTTACGCTGCAACATTCAACCCCCCGGGCAGCACATCTAATTGCTCGCAGTGCAGCGTCAGCACTTCGCCATCTACCATCACATCGACCGGTGCATTCAAATCAAATTCAACCCGTCTCACCGCTTTTCGCTCAGCCAAACGATGCTCAATGTGCGTACCATCATAGAGCCCCGGCAAATTCCCGATCAGCCCCAGCCTCCCAATCGCTCCCCATCGGACATATTCAATGAGCCCACTATTCACTTCAGCCTTGGGCGCGATCATCATCGTCCCGCCAGTAAACTTGCTGTTGTTGAAAGTGAGAAACAAGCAACGTCGCCGGTCAAATTCCGTGTCGCCATCCACGCGCACTGGAAAAGGCCGCCTGCGCAATCGCGCCAATCCTAGAAAGATCGAGATGACGTACCCCAACTCTCCCTGACGGCTGAAACGCCGCGCTCGGAGGGTCGCAACATCGGCCGGAAACCCCACGCTCAACAGATTGATGTAGTGAATCACTCCGCCCCGGTGCCGTAGCCGCAGCACATCGCAAGCTTGGGATCGCTCCGCAATCAGCGACTCGATCGCGTGCTCCACCCCACGATCGCTGAAATCGCGCAAAAAAGAATTCCCCGTTCCCAGCGGCAAAAAACCCAGCGTCGGACGCTCACCTGCACTCGCCTCCGGGAAAAGCCCGTTCACGACTTCATAGGAGGTCCCATCCCCGCCCACCGCAATAAACCGCCGCTGCCCGCGTCCGTAAGCCTCGCGCGCGATCCGGGTAGCATCGCCGGCGCCCTGCGTCTCCACTACATCAACTTCAACTCCGCCCGCCCGCATCCGCTCCAAAGCGGGGCCGAGCAGCTTCCGGCTCCGCCCACCCCCCGCCGCAGGATTCACAATCGCCAAATAGGATTCCGAAGGCCCATTCACAGCCCCACCACCGCTGCCCGATTCACCGTCTTCCCCAGTTCCTCCGCCAGCGCCTGCCGCTTGATTTTCATCGACGCCGTCCGCGGAAAATCTTTGTCGCAGATCAAATAACCGCCCACACGTTTGAAATCAGGCAGCCGTCGATTGCGCGCAACGATTTCTTCCAGCAGCGCGCTGTCGAATCGCTGATTCTGTTCCAGCCGCAGCGCCATCACCAGCATCTCCCGCCCCAGTTTCTGCGGCCACACATAGTTCGCCGCGAACACGCAGTACTCTTTCACCGGAAGTCCGTCGAAAACCGTTTCAATATCCTCGGGATAAATGTTCTTCCCGCCTTCGGTCACGATCATGTTCTTCTTCCGCCCGAACAGCTGCAGATGCCCACTCTTATCAAAGCTCCCCAAATCGCCGGTCAGAAGCCAGCCATCCACAATCGTTTCCAGCGTCAGCTCGGCGTCGTCGAGATAATGCGACATCACGGTCTTGCTCCGCGCCGCAATTTCCCCGATCCCCTCTTCATTCGGCGAAAGCACCCGTAGTTCCACGCCCGGCAGCGGTTTGCCCACCGTGTCCGCGCGAAATGGCTTCAGGTCGTTCACCGTCAGCACGGTTCCCGCCTCTGTCAATCCATATCCGTTCACCACCGGAATTCCAAGGTCATAGAAAAACTGCATAGTCGAGGGCTCCATAAATGCCCCGCCCGTAAACACTGCCAGCACGTCCCCACCAAATGCGCGATGCACTCCCGGCAGCAGTGCGCGGCTCAGCTTCACTCGCGCTTTGCCCCGAGTCAGCATCTTGTTAAGCCCGATCATTCGCTTCAGAATCGCCCGCTTCCACGCCGGCAGTTCCTCGATTTTCGCGCGCAGCCCGCGCTCCAGGTTTTTCACGATCATCGGCACCAGCGCCACATACGTAATCCGGTAGCGTACAAACGCATCCCGCACAAATTCCGGACGCAGCGTCCGCAAATGCACCACGCACGCCCCGCACACAAACGGACCAATGAATCCCACCATGAAATCGATCGCGTGGTTGGTCGGCAGAATGCTCAAATACCGCACCCCCGGCCAGAATGGATACCACGCAGTCAGCGCCCGGCACTGCTCCAGATAATTCTCATGCGTAAGCACACAACCCTTCGGCCGCCCGCCCGTGCCCGACGAATACACGATGCAAGCCACATCTTCCCGCTGCCTCATCACAAAATCCGGCGCGCCCTTGCGCCGAAAATCTTCCCAGCGGAATCCTCCCTCCAACTCTGCTCCCAGCGGCGCTTCCGTCACCAGCACCAGCTTAGCCTTGATGTTCTGAAACTCCGGCGATTGCATGATCGCCCGCCAAAGGTAATATTCCACCACCAGCACTTTCGCCTTCGAATGCTCCAGCAGTTGCAGCTGTTCGCCGGCCGTGAGTTTGTAATCCAGTGGAACCAGTACCCCGCCGCAATAGAAAATCGCATAAGCCGAAATGAGCCACTTCGACTGATTCGTCATCAGAATCGCCGCGCGATCCCCGGCATCGAAGTCGGCATCCTCCAGCGCTCGCGCCAGGGGCATGCTGATTTCCTTGAAATCAGAGTAGGTCAACCGCGTCTTCTCGCGCTCGCGGTCGGCCTCAATCAGGCAGGTCTCGCCCCCAAAGCGCTCCATCGCATCGCGCAACGCCGCGCCCAGACAACTATATTTTTGGAGGTCGAGCATTAAGAAATCATTTCACCACAGAGGCACTGAGGCACGGAGAAAACCTTGTTAATGAATTAGCTACCCGCGCAAGTTGATAGCAAAGGCGAAGATCGAGGCTGTAAAGACGCGATAGGTTTTTCTCCGTGCCTCCGTGTCTCCGTCGTGGATTGCGCTCTACAGCCGAGCCTGAATTTTCCCCGCCAGCGTGCGAAAGTCGGAAACCCCCTGCAGTTCGTAATCCGGCAGTTCCACCCGAAAATGATTCTCCAGCTTGGTCAGGAGATCCAGCGTCTGCAAACTGTTAATCCCCAACGTCTTGAAAAAGTCGTCGTCAGGACGCAGTTTCTCCCGCGGCACCTTGAAGTGCGCCGCCGCAAGGTTAAGGATTTCATCAAGCGTCTGTTCAGCAGTCTTCATAAATGCACTTTAAGGCCGTCATCCTGAGCGAGTTTGTCATCCTGAGCGAAGCGAAGGATCTCGATCTCCTCGGCACCCGCCGTTCTATGTTCGCAACGCTACGGTAAGTAGGGCTGCGCATCCGTGCTGTCGACAAACTTCCGCAACCCCTCCTGCACCACCGGACGACTAAACAGTTCGCAGAAAATATCAATCTCCCGCCGCAACTCTTCCTGCGGAATCGGCTTCATGAACTTCTTCGCCGCGGCAGCCGTTGCCCGGTCAAACTTCCCAAGCTGCGTTGTCGTCGCTCGCGCCGCCCGCAGTGCCTCGCCTTCGCCGACCACCTGGCTCACCAGTCCAATCTGCTGCGCCTTTGTCGCATTGATACTGCGTCCCGTCAGCAACAGATCTCTCACCACAGCATTGCCCAAATCCCGCTTCAGCCGCGGAATCCCGCCGAACCCGGGAATCAAACCCAGCCTCAGCTCGGGAAAGCAAAACCGCGCCATTTTATCTGCGATAATCAAATCGCAAGCCAGCGCCAGCTCGAACCCTCCACCAAACGTCACTCCATGCACCGCCGCAATCGTGGCCAAAGGCGCAGCATCAATCTGATTCAACACGCCGTGAATCCGCTCCAGAAAATCCCGTACGCCCTTGGCCGCCTCAGATTTCTCCATCGCCCGCGAGCGCTGGTAAAGTTCGCGCAAATCGGCCCCAGCGCAAAATCCCGGCTTCATCTCGCTATAAATTATGAGCGCATGTGCCTCCGCCTGCATCCTCTCCAAAGCGACCGCA
>JBAWCJ010000044.1:0-10672 GCA_049590215.1 Candidatus Sulfotelmatobacter sp. | reverse complement strand
ATGGGAGGCACTCACTCTTCATGCGAAGAAGAGAATTTATCTGCCGGAGGACATTAGCGCTTGGGTTGCTCGGGCGACCGCCATGTTCTACGAGGCGCCGCTGACACACGAAATCGCCTTGGCCGCCCGCCGCCTACCGTGGGAGCACAACGATCCTGCCGACCGATTTCTGGCCGCAACCGCCAAGGTTTTGAACCTCACGCTCGTCACTGCGGATTTTGACCTGCTCGGCCTCGGAGAAATCTCGACCCTCGCGAACCGCTGATCGTGCTCCCACCATTCCGCCGACCCATTCCTATCAGGATCACTTCAGCAAACTCCTCAACACCGCCACCTCCGCCGTAATCCCCGTATGCAGCGCTGGATCCACATCCGGCGCAAACAACGGAGAGTGATTCGACGGAAGCATGGTCCCCGCAGCCTTAGCCTGCGCCAGCTTCTCCGGGTCAGCTCCGCCCAGACCAAAGTAGAAACCAGGAATCCCCTGCTCCACGAAATAAGAAAAATCTTCCGACGCAGTAGCCGGCGGTTCCGTGATCACATTATCTTTACCAAGCGCCGACTCCAACACCCCGCGCATCCTCTCCGCCAGCGCAGGGTCGTTGTACACCGAGTCCGTAGCCTCGTAATGCTCAATCAATGGCGGACGCACCGCGCCTCCCGCTTCCGCTTCCGCATTCGTGATCCGCGTGATCGCGGCGAGCACCTGCTTGCGAACGTCCGCCTTGAACGTCCGCACCGTCAGCCCCAACTCCGCCTGATCCGGAATGATGTTATTCTTCGTCCCCGCCCGAATATAGCCGACGGTCACCACCGCCATCTCCCCGGGCTTCACCTCGCGCGAAACAATAGTCTGCAGCGCCAGAATCGTCCGCGCCGCAATCACAATCGGATCGATCGCCGTATGCGGCGCCGAGCCATGCCCGCCTTTGCCATAAATCGTAATCCGCAGAGAATCCGCGTTGGTACTCATAACTCCAGGAGTGACTCCAACCTGCCCCGCGGGCAGCCCATTGCCAACGTGCAACGCCACAAGCACGTCAGGCTTGGGAAAGCGCGTGAACAATCCATCGTCGATCATTCCCTTGGCGCCAAGAATCGTTTCCTCCGCCGGCTGCCCAATCAGCATCAGCGTCCCATGCCAGGTATCTTTGCTGTGCGCCATGATCGCCGCAGTCCCGATGATCGACGCCATATGCAAGTCATGCCCGCAGGCATGCATCACCGGAACCTCGTGCCCGGCGTCATCCTTGGCATGAACCTTGCTCGCATAAGCCAGCCCGGTCTTCTCCTCCACCGGCAGCGCATCCAGCTCCGTGCGCAGCATCACCGTCGGCCCCGCGCCATTTTTCAGGACGGCCACAATTCCCGTCCCTCCGACATGTTCCGTCACCTCATAGCCGAGCCCGCGCAACCGCGCGGCCAGCTTCGCCGCAGTTTGAGTTTCATGCGAAGAGAGTTCCGGGTGCTCATGAATATCCAGATACAGCGCACGCGCGTCAGGATAGACAGCATCGACCTCCTTCGACGAAGGAGCCTGAGCCCACACCGAACCAACCAAAGCAGCAAGAAGCAGAAGATTTCTAAGTTTCATGGCTCCCGGATCATATCCGCCCCAGCGCCACTCTGTAAATTATTTTGGCATCTGTGCATTTCCGATTGTCATCCTGAGAGAGCGCGTTCTTTGCGCGAACGAAGGACCCAGGCGAGCCGCGCGATGTGTCGCGCTCTTTGCGACACAATAATCGCGCGTTCGGCTCGCTTCCTTATCGAATTTTCGGCACTCCACAATTCCCAAAACCGTCGAACGCTCCAATCACTTTTTTCGATTACTGCTTTGCACTCTTCTGCGGGTGTACAATCGCGGAAGAAAGCACTAGTTTGCGCGTCGCCGTCTGGCAAGCTTGAGGTGCTCATGAACGTTCACGTCAGTTACCGCCTTCATAAAACTCCGGCTGTAGAAAAAGATATCCAGCATCAAGTCGAAAAACTGCGAAAACGCCTGCAAGTCTTCCGCCCCGAGCTGATTCATTTAAAAGGCATGGTCGAGGAAATTTCCGCCCGCGAAGGCACCAGCGTTTCCCTCAACCTGCGCCTGCCTTCGGGACAAATGGCAGTCCAGGCCAAAGCCTCAACCGCCGCCGCCGCGGTGAAAAGCGCTTTCGAAGATCTCCTGCAGCAGGTCAACAAGCACAAAGACCTTCTGCGCTCCTCCCACAAGTGGCCGCGCCGCCAGCATGAGACCTCAGCGCGGCGCAATCTTTCCGTGCCGTTTGAGCAGACGCTCGCCGCGGTATTCCCCGCAATGGTTTCCGCCGAAGACGTCCGTTCCTACGTCAACGTAAATCTCTCCCGCCTCGAGCGCTTCGTCGAACGCGAAATTTATTTCCGCGAAGCCTCCGATCTCGTAGCGCCAGACTCCATCAGCAAAGAGGAAGTGATCGATGAAACCATTGCCGCCGCTCTCGGCGAAGGCGATGGCAACAACAAAGACAAGCCCGAGCGCCTCGCCCTCGAGCCCTGGCTCTACCGCTTAGCCATGAAGGCTCTCGACGAACTTTCGCGCCCCGAGGCCAGCAACGGCAGCGCCGTGCATCTCCGGGATTCGGCCCGGAAACAAAATGTAAAGGGCAGCGACGAGGCGGAGCTCCAGTTCCACCAACCGGACGAAGCCATTACCGAAGAAAACATTATCGCCGACGGCCGCGTGGCCACGCCCGAACAGATCGTCGGGTCCGATGAAATGATGCGCCTCATCGCTTCCGCTCTGCACGACGTAAGTCCGGCGCATCGCGAGGCTTTCATCCTGCACGCTCTCGAAGGCTTCGCCGTCGACGAAATCTCCGCCATCACCGGCGCTTCGCCCGCCAATGTGTCGATCTCGATTGCCGCGGCGCGCGACCACCTGCGCAAATCGCCGCGCCTCGTCCGCCAATTTAAAGGGAGGTTCGCCAATACCGGCACCGCATAAATCACCTTTCTACTTCTTTGAAAGGACTGGTTTGAAAGGATTGGGATTACGGAATGATCACTCGGGAACAGATTCACGAACTGGCAGAATTTGAAGACCCCTCAGCCTGCGCTCTCAGTTTCTACTTTCAACCCGCCACACCTCGCAACAAAGCACACAAGGAAGAAGCAATCCTAACGAAAGATCTGGCGCGGGAAGCCATGCGCCAGTTGGAGTCCAGAACCAGGAGCAGTAGCGCTGGTAACAGCAATGATAAAAGTAATAGTAGTAGCAAAGACAAGTTCGAGTCAGCCCGCGCCGATCTCGATCGCATCGTGCGCCTCTCGCAAGATCTACGCGGCAACGGCATGCATGGTCACGGCGCCCGCGGCAAAGCCGTGTTCGCCTGCAGCGCGCGCGGCTTCTGGCGCGAATACGATTTGCCGGCGCAACTAAGCGGCACGCAACTTCTGGTGAACCGCCATTTTCACCTGAAGCCTCTAGCCCAGTTACTGGGAGCATTTTCCAGCCTCGGCATCGTGCTGGTCGATCGTCATCGCGCCCGCCTCTTCGATCTGCGTCTGGGCGAATTAACCGAACGTATGGATTTCTTTCATGCTCTAACCCGCCGCGGCCGCGGCGACGGCTTCGGCGGCTACGATGCAGGCCACGTCGAGCGCCGCGTCGCCGATGAAGCCCTTCACCATTTCAAGTTCATCGCCGAGTTTGTAAAGGATGCGCTGGGTCGAAGCAATAAAGACAGAAGCAACAAGGACAAAGGCGATAAAGACAAAGGCATGTTCGAAAACTGGATCCTCGGCTGCCAGGACATTCACTGGTCGCAGTTCGAACCGCAACTGCACCCCTACGCCAAGCAGAAATTACTGGGCCGCTTCACCGCCGAGGTTGCTCACGTAAGCAATGAAGAAATCCGTTCGCACGCGGAAAAGATTTTTGCCGATGCCCAAGAGCGGCGCTGTGAGGAAGTGGTTCGCGAAACCCTCAACCAGGCTCATCACCAGGCCCGCGGCGTCACCGGATTGCGTCGCGTGCTCAACGCGCTCGAACTGGGTGAAGTGCAGACTCTGCTGGTCGGCCAAAACTATCACTCCCAGGCCGTCGAGTGCTCCGGCTGCGGCCACCTCGACGCCCACCTGGTCAACTTCTGTCCCGTCTGTGGCCGGCAGACTCGAGAGGTCGTCGATGTAGGCGAAGCCATCCTGCCCTGGGTTATCCGCCACAACATCGAACTTTTCTACGTCAAGGACGATCCCGAGTTTGACAAGGTAGGCAACATCGCCGCCCTGCTGCGCTTCCGCTCCGAGCAAAACAGCAACAACGTCCGCTCCATCGCCGACGTCCCGTCCAAACCCTCACTAAGCCGCCGCGCCGGTCTGGTGGGCCGCTACCGTGGATTAGCCAGCGGATAATCATTCCGTGTAAGCTCACTCAACTCTTTGTCATTCCGAACCGGGCGAAAGCCCGGTGAGGAATCCGCTGTTCTTCCGCCACCGCCGCAAACGCCTGCAGCACCGTGGAAGAGCGGCGCTTCAGCGCCGCGTATAGCTCCCAGGACTCAGCCGGGCTTCAGCCCTTCGTCAGCGGGTTGACTATCTCCACCGTCCCGTACTTCCGCTTCACCGCCAAGTCTTCGGAGTAGAGGATCGTAGCTCCAGATTGCTCCGCGGCCTGCAGGATCAGCGCATCCCAAAAAGAAGTCTTGTATCGCACTTCGATCTCCAGCGCCTGCAGCACGGCCTCGGGGGTGTTGATCACGATCTCCCAACTCATGTAGTCGCGAATCATCAGGCGGATTTCGTCCACAGGCAGTGGACGCGCAACCTTGCGCCTCAGATTCACGCAAAGCTCCTGCAAGACTTGCGTGCTCAACACACCCTGCCCGCTCATCCACAATCCTTCGATCAGCCGCCGAGCCCGCTCATGCTTGATTCCCGTAGAGCGGTCGTGGGCGTAGATCAAGATGTTTGTGTCGACAAAGTATTTTTCAGCCATCGCCCGCCCTCACAGATCATCGTTCATGAATTTCATCGCGTGATTGAGCAGGCGTCCAGCGAAGATCCATTCCTTCGCGTAGCCGCGCCAGTGCGCGCCTGCGCGCACGATGGTAGGCTTTACGCTCGCGCACGATCTGTTCCAGACGCGCTGCAAGCATCGCGCTGATCGACGTGTCTTCCTCCGCCGCTAGTACACGAACCTCGCGCAGCAACTCGGCGTCCAGCTTGAGTGTGACATTAGTCTTCATAAGAAGCACATAAATGCGTGCAGCACAAGTCTACGTGCATATGAAACCACTGTCAACGAAAGCAAACGCTTTGGGATTTTGACCTTCGCGGCCCGCTCCAATCCAGCGAAGGGGCTTCTTACCTCCACACTTTTTCCACAGCCGACGCGTGTGACATCTGACCTTGCTTCTCACCCCAAACTGGTTCATCATTGCTCTGGCAAAGGCAGTAAAGAACAGCTCCTTGAAAACTGAATAGGGCTTAAGCTAACTCCTTCCCCCACAGGGTTTTGCCGTCAGAATCCAGATGTTTTCAGTCCCGACAGAAATCGCACCACTGATTCCAAATAACTTACGCCACGCGGACGCATCTAACTCCTGTGTCCGCAATATTTTATGGACAAGCTCCATGGAATCAATATTTTAGCCGGATCTCTTCGGATCGGTTCCCCGCAAGCCATTGATTCCAGATAATTAACCGGATTCAATCTGAAATTTTTTCCACACCGGATTTGAGCGACAAAGCCCCAAAATCCCCAGCGGCCGCGTGATATGCTTCCCGGTTTCCTACAACCAGGAGAAACCCATGACCTTCTCGCGCCGTGATTTCGTAAAGACGTCAGTGCTAGGAGCAGTCGCCGCCGGAGTAGGAGCTCGAGCCCAGGGAGAAGGTTCCAAACAAGGTCCCGCAACCCAAGAGCACGGCGCGCAATCTGGACAATACAAACGCCCCATCATCGTCTGCGCCAACAACGGGTTCAACTATCTCGACGACGCCTATGCCTTCCTTAAGAACGGTGGCGACACGCTCGACGCCGCGCTCAAAGTGGTCCAGGGACCGGAGGACGATCCCAACGACACCAGCGTCGGGCTCGGCGGTCTTCCCAACGAAGAAGGCGTGGTCGAACTCGACGCCTGCTGCATGCACGGCCCCACCCGCCGCGCCGGCTCGGTCGGAGGAGTGCGTAACATCAAAAATGTGTCGCTCGTTTCGAAGGCCGTGTTCGAGCACACTGGCCACGTCATGCTCGTAGGCGAAGGCGCCGAGCGCTTCGCCGTCGCCGCCGGCTTCCCGCGCGAGAACCTGCTCACCGAACACTCCCGCAAGGTCTGGTTACTGTGGAAGGAAATTCACTCCAACCAGGACTGGTGGGGACCAGGCCTCGCCGATCCGCACTGGCAGCCTCCCGACGCGAATCCCGACAAACCACAATCGAAGCTATGGCAAGAGCGCATCCAGAACCTGCAAGCGCGCGCCGCTGACCTCGGCATCGAGCCTGAACTGCAAATGACCGCCGTACGCCAGGTTCTGTTTCCACCAACAGGCACCATTCACTGTTCCGCGTTGAACGAGAAAGGAGAAATCTCCGGCTGCACCACCACCAGCGGATTAGCTTTCAAGCTTCCCGGACGCGTCGGCGATTCGCCCGTCATCGGCGCAGGCTGCTACACCGATCAGGACGTAGGTTCAGCCGGGGCAACCGGCAGTGGCGAGGAAAACATCAAGGTCGCCGGCGCGCATACCATCGTCGAAAACATGCGCCACGGCATGTCTCCGCACGAAGCCGGCATGGACGCGCTCAAGCGCGTCGTCCACATCTACAACGGCGACATGAACAAGCTGCGCTTCGTCGACATGACTTATTACATTTTGCGCAAGGACGGCGCCTATGCCGGCGTATCGCTGTGGGAGGGATACTCGAAGGGCCATCCCCACAAGATCGGGATCCACGACGGCGCTCGCCGCAGCGAAGTAACGGTGAGCCTGCTCAAAGGCTATTCGCAGGAGTTTCCGCCGGTCCCCGAGCTTCCCGAAGATCAGAAGAAAGGTTAGGAGTACCTGAAACAGAGAGTAGCAGATATCTCAGGCGAAAAGACGAACCCCGGCCTTTCGCGCAGCGTCGGCTAGGGACCGATCCAACGTGGCGATTGGCAAATGCTCGGTCCTCGCTGTCTCAAGATATACGGCATCGTAAGCCGTCAGGCGGAATCCGCTGGCGCCCGCAAATGCTTGCCGAAGCGAAATCACAGTCGTGCTGTAATCGACTGAAGAGGCCAGCAATACGTCGATATCAGCCAGACACCGATCAATGTCAGGCCTCGTGAGGGCGCCTCGGCGCTCCGCTGTGGCAAACCCGTTCGCCATCTCGAGAAGCCAGAGCGGAGGAACAACGGCGCGAGATCCCTGTTGGAGACTGTGCCAGACCCGAACCGCTAGACGTGAAACGGGCCGATCAAGAAACCAAGCCAGACTGACCGACGCATCAAGCACAAAACGGCTCAACGCCGACCCTCTTCGATCAATTCTTTGATTGTGGAGAACTTGGAACGATCGACGCGTTTTCGAATGTCTTCGATATCCGCCCAGACCTCGTCCAGCTTTTTTTGGGGCCGGACGGGGACGATCATGGCGGCAAGTTTGCCGCGCCGCGTGATGCCGATCTGCTCGCCCGTGCTGGCGCGTTCGACGAGCTCGGAAAGCTTCTGTTTGGCCTCGAAAAGACCAATTGTCTTCATATGATGACCTAGGTAGATATTCTAGATTTGTGAACCCGCGCCGTCAAGCCAATGAGACCACGGGATCACTCTGGCTGATGTTCGCCGACGACCCCATCAATGCCAAGCGGCCAGGACATATAGCCTGCCGGAATCTCAAACAAACTTGGCGGCTGTTGTCCCTCGTGAACATTGCGCAGTTCCGTGTCTGTCCAGTTGTTTTTACGCTTGGCCAAAGTGTGTAAGCGCGTATCTACCCACAGGCTGAGAATGTCCCGGCCGGCCGTAAGTTCGTATTTGATTGTGCGGCGGCCGTCAACCAACTTGTAACCCGCTTTCTTGCAGCGGGCACCATTGACTATGGGTACCCACTCCGCGCAAGCGTCCTCGAGATTTACCAACGGAGGCAAAAACAAATACATCCTATATAAGTCGCTAGGCGCAGGGTCGCCCCAATTCCTGTCGATGTATGCCTTCTGCTCGGGCTCAAGAATAACCGACTTCTTGTTTGCGAGATCGAGGATGATAGTCTTGCCGACACCGCTAATGTGCACATCGAGAGATTTGTTGTCCGGTGGCGCCGGCGCTAAGTGGCTTACGAGGGCCCGGTCGCCGCTCGCGGGCTGAAACTCGATTCGCTTCTTGTCTTTGGTTACCCAGATCTTGGCCAGTGTGGGGGCGCCGGGTTTAGCCAAATCGACGATATCAGCGGAGTAGTTCTGCGCATGAGCAGTTCCTCCCAACGCAAGAGATAAGAATGCAAGCGCAGTGCAAAGTCTTTGCATCGG
This sequence comes from Candidatus Sulfotelmatobacter sp., assembly GCA_049590215.1. GTDB lineage: Bacteria > Acidobacteriota > Terriglobia > Terriglobales > Acidobacteriaceae > Sulfotelmatobacter. The sequence goes on along the minus strand of JBAWCJ010000044.1, from coordinate 2,196 downwards.
CCCTCCAGGTATCACCTGGTGCTTCGCCCTACATGAACCTCACTTTCACGTCCGGACCCTTTTCGAGGTGAATGCTCTCGATGAAGCGCACCTTCCCGGTGAGTTGCGTAAGGATTACCGAGGAAGTCCGCGTGCCTTCGCCGAAGAAGCGGACGCCTTTCAGCAGCGCGCCGTCGGTGACGCCCGTGGCGGCGAAGATGAGTTGCTTGCCGGGGGCAAGGTCTTCCGCCTCATAGATGCGGCTCTTGTCTTTAATGCCCATGCGGGCGAGGCGCTCTTCCTGGTCGGGCTTGACCACCAACCGGCCGAGCATGTAGCCGTTGAGGCAGCGGATGGCCGCGGCTGTGATCACGCCTTCCGGCGCGCCGCCCGATCCCATGACCGCGTGCACACCTGTGCCGATCACCGCAGCAGCAATGCCAGCTGAGAGGTCGCCGTCACCGATCAGGCGGATGCGCGCGCCGGCAGCGCGAATATCGGCGATCAGCTTTTCGTGGCGGGGACGATCGAGCACGATCACCACCAGGTCCTCCACATCGCGCTCCATTCTCTTCGCGATGTTCTTCAAATTGTCGGCCACGGGCGCATCCAGCTCGACGGCATTCTTGCACGATGGCCCGACGACGATCTTGTCCATGTAACAGTCGGGAGCGTTCAGCAGGCCTCCGCGCTCAGAGGCGGCCAGCACGGTAATCGCTCCGGGCGCGCCGGTGGCGCAAAGGTTGGTGCCTTCGAGGGGATCGACGGCGATGTCGACCTCAGGCACCTCGCGGCCGTCGGGAAAGTCGGCGCCGACTTTCTCGCCGATGTAGAGCATGGGCGCTTCGTCGCGTTCGCCTTCGCCGATGACGATGGTGCCGCGCATGGGGATGGAGTCCATGGTCTGCCGCATCGCCTCAGTAGCCACCTGGTCAGAGAGTTTGCGCTCGCCCTGCCCCATGGTGTGAGCCGAAGCGATTGCCGCCACTTCGACCACGCGAAGAAATCGCGACGCCAGGTCGCTTTCAATGTTCTCCCCGAATATGCGAGCTTTGCCTTCTGAACGAGTTTGCGTACCCATAAAAGTCTCCCAACAAGCCCAACAACCAGCTATTTCCGACCGGCCTGAGAATATATCCCAATCGCGACGAGATTGAAAGAAACGGCTGGAGACATTGGAATTACGCGTACTCGGGCAGCGGCAGCCGTGATATTCTCTCAACCCTGTTACGAAAAGGCATCTCATGCCCGAATCGCGCCCCCTGACTTTCCTCTGCATTACGACCTACGAGAAGGGGCAGGAATTCATGCGCGAGTGCAAGCGGCAAGGTTGCCGCGTGCTGCTGCTTACTGCGGAGAAGTTGCGCGACGCCGATTGGCCGCGGGAAAGCCTCGAAGATACCTTCTATCTTCCAGCAGAAATCTCCTTGCCCGACGTTGTGCAGGCCGTTACCCACCTGGCACGCACGCAGAAAATTGATCGCATTGTCGCGCTCGACGAATACGACATGGAAACAGCCGCGACTCTGCGCGAACACCTGCGCGTCCCAGGGATGGGCCTGACCACGATGCGTTATTTTCGAGACAAGCTGGCTATGCGCATGAAGGCGCTGGATCGCCATGTGCGCGTGCCCGATTTTGTTCCGGTTCTCAATCACGACGACATCCGCTATTACCTTGAACACGTTCCGGGGCCATGGGTGTTGAAGCCGCGCCAGGAGGCATCGGCGATTGGGATTAAGAAGATTCACGCCGCTGAAGAACTGTGGCCGGTGCTGGAGCAACTGGGGGACAAGCAGTCTTCGTTCTTGTTGGAAAAGTTTGTTCCGGGCGAGGTCTATCACGTGGACTCAGTGGTTTCAGAAAACGAAGTGCTGTTTGCCAGCGTGAGCAAGTACGGCAAGCCTCCGATGAATGTGGCGCAGGGGGGAGGAATTTTCACTACCTGCGTTATACCGCGAGGCAGTGCTGCGGACTTGGGTTTACGTCAAATCAATCGCGATCTGATTGCGGCGTTGGGACTGGTGCGCGGCGTGGCCCATACTGAATTCATTCAGGCGCATGCTGACGGACACTTTTATTTTCTGGAATGTGCGGCTCGTGTGGGCGGCGCCTACATCAACGAGATGGTCGAGACTGCTACGGGGATTAATTTGTGGCGGGAGTGGGCCCGCATCGAGGTTGCTGGCGGGGATGGAACGTATAAGCTTCCTCCGG
>JBAWCJ010000043.1:0-10883 GCA_049590215.1 Candidatus Sulfotelmatobacter sp. | reverse complement strand
TGCTGGGCCGGGAAAAATACGAGCGCTATGCCGAGGATCGTGGTCAGAAGTCCGCTGGTCCCGGCGACGAATAGCGTGGTGCGGCCATAGTGGCCAGTTGGAGTCGGCTCAGCGATTGCGAATTTCACAAGTGCGCCGAACATGTAAACAAAGGGAACGAGATTCAGCACGACAGCCAGCGACAGGAGTTTTTGAAATGTCTCTTGAACGCCGGCCCCGGCGAAATTCAAAATCACAAGCACTGCGGAGACCAAGCCCTGCACGATCAAAGCCGCATAGGGCGTTGAGTAGCGTGGGTGAACGTTGCCGAGCCACGAGGGCATATAGGAGTCGAGGCCGGCCACGAAGGGGATGCGGGCGCAACCGCCGATCCAGGCCGAGCCGATGCCGGCGATAGCGAGACTGAGCATCACGGCAAAGGGCACCAGAATCCAGTTCGCGCCGACGCGGGCGGCCATCGCCCCGACCGCCTGCACTATGCCCTGCAGCACATTGACGCTCTTGCCGACCGAGATCAACAGCGTCAGCGTGACGGCGACATAGAGTGAGCCTGCAATCAGGCCGCCCCACGCAACGGCTCCCGGAAGTGTGCGGGCTGGGTCGCGGATTTCGTCGCCCATCACCGAGGCGAGCTCGAGGCCGATCAGTCCAAAGCAGATGACGCCGAAAGAATTGAGAACGAAGCGCGGGTTGGCGGGAATTTTGAAGTCAGCTGCGGTGATTGTGGTGCCGAATCTCGAATAGATCAGTATGCCCAGGCCGATCAGGACTGCCGCAGCAATAAAGGTGCCGACGGCGCCGAGGTTGTTGATCCACTTGCCGATGCCGAGGCCGAGAATGTTGAGCAGCGTGAGCAGTGACAGCAACGCAAGCGACGCGATGAGCGCGAAAGATTTGCTATCCGCAAGACCCGCGTGGCCCGGGCCCAGAATAAAAACCGAGACGCCGACGAAGTAGAGCATGATCGTCGGAACGTAGAGCATGTTGTTGGTCCAGTAACACCAGCCGGAGAGGAATCCGTGAAAGTTGCCGAAGACTTCTTTGGCCCAGAGATAGACTCCGCCTTCGCCGGGATAGCGATGGGCTAGCTCGATGACGGCGATGCCTTGCGGAAAGAAGAAGAGGACGAGGGAGATGATCCAGAGCCAGATGGTGACGCCGCCGTTGGCTGCGATGGAGGGAACTACGTTCAAGTTGAAGACGGCGACTACGAAGAGAAGGACGAGATCGCGGCGTCCGAGGGCGCGGATCAGGTGGGGCTGGGCGGGTTGGGTGGTGGTGGACAAAGCGTCTCGCTCGCTGCAAACAGCGGATTCCTCACCGGGCTTTCGCCCGGTTCGGAATGACAAACTTTTTATTAACTGTCGGCAGGGACAGTCGAGGGCGGCTGTCCCCACTCGAACATTCCTGATCCACGCGTCTAGTGCGCGGCCAGCGCGGGCTGGCCGATTCGTTCTTGTTGCGCTTTCGCGAGCGATGAGGCGATGTCGTCGAAGGCGGCGAGGTGCTTGTCGATGTCGGCCTCGGTGTGCTGGACAGAAATCGTCCACTGCTCGTCCCACCAATAAGGTTGCGGCATTACGCCGCGGTTCACCATGGCGAACCAATAGTGGCGCCAGAGGTCGATATCGATCGTAGTCCAGTCGCGGTAGTTGCGAATTTCTTTGGGATAGAACATCAGCGCACCGTTGGCACCAGCTTGCGCGATGTAGGCTTGCAGTCCTACTTTCGCGATGGTCTTGCGATATCCAGCGGCAAGCTTTTTGCCGAGCTTGTCGACGTGGGCGTAGTTATCGCGGGTGAGGACTTCGCGGAAAGTTGCGAGGCCGGCTGCCATCGAAACCGGATTCGTATTGTAGGTGCCGCCGTGGAAGACTTTGTGTTGCGAGATCAGGTCCATCACAGACTTGCTGGCGCCGAACGCAGCCAGGGGCAGGCCTCCGCCAATTGACTTCGCCAGGCAAATCATGTCGGGATGAACGTTGAAATATTCGCTGGCCCCGGCCCAGCCCAGTTTCGCGCCGGTTTTCACTTCGTCGAAGATCAAGAGTGCGCCATTTTTCGTAGTGATCTCGCGCAGACCTTGCAGGAAGCCGGGTTCGGGCATACAGATGCCAACGTTCATCAGGATAGGCTCGAGAATGATCGCTGCAATCTCGCCGGGATTTTCCTTGAAGCGGCGCTCGACCGTGGCGAGGTCGTTGAAGGTGGAGATAAGCACGTTTGCAACCGCGGACTTCGGCACGCCGAGCCCGCCGGGGACGGAAATGGGATTGTCGACATCACCGAAGTCCGGAGCGTGCGGCTTCACGCTGACCAGCGCAGAGTCATGTAGCCCGTGGTAGGCGCCTTCGAACTTTACAATTTTGTCGCGGCCGGTAGCGGCGCGAGCCAGGCGAATGGCGTGCATTGTGGCTTCGGTGCCGCTGTTGCCGAAGCGGACCATCTCGACGGGAAAGCGATTGCAGATTTCTTCTGCGAGTTCCCATTCCATGTCATGGGGCATGCCGAACATGGTGCCCGTAGAAAGGCGTTTCTCAACGGCTTTCATGACGGCGGGATGGCAATGTCCGGCCATGAGCGCGCCGAAAGTCAGGTTATGGTCAATGTATTCGTTGCCGTCGAGGTCGCGGAACTTGCTGCCACTAGCTTCTTTCACGAAGATGGGCCAGGGATCGTAATGGCGATAGTTGCTGGCCACGCCGAGCGGAATGCGTTTGAGATTTTTCTGGTGCGCTGCGGCGGACTTGGGCGTGCGGCGCTCGTAAGTTGCGAGCTCCTTCTGCAGATCGGGATACATCGAATTTCTCCGGGGAACTCAGGCCGGCGGTTTCCTGGTAAGGCTGCGGGCCATTAGATTGCCGGGACGGACGGGCCGTCCCGGGGGTATTTCTTATTTTAATACGTAAAGCTAGAAAAAGAACTTCAAAGCAAATTGCAGCAGCCGCGGATCGCCAGCGGTCGCGATCTTACCGAACGACGTCGGGCCGTCCGAAAAGCCGCCGTCGGGGCTTGAGTAATTCGTGTGGTTGAACACGTTGAAAATTTCGCCCCGGAACTGGAAGTACTTGGTCTCGCTGATGGGAATCTTCTTGTGAACCGAGAAGTCCCAGTCGATGAGCCCAGGGCCGCAGCAGATGGTGCGTTGCGTGCCGTTGTTGAAGCTTCCGAGCGCCGGAACTGGCGCGCCATTCGGGGTCGCCGCAGTAGCAAAATCATTCGGATTGAACCAATATCCGGACGTAGTCAGCCCAAGGTTGGTGTAAGTTTTTCTGGGATCCAGCTTCTGGAAGGGTGCCACCAAACTTGGCGCTTCGGTACCCAAGAAGAACAAGCTGTTGATCAGTTCCGTATCGTCCTCAGTATTCAGACGGATGGGGAACCCGCTCTGGAACTGGGTTATGCCGGAAACCTCCCAGTCATCGAGCACTTTGCCGGCAAATCCGGAGTACCTGCGAATCGGCAGTTCCCAGTCGTAGCTGACTACGAAGCGCTGTTTCGAATTGAAAAGCGAGAGGGCACGGCTTGCGCGGTAGTTGAAGGGATCGAGTGTTTCCTCGAAGGTGGACCCGTCATCGATCGATTTGCTATAGGTGTACGCGGCCTGGAATTGGAGGCCACGAGAGAACCGCTTCTGCAGCATCATCTCGAGCGCATTGTAGTTGGAGTTCGCGATGGTGTCTTCCGCGAAGATGTCGGTGAATACGGGAGTGCCGTCGAACGGACAACCGGTATTCGTGGTAAATGCAGGCAGCGTCGAATTGCAATTAGGCGAGGAATATGGGCGCAGCCCGACCAGATTGAGGGTCTGATTGGCGCCGGTGACGACAGTCCCGTTCGGCATGTGGAATGGGAAGCCGGTCGGGACAGTCACGCTCCATTGCGCATCTTCGGCTGTAGGTGCGCAGGTGGCCGGAGAGCCGTAGGAGTTCACGAAGTTCGCATTGATATTCGAAATGCTCATGATATCCAGACACGTTTGCGGGTTGGAGGGGTTGATGTCGTGAGTAGCCAGCAGACGATGGCCTTGCGATCCGACATAGCCAACCTGGAACATCATGCTGCCGGTAAGTTCCCGCTGGATGGTGAGATTGTATTGCGTGGTGTATTGCGAGCGCAGGTGGGGTTCGAATTCGCCGTAGAGAAGGATGGGGCGAAACAGCGACAAATCAGTAGGCTGGCCTTTCGCGGGCGTGATAATTCCGCCGAAAGGATTGGGCGCCGTGTATTCGCCCTGATTCACGAACGGAGTATTAAAGAAAACATCGGAGAGGGACGAACTTCCACCGAAAGGAGGCTCGGCCCCGAACTGGGCCAGAACCAGTTCTTCGATCGGGTTGTAGAAAAGACCCCAACCGGCGCGAATGCTGGTTTTGTTATCGCGGCCGGGACTGTACGCAATGCCGATGCGCGGGGCGAAGGACTTGTAGTAGGTCGAAGTCATTCCGGCAGGAACGCCCGGATCGCCGGGCACCACGAGCCCGGTCGGCGCGCTGCCGGTGTTGGCACAGGTCGGATTCGCCACGCCCAGGCCCGTCCAATAGTTGTAGCTCGCTCCCTGACCGGTCGTGTTTATTCCGCAGGGGTAGACGGTGGAATTCTGCCCGGGCCGGAAGGTTTCCACGTGACCGCTGATGTCAGTCGGCGGAGGGCTGTATTCCCAACGCAGCCCGTAATTCAGCGTGAAGTTCGGTTTGATCTTCCAACTATCCTGCACGAAAGGATACGCCGCGGTGCTGCGAACGTCCTCACGTTGACCCGATCCTTGCGTATAGCCATCGGCCAGCCCCAACAGGAACTCGGCATACTGGTCGCCGTCACCGGGGACAATCGCGTTGGGGCCGCTATTGTCGAAGGTAAACTCGCCGTTCAGGTCGAAGTAATAGTACTGATCGAAGCGCATCCGGCGCACATCCACGCCGAACTTGAAGGTGTGGTTGCCTTTCACCCAAGTCAGCTCATCGGACCACTGAAAGCTGTTCCCAACCTGGGGCAGGAAGCCCTCGAAGTTGTTCCCAAACGACGCGCCGCCGGAAATATTGACGTACGGAACTCCGGTAAGGTTTGAGGGAAGACCTGGCGTAATGCCCAGATTAGGGAGGGTGCCGAATTCACTCGTGATGGCCGAAGAATCGGAAGTGCCGGTAAAGCAGAATTGTGCAGCTGCTCCGCTGCAGGTGGAGGTGAGAGCGCCGGTCGTTTGCGGCTTTATGTATCCGAGTTCGCCCTCACGCATGTAGGTGAAGTGAGCCTCATTCACCAGGGCGTTGTTTATGGACCAGGTGTGAGTGAAGTTCCACTGCTGGTTGCGGAGATTGTTTAGGTTCCCGAAACCCGGCACATTGGCACCCGCCGCCTCGAAGGTATCGTAAGGCAGAAAATCACGCATGTCGTTGAAGTAGTAATAGGCGGTGAAGTTCTGGCGATCATTGATCTTGTGGTCGAAGCGGAAAGTAAACTGGTCCTGGTTGTCGGTCCCCACGGGGACGACTTGATTTTCGCCGGTCCCGATATTGGCTGCAGGAACGAACTTCTGAAGCAGGTTGGCGGCGACCGGGTCCTGGCACGCCATCGGAATCACACCGGTGGGAAAGACCGAAGACCAATCCGTAAGACCGTCCGGGTCCATTGGAAGGCCGGCGACAGTGTAGCCCAAGGCCGCATCACACCCTGTACGACCGTCGAGCACATTGGCGATAAAACCGCCTGTCTGGATTCCCCCTGCAAAAGGAGCTTGACCGGAGAAGTCCCCGCTGAATTCGCCCGTGGGAGCGGTCACCGAGGGAGTGCCGGTTGGAACGTTCAGCAACTGGCCGGGCTGGCCGTCACGGATGCGGCGAGCTTCGTAAGAAAGAAAGAAGAAGGTGCGGTCTTTCTTGATGGGGCCGCCGAAAGTGCCGCCGAACTGGTTTTGGTTGAGTTGCGGCTTGACGGTGTCGGGATAGGTGCGTGAATCCAGAATCGTGTTGCGGAAGTATTCGTACAAGTCGCCGTGGAAACCATTGCCTCCCGACTTTGTGATCACATTAACCACGGAGCCGGAATTGCGGCCGTATTCGGCATCGAAAGTGTTGGTGATGACACGAAATTCCTCGACGGCGTCGGGAGTGGGCTCGATCGTTGGAGTGTTCACGAACTGATCGTTGGCGTCGCCGCCGTTGACACTGAAATTGTTGGCGCGAGTGCGGCCGCCGTTTACGGAAACTGAACCGGGGTCGTCCGAGCCGGCGAATAGGCTGCCGCTTGAACCTAGCTGCGACTGCACGCCGGGCTGGAGCTGAAGAAATTGGTACGTGTCGCGCTGATTCAGAGGCAGCTCGTTCACGGAGCGGTCGTTGATCACGGCACCGAGCTGCGTGCTGGTGGTGTCGACCTGGGGAGCTTCCGAAGTCACTTCTACCGTCTCCTGGGATCCTCCGATTTGAAGGGCGGAGTTAAGAGTCACCACCTGATTGACGTCGACGATGATGTTCTTCTGAACACTCTTCTTAAACCCGGTCAGCTCGAACTGGACGCTGTAGGTGCCGGGGGCGACCTCGACGAAGCTGTAATCACCACTGTCATTGGTTGTGGCATCACGGCTGATGGCTGTCGCTTGGTTGGTCAAAGTGACTTTCGCACCCGCGAGCACGGCCCCGGTGGGATCGGCGACGCGGCCCAGGATGCGGCCGCTGGCGCCTTGTGCCGGAAGCAGCGCCGGAAGCAACAGACAGATTGCGGTTAGGCAAACCGTTAGCAGACACATCTTTGTCCAGCGGGCTCGCAGCGACGGCATGGAACCTCCAGGCATCCTGAAAAGAAGTTTTTCTTTGAAAGCTACAGCTTGTGTCTCGCCACAACCTTGCTATAATCCCGCAAGGTTAGAGAAGGGTAGAGAAGGGGAAGGCGCACTGTCAAGGATAAAAAAAGCGCTGCCTCTTATAGAAAATTCTTATCGGCTGGCCCGCAGGTGATGAATTCATCCACATCAGAAGCTTATTTGAAAATCGGCGACGTCGCGCGGCGGGTGGGCGTGTCTCCATCGGTGATCCGGTCGTGGGAGAGTCTCGGGCTCACGCGTCCGCGGCGCACCGAGAGCAAGTACCGGCTGTATACGCCCGATGACGTCAAACTGCTGAAGCGGGCGCGATTTTTGCGGAAGGTGCGCGGATTAAACGCAGCGGCGATTGTGGAATTGCTGCGGCGGGAACGGCGGGTGAGTCCGGCGGGGGATGGAAGTGCCGGTGCGGTGGGCTCGCACTTGCGGCAGTTGCGGTCCAAACGGCGTCTGTCGCTGGCGCAGGTGGCGCATGCAGTGGGCATCTCGGTGGGGTTCTTGAGCGCGCTCGAGCGTTCGCAAATGAGCGGGTCGGTGGGGACTTTGCGCAAGCTGGCGCGATTTTATAAGACCAACATTTTGGATTTTTTCGATGCCACCGGAGCAAACAGTCGGCGGGTGCAGCCCGATCAAAGAAAGGTGCTGGAAGCCGGGCCCGGCGTGCGGATGGAGTTGTTGGCCTGGGGAAACACCGCGGTCATGGAGCCTCACCTGTTTCGCGTGGCTCCGGAAGCCGGCAGCGGAGACTCCTACGCGCACGAGGGCGAAGAGTTTCTCTACGTGTTGCGCGGAGAACTCGCGATCACTTTGGAAAAAAAAGAATACCGTCTCAAGAAGGGCGACAGCTTTTATTTTGAGAGCGCGACTCCGCATCACTGGAAAAATCCGGGGCGGGCGGAAACCTGGGTGCTGTGGGTAAATACGCCGCCGACGTTTTGAAGGAGGACTATGAAAGTGCGACATTCGGCGATCCTGCTGTCGCTGCTGGCGGCCATGTTGTTCACTCCTTCTTGCACGAAAAAAACACCCACACTCAGTTTGCTGGTGTGGGAGGGCTATGCCGATCCCTCGTTCGTCAAGGCCTTTGAACACCAGCATCATTGCAAAGTGTCTGCGTCGTACATGGGGTCGAGCGACGAACTGGTGGCCAAGCTGCGCGGCGGCAGCGCGGGAAATTATGATGTGATCTCGCCTTCGAGCGATGTGGCGACTTCGATCGCAACGGCGGGACTGGCCGCTCCTTTGGATTTGACCAAGATCCCGAGCTATGGGCAACTCTCTCCGCAGCTCACTTCCCTTCCATTGGTGCGGGTGAAGGGTCAGGTGTATGGAGTTCCGTTCATGTGGGGTCCGGACCCGCTGCTCTATGACACCACGGTTTTCGCGCAGCCTCCGGAGAGCTGGAACGTTCTGTGGGATCCTAAATACAAACGAAAGATTTCGGTGTGGGACGATCTGTCAACGGTTTACATGGCGGCGCAGGTTCTGGGCTATGACAAGCCCGATCCGTCGCAGCTTTACAACTTGACCGACGAGCAGCTTGATGCGGTCAAGAAGAAGTTGCTGGATTTGAAACCGAATATCCGCAAGATGTGGTCGACGGGCGGGGAGTTGACGAATCTTTTTCAAAATCACGAGGTGGTCGCGGCCATGGGGTGGCCGTTAACGACCAATCAACTGCGGAAGATAAACTTCCCCGTTGGCGAAACCATTCCGAAGGAAAATACGACAGGCTGGATCGATCACCTCATGATCACAGCGGGCAGCGAGAACAAGGATCTGGCCTATGAGTTTCTCGAGTACATGATTGAAGCGCAGACGCAGAAGAAAGTGACCGACGTGACCGGATACACTCCGGCGAATCCGCAGGCAGCAAGGTTGATGACGCCTGAGGAAGTGAAGAACCTGCACCTCGACGATGTCGACAACTATCAGAAGCGGCTCTATTTCTGGCAGAACGTTCCGCGGCGCGCCAAGTACAACGAGATCTGGAACGAAGTGAAGGCAGCGCAGTAGAAGCGCGACACTATAAGCACGTCCACGATCCAATGTCTTCCACCACGACGGCAGCAAACACACACGCGAACTCGACCAATCTGACTGCTCCCCTCACACTGCTCAGCATTCGCAACGTGGCCAAGCAGTTCGGGAAGAACATAGTATTGCGGGACGTTTCTCTCGATGTCGCGGAAGGGGAATTTCTTACGATCCTGGGGGAAAGCGGGTCGGGTAAGACGACGCTGTTGCGGATTATTGCCGGCTTTGAGACGGCCAGCGCGGGCGAGGTGTGGATGGGCGACGAACGACTGGATCGCCAGCCACCTTACCGGCGCCGCGTGAACACTGTGTTCCAGCACTACGCGCTGTTTCCCCACCTCACTGTAGAACAGAACGTAGCTTACGGATTGCGCGTCGCAAAAAGACCCGAGGCGGAGATTGCCTCGCGCGTGGGGGAAGCGCTGGAAAAAGTAAAGATGTCGGCGCACGCCAAGTCAAAGCCCTCGAAAATCAGCGGCGGACAGCAGCAGCGGATCGCGCTGGCTCGGGCGCTGGTGAACCGTCCCCGACTCCTGCTGCTCGATGAGCCGCTTTCCGCGCTCGATGCGAACCTGCGGCGGCAAATGCAAATGGAGTTGAAATCACTGCAGCGCGAGGTCGGCATTTCCTTCATCTTCGTAACCCACGATCAGGAAGAGGCGATGGTAATGTCAGACCGCATCGCGCTGCTGCGCTCGGGAGAACTGGAGCAGGTGGCGACGCCTCGGGAAATATATGGCCGGCCGGCCACCGCTTATGCGGCGCAGTTTATTGGGCACACGAATCTGCTGAAGGGAGAAGTGCGGGCGGGAATGGTGCGCTGCGGTCTATTGACCTGGCAGGCAGCTCTTCCTGACGGGACGGCACTGTTCTCGCTGCGGCCGGAAAATATCCGCCTCGCTACCGGAGATGCGGCGGTCGCCGGCACTGTGCGGATTCGTGGAAGTGTCCGTCATCAGGCGTTTCATGGTGCGACTGAGTTGATTCGCGTGGAATGCGTAGACGGGATGGTGCTCGTGGTGCGAACGCCGCCCAGCGCAGGCGCCCTGCATGACGTCGAACTCGAGTTCTCTTCCGCAGATGCAATTCTGGTGCGCGAGTCTCTGGAAAGAATCTGAATGTTCTCACGAGCCTACAAAACGGCGGTGACTCTGCCTCCACTCGTGTGGGTGACGGTGTTTCTGCTGATCCCGTATTTGCTGATGTTCTGCTATAGCTTCTGGTCGGTGTCTCCGTCGCAGACGATTGTGCATTCGTGGGACTTCGCCAACTACGGCCAACTGCTGCGAGTTGACGTCTATTGGCAGACGCTGCTGCGTTCGATGTGGATCGCCGCACGCGTGACCGCCTTCTCTCTGCTGCTGGGCTATCCACTGGCATATTTTCTTTCTTTCTATGCGGGAAAGAAAAAAGATCTGCTCTATCAGCTCGTGATCATTCCACTCTGGGTCAGCTACCTGGTGCGGGCGTACGCGTGGAAGACAATTCTGGGCTCGGACGGCGTTCTGAATACCCTGTTGCAGTATGTGCACCTGACCAGGCATCCCTTGGAGTTTCTCCTGTACAGCCCGTTTGCCGTGGTGCTGACGCTGACGCACATCTACACTCCGTTTGCCTTTCTGCCGATCTACGCCGCGCTCGAGCACATTCCGCGCAACCTGGTGGAAGCGTCGCATGATCTCGGCGCAACCCCCGCGCAAACATTCTGGAAGGTAATTCTTCCGCTCTCGATTCCGGGGGTCGTCGCGGGAGCAACCTTCGCCTTTGTGCTGAGTCTGGGGGATTTTCTCGCGCCTCTGCTGCTGGGTGGGCCGAGCGGCATCATGATTTCGAACATCGTAGTGAGCCTGTTCGGCGCGGCTTACAACTGGCCGCTGGGTGCGGCGATATCGTTCTGCATGCTGCTGCTGGTCGTAACCCTCCTGGTTTTCTCTGAACGGCTGGAAAAGAAATGGAGCTTCTCGTGAGCGAAACGAAATTCGATTCCGGCTCACGCTGGCTGCTCGGGCACGCCGTCGCCGTATTCGCA
>JBAWCJ010000042.1:0-2717 GCA_049590215.1 Candidatus Sulfotelmatobacter sp. | reverse complement strand
ACCACGGTTCCGCTGATGCTTCCGACTGTGGGAACGGGAGCAGGCGACGACGGGGGGCTCTGTCCCAGGCAGAGCGAGGTCCAACCCAGAGAGGCAGACACTAGAAGAATGAGTCCAGACCTGAATTGTAAGGCCATGTGTAAAGTGCTTTCCGCCCACGCTCACATCCAGACCCGTTTTGGGTTGGATGCATGAATATGGATACGCGTTGGAAGAGTCCGTCCTTTGAGATTACCAACTATTTCATCGAATTGCTGCCGCCCGACGCGTTGATGACAGCTTAATCGAGCGTTCTCGCATTTCACCCGTTACGAAGGTTTCAAAACCGTCTGCAGTTTGGTGGGGAGGTTCCGCGGCTGGTAGAGTTGGGTCCGGTTGGTTATGAATTCCAGAATCGTGGTCGGCAGAATCCTGGTCAGCGGGATGTCCGGGCCGATTGGGGCGGCGCTGCTTCCGTCGCTTCGCGCGGAGGGATGGTCTGTGGTGCGGCTGGTGCGGGGAGCGGTTGCGGGCGGACCTGTCGATAGGGCTCAGATCGCGTGGGACCCAGCGAGTGCGATCGCGCCTGAGGTGGTGTCGGGATTTGACGCGGTGATTCACCTGGCGGGCGAAAGCATTTTTGGACGGTGGACTGCAGCCAAGAAGAAGAGGATTCGGGACAGCCGCGTGGGCGGGACGTTGAATCTGGCGTCGGCGCTGGCGCGGGCTGAAAAGAAGCCCAAGGTTTTTGTTTGTGGATCGGCGATTGGATACTACGGCGACCGCGGCGATGAAGTGTTGCGGGAAGAAAGCTCGCCGGGCGCGGGATTTCTGGCGCAGGTTTGCCGGGAGTGGGAGGAGGCGGCTTCACCTGCAGTGCAGGCGGGTATTCTTACCGCGCACCTGCGGACGGGGATCGTGCTCAGTCCCAAGGGTGGCGCGCTGGGGGCGATGCTTGTTCCCTTCAATCTGGGACTGGGCGGCCGGACCGGCGACGGGCGGCAGTGGATGAGCTGGATTGATGTTCAGGACATGGTAGGCGGAATCCTGCACATTCTAAAGAATGATGGGATGCGTGGACCCGTGAACATGGTCGCGCCTGCGCCGGTTACGAATGCGGAGTTTGCGAAGACGCTGGCCAGCGTGCTGCGGCGTCCAGCGATTTTTCCCATGCCGGCGTTTGCGGCAAGACTTGTGTTCGGAGAGATGGGTGAAGAACTTCTGCTCGGGAGCCAGAGGGTGGAACCGGGGAAGCTGATTTCGAGCGGGTATCCGTTTCGGTATCGGGAATTGCGACCTTCGCTGGAGGGGCTGTTGAAGCAGTGATTACTTGTATCCGCCGTAGCTGCAAGAGTCGACGCCACCTACCTTCATGTGCAGCACCAACACTCGGTGTCGCCCACCACGTGGCCAGCGAACAATCTTCAAAGGCACGTTCGCAACGCAGAAGCCGTAGCACTGCGCTACGAGTCTATACTTGCCGGGTGCAACCGCAGGGAAGTTGAAGTTCCCGTCTGGATCTGTCTCGGCGGCTGCTACCAAGCGGTGACCGTCATTGGTGAAGAGCCCGATGCAACCGCCGGGCACTTGGACTGAGCTCGGATCGATCGCGTGTCCGGACAAGCTGCGGAGCACGAGGGGCCCGTAGTCGATCATGTTGTGGTTTTGATATGTGGGCGTGCATTTTCCTGCAGGCTCCTGGGCTTGAGAGGCCGAAGCTGCAAGGACAAGCAAAACGACTATCGAGAGGCCTCGCATCGCCACCTCCAATCAGTCAGGGGCCGCCGGGGCCGAACCCTCTGCGCCTCGGTTCATTTCTTCCAGCAACTTTTCCAGAAGCTGGGTACGCTGTTCGGTGCTTAGTTCGCGCTGCAGCTCTTCGAGTGCCAGGGCGACGATGTGGTAATGGTGCGCACCGGCGAACTTGGGGTCCGTCGTGATGTTGAGCCAGAGTTTGTGCATGAGTTCGACATCCTGCGGGCGCAGGCGCGGGGTGTGCGGGCCGATGGTGTATTCGCGCACGGTTCCATCGGGAGCGGCGACCTCCAGGCACAGGCGGGGACGCGGTTCGGGCATGCGCTCCCAGGCGTCGCCGGTGAGCTTGGCTTGCTCGTCGGCGGTTAGTTTGTTTGAGAGGCCGCAGATGACGCGCGAGGAATCGAGCCGCTGCGCGGTGACCATGATGGCTTCGAACACGTCGGTGGCCGGAACGACCAACAGAGAGATCGGCTTGCCTTCCTTTTCTGCGACGGCCACGGCGGCGGTGAAAAGTTCCTGTTCGTAGTGGTCGAAAACCTGGCTGGCTTCCATCACCGAGCTGCCGCTGAAGCTGTGTTCGCGATGGTAGAGGCGCGCGCTCATTACGACCACATCCTGCTTGGCGGTGTTGGTATGGGCCAGCACCTGGCGGAGGTAGTAGAGGTTGCGGGGATCACGCACTGCAACCAGAATGTTTCCCTCGCGAACGCCCATGGCTCCACTGCCCAGTTCCTGGTTGCCATAGACGCGGAACTGGTCGAGCTGTTCCGGCTTGCCGTGGCGCTCTTTGGTGACGTGGTGTTCGGAGAGCGTGAAGATGGTGAAGAAGACGGCGCTGAAGATTACTCCGGCGATGGTGGCTTGATACTTGGTGAACAGATTCACAAACGCCGTGATCAGCAGCACGGCGGAAATGAGAATCAAGCCCACTGGAACCTCGGTCTTGCCGAAGTGTAGGTTGCCGGGCACTTTCCATTCGC
>JBAWCJ010000041.1:0-6752 GCA_049590215.1 Candidatus Sulfotelmatobacter sp. | reverse complement strand
TAAGGAGATCGGCTATGGAAAGCAGCAAGCCGGCGCAGAACATCCAGGATTCCTTCCTGAACACGGCCCGCAAGGAGCGATTGAACATCACCATCTACCTGCTGAGCGGAGTGAAGTTGACGGGCCGGATTCGTTCCTTTGACAAGTATTCCGTGGTGCTGGAGGCCAGCGGACAAGAACAATTAATCTTCAAACATGCCATCTCGACCGTGGTGATGGGACGAACCGGGTCGCATGTGGCGCACCTGGCGCATCCGGAGGCGAAGGCCGTGGGCGCGTCCGGGGCGGCGTCATCCTCGTCTGCGGGGCCGGCAGCGGTCCCGGCGGTGAGCGCCTCGGGCACCGAAGGGTAAGGCGTCGTCGGCTTGCGCAGTTCTCATCCCAAGAAGACCCGCGATCGGGCGTCCGAAGCTGGGCGTGTGCCTCTCGGCGCCGAGCCGCCTCGCAACAATAATGAAGATTTGCAGGAACGCGCGTTCCTGGTGGGGATTGATGTGCGCACGCGCGGACGCAGCGCCCGAGGCACGGTAACGGCACAGGCGCAAGCAGCCCGCGATGCGGCGTCCGCTGCGCCGATTGCCGGCGCAAAGATGCAAAGTTCATCTGTTACCAACAAGCCGAGTATCCCGGAGTTTGACGCGGAAGAATCTTTGGCGGAACTGCGCACATTGGCGGGGAGCGCGGGCGCGAAAGTTGTCGGTGAAATTCTGCAGCGTCGTGACCGGCCTGATCCCGCGACTTTGATCGGAGCGGGCAAGCTCGAGGAAATCGCAGGCGCGGCGGCTTCGGTGAATGCTGACCTGCTCCTTTTCGATCACGACCTGAGCGCTTCGCAGCAGCGCAACATTGAAAAGATCGTTCACCGGCGGGTGATCGACCGCACGCAACTCATTCTCGACATTTTTGCTCGCCACGCGCGCACGCGGGAAGGCCAGTTGCAAGTTGAGTTGGCGCAGTTGCAATATCTGCTGCCGCGGCTGGCTGGGCGCGGCGTGGAGATGTCGCAACTTGGCGGCGGCATCGGCACGCGCGGTCCCGGCGAAACGCAGCTTGAGACCGACCGGCGGAAGATTGCCCGGCGCGTGCGGCATGTGGAGCAGCAACTGGAGAACGTGCGCCGCATCCGGGCGCAGCAGAGGCAGCGGCGGGAATCGGCTCCGGTGGCGACCGTGGCTCTGGTGGGCTATACCAACGCGGGGAAATCGACGCTGTTTAATGCGCTGACGCGGGCCGCGGTGTTGGCTTCGCCACGAATGTTCGCCACACTCGATCCCACGATTCGTGGCGTGGTGCTGCCATCGAAACGCAAGATTCTGATGTCCGACACAGTGGGATTCATTCGCAGCCTGCCGCACACGCTGGTTTCGGCGTTTCGCGCCACGCTGGAAGAGGTGCAGCGAGCGTCGCTGATCCTGCATGTGTCCGATGCCAGCAGCCGGCTTTCCGCAGAGCAGGATGCGCAGGTGGAGATTGTCCTGAAAGAGCTGGAAGTAGAAAAGAAGCCTCGGTTGCGGGTAATGAACAAAGTCGACCTGCTCGACGTAGAAGTCGCAGAGACGCTGATGAATGACGCGCTGCGCGATGGCTCCAACACTGTGTACGTTTCCGCAGCCGAGGGAACAGGACTGGATCGATTGCTCGCGCGCATTGACGCCATGATCGAGGAGGACCCGGTCAGCCGCGCGCATCTCCGTGTGCCGCAGAAAGAAGGGAAGACGCTGGCCCTGCTCGAAGCCAAGACGCGGATTTATTCGCGGGCATACAAGGATGGCGCGGTGGAGTTAGAGGTGGAGGCGCCGGAGTCAGTGATGAGGAGGGTTAGGGAGTGGGCAGTAAGCGTCCGCAATTTAAATGGGCCGGCAACCAAGAAGCGGTGACATTCCTTGGCTATCGGCCCATTCGATCCTGAATTGGATCGGAGGTGATACCTCAATGCTAATCCTCTTTAGCGGGAAGTCAAGGATTAGTTGCAGGTTTCTGCATAGCCCGCCAAATCAGGGTTCAAGTGGCGGAATTCGCCCATTCTGAGACCTTCTTCCGGGTCAAACAATCACATGAAAATCAAGCCTTTGCGTTGACATAAACTGCTGCGGACGTTAGACTTAACAGTTTTCATAGCCCTCATTTTCCTGTAAAGCCGCAACCGATGGATCAAACGCTACGACAACTGGGCGAATTACTGCTTGGGTCCATACCCACCGTAATTCTTCTCGCGCTGCTCTACGCGCTCTACGCAACCGTTGTGCACAAACCGTTGCGGCGCGTGCTGGAGGAGCGGCGCAGCAAGACCGAAGGCGCGGTCGAGAAGTCGCGGGCAGACATTGCCGCAGCCGAGGCGCGCACGTCAGAATACGAGCAGCGGCTGCGCGAGGCGCGGGCGACCGTGTTCCGCGCGCAGGAAGCTCGTCGCAAGGCCGCTCTGGATGCGCGGACTGTGGCGCTGAACGAAGCTCGCGTAAAGGCTCAAGCGCAAGTGCAGGCTGCGAAGGCTGACATCCAGAAAGATCGAGACGCGGCGCAGAGTGGTTTGCAGAAAGAAGTTCAGTCTCTGGCAGCGGAGATCATGCGCCGCGTGCTGCAGCCGGCCGGATTGGGTCGTTGATGTTTCAGCGCAGACGTCGAAGGTTACGGCTGCTAATTCGAAGAATCTGGATTCCGTGAATATGGGTTCCGTGAAAAAGATCGTTGGAATGGGTCTGCTGCTGACCCTGAGTTTTGCCGTGGCCTTGGGATCGTTGCGCGCCCAGGAGCAGCCGGCAACGCCTCAGAAGCCACAGCGGTCGTCCTCCGAGAAGACGGACAGAACAGACAAAACAAGGGACCGTGGTGTGGCCCAGCAACTGGTACACGAGACCCGGGAGGCCGCTGGTGAAGAAAAAGACGAGAACGCCGAATTTAAGCAGTCGGCATCGGTAAGACTGATTGCGAAGTGGACTGGCATGAGCCTGCAGCATGCTTATTGGTTCAGCGTCCTGTTGAACTTTGTTGCGATTGCGGCGGTGATCATCTGGGCCGCCCGTAAGTATTTGCCTGGAATCTTCAGCGCCCGCACGGCGGCGATCCAGAAGGCGATGCAGGAGGCGCAGAAGGCCAGTGAGGAAGCGCGGCGGAGGCTGGCGGAGATCGAATCGCGCCTGATGAAGCTGGATGTGGAGATTGGCATGATGCGCGATGCGGCCGAGAAGGAAGCCGGAGCCGAGGAAGCGCGCATCCAGGCGGCGGTTCAGGAAGATGCGCGGAAGATCGTGGAATCGGCGCAGCAGGAAATTACAGCCGCTGCCAAGACTGCGCGGCGCGAACTGACGGCTTATGCGGCTGATCTGGCGGTTGGGCTGGCGCAGAAGCAGATTCATGTTGACGCGGCGACCGATCAGGTGCTGGTGCGCAAGTTTGCCGGAGAGTTGGGTTTGTCCGAGGCTTCGGCGCCTGGAAAGGACGGGCGCTGAAGCATGGCTTCCGTTGCCAGCACATACTCCCGGGCATTCGCAGATGTGGTCATGAGCGAGCATCTCGACGCCGATCGTTCGATTGCGGAATTGCGCACCATCGCCAGCCTGCTCGACGGGAGTTCAGTGCTGCGGCGAGTATGGGAAAATCCGGCGATACCCGCAGACCAGAAGCGGCGCGTGCTGGATGTAATCGCCAAGCGTGACGGCATTTCAACCCGGGTGAGGAACCTGGTCGCGGTGTTGATAGATCATCGGCGAACACATTTTCTGGATCCGATCATTTTGCAACTCGTTAAGGAACTCGACGCGCGCCTGGGAATCGCTGAGGCCGAGATCACCAGCGCTCGGTCCCTTGGCGATGCGGAGAAGCGGGAATTCGAGGCTCAGGTCGGGAAGTTGACCGGCAAGAAAGTCCGGGCGCAGTACGGGCAGGATCCTTCGCTTCTGGGAGGCGCCGTGGTCCGAATCGGCAGTACGATTTACGACGGTTCGGTGAAAGGGCAGTTGGAGAGGATTCGCGAAGAGATAAGCGGCAATTAGCTGGAAACTGATTCTATGGCACAGATCAAGGCAGACGAAATTACCAAACTGATCCGCGAGCAGATCGAGAACTACGAGTCGAAGATCTCCGTGGACGAGACCGGCACCGTCATCACGCTGGGCGACGGCATCGCGCGGGTGTATGGCCTCGATAAAGTGATGGCCGGTGAACTTCTTACATTTCCCCACGGCGTGGCCGGCATCGCCATGAACCTGGAAGAAGACCAGGTGGGCGTGGTGCTGCTCGGCGAATATACCGAGATCAAAGAAGGCGACGAAGTGAAGCGCACGGGGCGCATCATGAGCGTGCCCGTGGGCGATGCCATGATCGGGCGCGTTGTCGATTCGCTCGGCCGTCCCATCGACGACAAAGGTCCCATCGCCACCGACAAGTTCATCGCGCTGGAACGATTGGCGCCGGGCGTCATCGACCGGCAGCCGGTGCGCGAGCCCATGGCGACGGGACTGAAAGCCATCGACAGCATGATCCCGATCGGCCGCGGACAGCGCGAGTTGATCATCGGCGACCGGCAGACCGGAAAGACAGCGGTCGCGCTCGACACCATCATCAACAGCAAGGGCAACAACCTGGTCTGCATTTATAACGCGATCGGACAGAAACGGTCGTCGATTGCGCAGGTGGTGAAGATTCTCGAAGATTACGGCGCGATGGAGTACACCATCGTCGTGGCGGCGTCGGCTTCGGAGCCCGCGCCCATGCAGTACATTTCACCGTATGCGGCAACGGCCATCGGTGAATATTTCCGCGATACCAAGCGGCACGCGCTGGTTATTTATGATGATCTCTCGAAGCATGCGGCGTCGTATCGCGAAATCTCGCTGCTGCTGCGGCGGCCGCCGGGGCGTGAGGCGTATCCGGGCGACGTGTTCTATCTTCACTCGCGGCTGCTGGAGCGCTCGGCGAAGTTGAGCGATAAGAACGGCGGCGGATCGTTGACCGCGTTGCCCATCATTGAGACGCAGGCTGGAGACGTTTCCGCCTACATTCCGACCAACGTGATTTCGATTACTGACGGCCAGATCTATCTGGAAACCGATCTATTCAATCAAGGCGTGCGTCCTGCCGTAAACGTGGGTTTGTCGGTGAGCCGCGTGGGCGGCAGCGCGCAGATCAAGGCCATGCGGCAGGTTGCAGGAACGCTCAAGCTGGAACTGGCGCAATACCGCGAACTGGCGGCATTTGCGCAGTTCGGCAGCGATCTCGACAAGGCTACGCAGGCACAACTTAATCGCGGGCAGAGGTTGGTCGAACTTCTGAAACAGAACCAGTTTTCTCCGCTGCCGTTCTCCAAACAGATTCTGATCATCTTCGCTGGCACGGGCGGATTCCTCGATGACCTTCCGGTAAATCAGGTGCGTGACTTCGAAAAAGAACTGTACGAATACGTCGACGCGACCCAGGCCGGCCTGCTGCGCGCCATCATGGAGAAAAAGGTTCTCGATGACGGCCTGAAGGCGCAGTTGACCGATGTGATCAAGCAGGCGAAGCAACAGTTTGTGGCGAGCAGGGAAGCGGTAGCGAAGTAGTATCGAGTACCTAGTAGCGAGGTCCGAGCAACTCGAGACTCCGATTCATGGCTAACATTCTCGACATCCGACGCCGTATTCGCAGCGTGGTGAACACGCGGCAGATCACCAAG
Organism: Candidatus Sulfotelmatobacter sp.; assembly: GCA_049590215.1. Lineage (GTDB taxonomy): Bacteria > Acidobacteriota > Terriglobia > Terriglobales > Acidobacteriaceae > Sulfotelmatobacter. Next base: position 1,102 of record JBAWCJ010000041.1, on the reverse strand, counting down.
GCCATGAAGGTGGTCTCGGCCGCGAAGCTCCGCCGCGCGCAGGATCGCGCTTTGTCGGCGCGTCCCTATGCGCTGATGTTGACGAATGTTCTGAAGTCACTGGTGGCGCGGACAGAAATTTACGATCCGGAGACCGGTGAGCCGAAGCACCCTTTATTGGCGCAACGTCCGGAGAAAACTATTCTGCTGATCGTGGTTACCGGAGATAAAGGACTGGCAGGCGCGTTCAGTGCCAACGTCACCAAGGCGGCCAGCAGGTTTATCGAATCCAAGGCAGAGAAGAACATCGACATTGAAGCGATCGGCCGCAAGGGGCGCGACTTTTTGCGGCGTCGCTATCCCGCGGCCCCGGTGCAAACGCGCAGCCTGGCCGAGACCGAAGAATCACTGGAGACTCCACCCGAGGCTGCGGAGCGCGCTGGGACGATACAAATTACGGGAGAGCACGTTGGCGTTCTCGGCAAATTGGAATTTTCCCAGGCCCGGGCTTTGGCGGAGAACGTGATCCGGCGGTATCAGCGCGAGGAGATTGATGCGGTCTATGTTGTCTTCAACGAATTCAAGTCCGTGATTGCGCAGCGGCTCATCGTGGAGCAGATTCTTCCCATCGAACAGATTGGCGAGCCGCCGGTTCGCCTGGCTGAGGAGATGACGGAAGAAGAAAAGAAGAAAGCCAAGGAAGCGGCGATCAGCGCCGGAGTTGGCCTGCATTCGAACCAGCGTGCGGACGAAGAGGCGGCGCAATTCGGTTCGGGGCAGGTGGATTACATCTATGAGCAGGCACCGGAGGAATTATTCCGCGTGTTGCTGCCGAAGTATGTTTCCAGCCAGGTTTTCCGCGCGCTGCTTGAGTCAGTCGCGGCAGAGCATGCCGCGCGCATGACCGCGATGGATTCCGCCACCAGCAACGCTACGGACATGATCGACTCGCTGACCCTGGCCATGAACCGGGCGCGGCAGGCGAAGATCACCAAAGAGATTATCGAGATCGTGAGCGGCGCAGCCGCGATGTAGTAAGTACCCAGTACCGAGTACCCAGTACTCATACGAGTTAAAAACATATGGCAGAAAACGTAGGACACGTCGTTCAAATTGCAGGGCC
>JBAWCJ010000040.1:0-21445 GCA_049590215.1 Candidatus Sulfotelmatobacter sp. | reverse complement strand
CGGCGCCGGCGGGCGGGGCGGTGGTCACGCTGTCGAGCAATAGCACGGCGGCGGCGGTGCCGGCGAGTGTGACGGTGGCGGCAGGAGCGACGACGGCGACGTTTACGGTGACGACGAGTGCGGTGGGGAGCACGACGGCGGTGACGATCTCGGGAACGTACAACGGGACGCAGACGGCGACGCTGACGGTGAACTCGCCGACGGCATCGTTGTCGGCGATCTCGCTAAGTCCGAGCACGGTGGTGGGAGGTACATCGACGACGGGGACGGTAACGCTGAGCGGCGCGGCGCCGACGGGTGGGGCGGTGGTCGCGCTGTCGAGCAGCAACACGGCGGTGGCCACGGTACCAGCGAGCGTAAAAGTGGCAGCGGGAGGCACTACGGCAACGTTCAAGGTGACGACGATCGCGGTGGGAAGCACGACGGGAGTGGCGATCTCGGGAGCTTACAACGGGACGCAGACGGCGACGCTGACGGTGAATGCGCCGACGCTATCGGCGGTGACTGTGAGTCCCGTGACAGTAACGGGAGGGAATTCGACGACGGGCACGGCGACACTGACCAGTGCGGCGCCGACGGGTGGGGCGGTGGTCACGCTGTCGAGCAACAGCACGGCGGCGGTGGTGCCGGCGAGTGTGACGGTGGCGGCAGGTGCAAAAAAGGCAACGTTCACGGTGACGACGAGTGCGGTCGGGAGCGCGACTGCGGTCACGATTTCGGGAGCTTACAACGGGACGCAGACGGCGACGCTGACGGTGAACCCGCCGGCGCTTTCATCAGTAACCCTGAGTCCAGCGACCGTAACGGGCGGGGGTTCGACGACAGGTACGGTGACGCTGGGCAGCGCGGCACCGGCGAGCGGAGCGGTGGTCACGCTGTCGAGCAGCAACACAGCGGCGACCACGGTGCCGGCTACCGTCACAGTGCCAGCGGGTCAGAATACTGTTACCTTTGCAGTCCCCACAAGCACAGTAACCAAAAAGACGTCAGTCAGCGTCTCGGCTGTTTGGAACAGCACGACCAAACACGCAACACTAACTGTTGATGCTCCTTGATTCGTTTTTTGACGGCTTTTCACGGGCCAACCGAAGGTGGCACGCCGTAGGCACTAAGAGAGAGCACCTCTCTTCGATGGGATCGACTGATCTCTTCATGCCGCTCCTAACCTAACCAATTTTTCCCGATTGAAAAAACTGGACGTCATGACCAGCACTTTGTCGGGAAGTTACCGATTGGAATGTATGAATTCTCCGAAAATAAAGTACGTCGTCATCACTCCGGTGAGGGACGAAGAAGAGTACCTCCCTCACACTCTCGAGTGCATGCTTCATCAGACGATCCTTCCCACCGAATGGATTATCGTGAATGACGGCTCCACGGACAACACGGGCAACATCATTGATGAGTACGTTCAGCGCTATCCCTGGATTCGAGCTGTTCATCGGCGCAATCGCGGATTTCGAAAGCCCGGAGGAGGTGTGGTTGAAGCCTTCAACGAGGCGTACCAGAAACTGCGGACCAAGGATTGGGATTTCATGGTTAAATTCGATGGTGATCTATCCTTCGAGCCCGACTACTTCGAATGCTGCTTCCGCAACTTCAGCAACAATCCCAAGCTTGGCGTGGGCGGTGGAATCATTTGCTATGAGGTCGATGGAGTTAAGGAATTCGAGGAAGCCCCGACCTTCCACGTGCGGGGTGCGACCAAGATATATCGCCGCAGTTGCTGGGAGCAGATTGGGGGCTTCTGGCCGGCGCCCGGCTGGGATACCATGGACGAAGTAAAAGCGAACTCGCTCGGCTGGAGTACGATGGGTTTCAAGGATCTGCACCTCGTTCATCATCGACCCACAGGTAAGGCGGATGGATTCTGGAGTGGACTGGTCAAGTACGGGAGAGCAAACTACATTTGTGGCTATCATCCTTTGTTCATGTTGGGAAAATTTTTCCGGCGTCTGGCGGTGAGGCCGCCAGTTATCGGTGCACTGGCTTTGATGTACGGATATGTGACTGGATACCTGAAGCGGATCCCCCAGGTCGATGATCCGGCGGCTATAGCATATCTTCGAAAGCAGCAACTCAATCGTCTAGCTGGACGGGCAAGCATTTGGGATTAGCTTTCTGATCGGCGATGGCCGCCAACAGCAAGAGTGAGACTTTGGCTATTAAAGTGAGGCGAATGTGTGCGGTATTTGCGGGAAATTGAACTTTGACACCCAGGTGAGCGTCACTCCCGGGTTGTTAAAGACAATGGCGGACACGATTCAGCACCGGGGACCCGATGACGAGGGCTACTACGTTTCGGGTCCGGTGGGTTTCGGCTTCCGCCGCCTGTCGATCATTGACCTCGCGACAGGTCATCAGCCTATCTGCAACGAAGACGGCACAGTTTGGATCGTGTTCAACGGGGAGATCTACAACTATCTAGAACTCAGGCAAGACCTGAAGGGCAAGGGACATGTTTTCAAGACGCAGACGGATACGGAGGTGATCGTTCACCTATACGAGGAATTCGGCGAATCGTGCGTTGAGAAACTCCGGGGAATGTTTGCATTCGCAATCTGGGATGGTCGGAGCCGCACCTTACTGCTGGCCAGAGATCGGGTAGGCATCAAGCCACTTTATTACCGGCTAACAGACAAAAGCATCATTTTTGGTTCGGAGATCAAAGCTATCCTCGGCGATCCTGAAGTGCAACCTGAAGTTCTGCCTGCTATGGTCGACCGGTTTTTGACTTTTTGCTACGTTCCCGGTGAGGAGACGCTGTTTCGAGACATCCGTAAGTTGGCACCAGGGTCTTACATGGTGGTCAGACGAGGTGAAGTCCAGATTAAGACGTATTGGGACCTTCATTTTTCACCGACGCCACAAACTATGGAGGAGGCGGAAGAGAAACTCCTGGCGCTGCTCGAAGAGTCCGTGAAGTTGCACATGATAAGCGATGTTCCGGTGGGATTCCTTCTGAGCGGCGGAATCGATTCGACGGCGATGCTTGGCTTCGCGGTTGGGAAGACTGGACACAAACTCAGCAGTTACACGATCGGGTTCTCCGATCCAAGCGTACCCGACGAGCGGCCCTATGCGAGAGTAGCTGCTGCCAGGTACGGCTCGGAGCATCACGAGATGACGATCGACGCCAGGGACTTTGCTGACTTCCTACCGCAGTATGTGAGGCACATGGAAGAGCCTGTCTGCGAGCCTCCGGCGGTCGCTTTGTATTTCGTATCGAAGCTGGCGAAAGAGTTCGTCAAGGTTCTGATTTCGGGCGAGGGCGGCGACGAAGCCTTCGCCGGATATCCAAATTACCGATCAATGGTGTGGCTTGAGCGTATAAAGAAGATATGTATGCCAATGAATGACGCGCTCTCCGCAGTTGCCGGGTGCCTCGGACACTTGCCCGGCACTCACAGACTGGCAAAGTTTGCCCCACTCTTTAAGGCACCTTTTGATTCCTATTACTACAGCCGAGCGTCGACTCCTTTCAGTTTCTTCAACAGTCATGTGAGGGAATTTTACACGGACGATTTCATGCGTTGGTCTGACAAAAGCTACTCCGGGCTCCCAGCGACGAGATATTTGCGAACGAGAACAACCGACGACGTGTTGAACAGGATGCTATATGTGGACACGAAAACCTGGCTTCCGGATGATCTGTTGATCAAGGCTGACAAGATCACCATGGCAAACTCAGTCGAACTTCGCGTTCCTCTTCTTGACCATAAGGTGCTGGAGTTTGCGGCGTCGCTGCCGGTCAATTATAAAGTACGCGGTTTTACCACAAAGTACATTGCCAAGAAGGCTCTAAGCAAGAGAGTGCCCCCGGAGATCCTAAATCGACCAAAAGCTGGGTTTCCAGTCCCCTACAATTCCTGGCTTGGAGGAAAACTCAAGAGTTGGTTGCACGACATATTGCTCGATCGTGAGACCTTGGCTCGAGGGTATTTCCGCAAGAGCGCCATCGAAAAGCTGCTGGAAGCAAACGGACGCTCCGGCGCCTACCCAAAGGAACTGTTTTCGCTTGCCGTATTGGAACTATGGCATCGAGAATTTCTGAAAAGAAATGTGTTTCCTGGTCCGTCGCAAGTAGTCGACTCAGCCGATCGCTTTGCTGCCCGCATCTAGATAAGCGTTCCCGGTAACGGGAATCTACGAGCCAACCGTGAATCGAGATTCAGTGAAAAACGCCGCTCAGACAGCGTGGAAGCCTGCTGTCGCCGCCATTTCAGGGGCAAGACCGGCCGAGCGAGTATCTGTGCCTCACGAGTTAGATGGTGTTGTGGCAAGTGCTTACGAACTTGATCCACTTCGTGATTCTCGCTGGGCGGATTTGGTTGAACGCCATTCAGGAGCGTCAGTGTTTCACAGTCAAAATTGGCTGCGAGCGCTGCACACCGTATACGGTTACGAACCAGTTGTTGTGACCACCTGCCCTGCCGGAGCGCCTCTGACGAATGGGGTCGTGTTCTGCCGTATCAACAGTTGGCTGACGGGTCGTCGCTTTGTGTCTCTGCCGTTCTCTGATCACTGCGAACCATTAGTTGACCGGTCGGAGGAGCTCGACGAGATGTTGCTGCACATGAAGCGATACGTCGACCGCGATAGATGGAGATACATGGAAATCAGGCCTCTCTCATGCCAGCCGAATAGCCGCACGGAATTCGGACACCTTGTCAAATATAGCTTTCACCGCTTGGATCTGAGTCTTAGCGCGGAGAAGCTGTTTCATAGCTTCCACAAGGATTGCGTTCAACGAAAAATCCGTCGTGCCGAACGGGAAAAGCTGAAGTACGAAGAGGGGGCTTCGGAGGACTTGCTGCGGGAGTTCTACCGGCTTCTAGTGATGACCCGTCGACGGCAGTATCTGCCGCCTCAGCCATTAGCCTGGTTTCGGGGCTTGATTGCTGCATTCGGAAACGATCTTAAGATCCGCGTAGCGTCCAAGGATGGAGTGGCTGTTGCCAGCATTCTCACACTCTCGCACAAGAAATCCATGATTTACAAGTATGGCTGCAGCAATGCGGCCGCCAATAACCTCGGAGGAACCGCACTACTGTTCTGGAAGACCATACAGGAGGCCAAAGACGGCGGGCTCGAGAGTCTTGACATGGGTCGATCGGACGTCGACAACCGTGGCCTTATCGCTTTTAAGGAGCATTGGGGTGCTGGAGCGACGTTCATAAACTACTGGACTTACCCAAAGCGGCCCGGAAGGCATTCGACTGGCTGGGAAAAAAACCTGGCCGAGCGACTGGTTTCCGCGGCACCAGATCTGGCACTGGAAACCGTTGGCAGACTTCTGTACAGGCATATCGGATAGAGTGCTGCCGACTTGACCTCCGATCAGCAGCTTGCAGCAAGAGTATTCAATATGTTCATAAACAGAATCTACTATTTCCTTAAGCCGGTCATACCCTGGCGGTTACGCGTGGAGATGCGGCGATGGCGGGCCAATCGCCGCCGCAAGGCCTTTGCGGACGTATGGCCGATCGATCCGAAAGCAGGGGCCACCCCTCCCGGCTGGCCCGGCTGGCCAGATCGCAAGCGCTTTGCCTTGATCCTCACCCATGACGTCGAAGGTAGCAAAGGACTGTCGCGCGTTGAGCAGTTGATGAACCTCGAACAGAAATATGGATTTCGTTCGTGTTTCAATTTCGTGCCAGAAGGTGAATACCGTGTGTCCGACGGCACACGTCAGATGTTGGAGCAAGACGGATTCGAGGTTGGAGTGCACGGTTTGGAGCACGACGGCAAGCTCTACAGCTCCAAGACGAAGTTCGCCGCGAAGGCTGCGCGGATTAGGGAATATCTGCTGCGATGGAACGCCCGCGGCTTTCGTTCGCCGCTAATGCAGCACAAGCTAAGTTGGCTCCACGAACTGGGCGTGGACTACGATACCTCTACATTTGATACCGATCCGTTTGAGCCAGAGCCCGATGGCACGGGCACCATCTTTCCTTTCTGGGTCCCGGGTCCAAACGGCAGTGGTTATGTAGAGCTTCCGTACACACTGGTTCAGGACTTCACTCTTTTCAGCGTGCTTCGCGAGGAGAACATCGACATTTGGAAGCGAAAGCTGGATTGGATCGTTGAGCGTGGCGGCATGGTACTGCTGAATACGCACTCGGATTACATGTGTTTCGGTGGCAAGCCAGCCCAGAACGAATTTCCCGTCGCGTATTACGAAGAACTGCTGCGCTATGTGCATGAGAGATATGAAGGCTCTTATTGGGCTGCGACGCCGGGAGAAGTTTCCCGGTACTACCGCGACACAGTACCGCTTGCCTCTCGGAATACGCGCAAGAAGATCTGCATGCTGGCTTATACGGCTTATGAGTTTGATAACCGCGTCCGGCGCTATGCCGAAACGCTGGCCAAGCGTGGAGATAAAGTGGATGTGATTGCCTTGGGCGGATTCTATTTTCGTCAACCCGTGGAAGAGATCAACGGCGTCACAGTCTATCGAGTTCAGAACCGGGAGTACGACGAGCGTCATAAGTGGACCTATGCCTGGCGGCTGTTGCGGTTCCTGTGGAAATCCTCAGTTGCTCTGACGGAGCTTCATGCACTGAATTCATACGATCTGATCCATATACATAATATGCCGGATTTCCTCGTGTTCGCAGCATGGTATCCGAAACTCACTGGTGTGAAGTTGATTCTGGACGTCCATGATCTTGTGCCGGAGCTGTTTGCGAGCAAGTTCGAGGCAAGCGCAGGAAGCGGCTACGTAAATTTGCTGAAGAAAACGGAGAAAATGTCCGCGGAGTTCGTCAATCATGTGATTGTCTCGAACGATCTTTGGCGCCAGACGCTGGTTTCCCGATCCGTTTCCGAAGAGAAATGCTCGGTCTTCCTCAATCACGTGGATCCCGCGGTGTTTTACCGCCGGCAGCGAACCCGATGTGATGAGAAATTCATTATTCTCTTTCCGGGCAGTTTTCAGTGGCACCAGGGTCTGGACATTGCGATCGAGGCTTTGGCGCGTATCAAAACGAAAGTGCCGAATGCCGAGCTTCACCTTTACGGCGGCGGGGGCGGTGATAGGGGAGTTGATCTGGCGGAACTGGCGCACCGGCTTGGCTTAGACGGGAGCGTCAAATTCTGTGGAGGCGTGTCTTTCGATCATATTGCAGAAGTAATCGTAAACGCAGACCTGGGGATCGTTCCTAAGCGAGCCGACTCGTTTGGCAACGAAGCTTATAGCACAAAAATAATGGAATTCATGTCCCAGGGCGTTCCTGTCGTCGCTTCTCGGACGAAGATTGACAGCTTTTATTTCGATGAAGGAATGGTTCACTTCTTTCCATCTGGCGACAGCCAGGCGATGGCAGAGGCAATGCTCGAGGTCATCGAAAATAAAGAACTCCGCCGAAGATTAGTCGCAGGGGGATATGACTACGTCGAGCGCAACGGTTGGCAGCGGAAAAAGCAAGATTATCTCAACCTGGTGGATTCGCTTTCGACCGAAGTGTTCGCCGATGTCAAGCCAGTTGAAAGAGCAGACCGACAAGTTGTCAACCGCAGCCATTGATCGACGGAAGGGATAGGACTTGAATCATCGGTGCTTAGGAAAGGATGATGCGACTCTACCCGCGATTGGTTTGGGCACCTGGCAATACGAGGGAGGGATTGTCCCTCTGCAAGCAGGAATCGCTCTTGGGGCCTGCTTTATAGATACAGCCGAGTCTTATGGGACAGAAGAGGTTGTTGGCCGGGCAATTCAAGGGGTTCGAAAGAAGATTTTTCTTGCGACGAAGGTATCACCCAGACATTTCCGGCGCGCGGACGTAATCGCGGCGGCCGATGCCAGCTTGAAGAGGCTGAACACCGATTTCGTGGATTTGTATCAACTGCATTGGCCCAATTACGCAGTTCGTATTGAAGAAACCATGGGAGCGATGGAACAGTTGGTCGATAGCGGTAAAGTCAGGTTTATTGGGGTGAGCAATTTCTTTGTGCGCGACCTTGAGAGAGCACAGAAAGCGATGAGGAAACACAAGATCGTATCGAACCAGGTTCGGTATAACCTGATCGACCGAACCGTCGAAACCGATCTCCTCGACTATTGCCACGAGCACCATATCACCGTCATTGCTCATAGCCCGCTAGCCACCGGGTTTGCAGGCATTCGAGCCAAAGATCCTGAACGGGTCATCGACGAGATCGCACAGGCCAGAAGGAAGACCGCGGCGCAGATTGCACTCAGCTGGTGCATCGCGAAAAAAAACATAGTAACCATACCGAAGGCCAATTCCGTTGAGCACGTTAAAGAGAACTGTGTTGCCTCTGATTTTCAATTGTCGCCAGAGGAAATAGAACTTTTGGACAAGCAAGTTGAGTACGACCGCAGAGGAACTGTAGAAGTTTTCCTGCGGCGCATCGCCAGACGGGGACTGCAGTATCTGGGCAAGAATCAATAAGGGGCAGGGTCTTGAATCACAAATCATCAAATTGCAATGTTACCGTCGTCGGCGCTGGTCCTTACGGACTTTCCTCAGCGGCATATCTGCGAGCCGCGGGAATTGAGGCGCGAGTCTTTGGAGAACCGATGGCATTCTGGGAGAACCAGATGCCTGCCGGTATGTGTCTGCGTTCGAATTGGGGAGCGTCGCATATCGCGGATCCCAAGCAGGCTCTGACTCTTGACGAATTCGTGCGCCAAAAGGGCAATCACATATCGAAGCCCATTCCACTCAATCGCTTCGTTGACTACGGACGGTGGTACCAGAGCCAGGCGGTCCCGGATCTGGAGAAGCGCCAGGTGCGCAGTATCGAGAACGATGCTCGCGGGCTCAAGGTGGTGATGGTGGACGGCGAGGAATTCACCTCGCGGCGAGTCGTGGTGGCTGGCGGAATCAGTCCGTTTGCGAGCAAGCCGGCAGAGTTCGCGGCCATTCCTTCTGCCCTGGCTTCCCATACGAGTGAGCACAAAGATCTCGGGAAGTTCAAGGGCCAGCAGGTGGTGGTGATCGGCGCCGGGCAGAGCGCTTTAGAATCGGCTGCATTATTCAAAGAGCTCGGTATTCCGGTCGAGGTGATTGCGCGCGCGAATCACCTGAATTGGGTGGGGCTTCACGCGCGATTGCATCATCTGGGTCTGATTTCCAAAATGATGTATTCGAATCGCGACGTTGGTCCGGCTGGAATTAGCCGCCTGGTTGCGGCGCCGCATCTGTTCCGCCGTTTTCCCCGAGCTTTCCAGGATCGCACCGCCTACCGTGCGATCCGGCCCGCGGGCGCCGGCTGGCTTGTACCCCGCATCGCGGGCATACCCATTACACTCGGACGCAAGGTAGTTTCTGCGACTGTTTCGGGCAGTCAACTCCGCCTTCAATTGGACGACGGATCGGAGCGGCTCGTGGATCATGCGCTACTCGCGACGGGATTCCGAGTCGATGTGTCGCGATATCCTTTCCTTTCTCCATCATTGGCGAAACAAGTGAAAACGGTGAACGGCTATCCCGTTCTTCAGCGAGGGCTTGAGTCGTCTGTTCCCGGATTACACTTCGTCGGCAAGCCATCGGCCTGGAGCTTCGGGCCACTGCTTGGTTTTGTTTCAGGAGCGGAGTTCGCCTCAAACGAATTGGTTCGTTCCATAACCCGGAGAGACGGAAGCAACTGGCAATGAATGCCCTCGCCCAACCCGTCCCAAAGCCCAACACCGCGAACGCTGTCGACCGCACTGTGGGGGCGGTGGTCATTGGCGGAGACTATCAGGGGCTGGGAATTGTTCGCAGCCTCGGCCGGCTGGGGGTGCCGGTGTGCGTTGTGGATGACGAGCTTTCGATCTCCCGGTATTCGCGTTACTGCACGAAATTCGTGAAGCTCGCGAATCTGCACAATGAGCGTGTTGCGGCTGAGACCCTGTTGGATCTCGGGAAACGGCTCGGTTTGGATGGCTGGGTGCTTTACCCTACCCGGGAGGAACTCGTTGCCGCCCTGTCGCGCTATCGTTCAGAGCTCAGCGAAGTGTTTCGAGTTCCAACCCCCGATTGGGAAAGCGTGAAATGGGCGTGGGACAAGAGGAACACTTATCGACTTGCACAGAGGCTGGAAATTCCAATACCTGCTACTTATTATCCCGAAAATCTTGATCAATTAGCCGAACTCGATAGCGCCAAACCCCCATTTGCGATCAAACCCGCCATCAAGGAGCACTTCTTTTACGCTACCAAGGCGAAGGCATGGCGGGCGAACAGCCACAGTGAGCTAAGGATGCTGTTTCAGAAGGCATCTGATCTGGCCGGTGACGGAGAGATCATGGTGCAAGAGTTGATTCCCGGCGGCGGCAGCCAGCAATTCTCTTATTGCGCGTTTTTCCGTGACGGGGAAGCCGTGGGTAAGATGGTTGTGCGTCGCACCCGGCAACATCCTCTTGAGTTTGGAAGAGCCAGCACCTATGTCGAGACCGTGGACATTCCGATTCTAGAGGAGCTTTCCGAGCGATTCTTGCGCGAGATCGATTACTACGGTCTGGTTGAACTGGAGTACAAACTCGATCCACGGGATTCGCAATACAAGCTGCTCGATGTAAATGCCAGAACCTGGGGATATCACAGTCTCGGTGCCCGGGCCGGCGTGGACTTCAGCTACATGCTCTATGCTGATCAAGTTGGCCTGCCGGTACCGGTCTGCAAAGGCCGCGCCGGCGTGGCTTGGGTACGCACAACTACAGACCTTCCTGCTGCATTGATGGGTATTATCTGCGGGGATACCGATTGGAAGAGCTATCTCCGTTCCTTGATAAACTGCAACACGGAGGCAGTGTTCAGCAGCGCGGATCCGCTTCCCGGTCTGGCCGAAGTAGCGCTCATCCCGTATTTGGCTATCAAGAGAGGTTTCTGAAGCGAATGCCTTCGTAGATCAGGCAGTAGATAGCGATAGGTAAAGGAGTTTAACGCAGTGACTGCTCTCCCCCTTCGGCGAATCGCTGACGCGACTCCTGGTCGGCTCATCAGCATCGACTCGGAAAGTGCTATTTACCGAGACGGTAGCTACCTGAAGAACAATCCCTCCTGGCATATCGAGGAATCACCTTTCAAGGTGAGGCAAATCCAGCGGATGATCAAGCGGCAGACCCTTGCGCCGAAAACAGTATGCGACGTAGGCTGTGGGGCTGGTCTGGTGCTGGCGGAACTGCAACCGTATCTGTCTTCGGGCTGCATTTGCTGGGGCTACGATGTGTCTCCCGATGCGCTGGCCATGTCCGAGGGTCGTGCGAACGACAATCTTCGCTTTCGCATGCGCGACATACGAAAGGACGAGTGCGACACCTATTTTGATTTGCTGCTGATGCTCGATGTCTTCGAACATGTCGAGGACTATATGGGACTGGTGAGAGCCGTCCGTCCGAAGGCCAAGCAGAAGCTGTTTCACATTCCGCTTGATCTTTCAGTTCAGGCGGTTCTGCGCAAGAACGGACTCCTTCTTCGCCGCGATCATCACGCGCATCTCCACTATTTCACCCGGGAAACAGCCCTGCGCACCCTGACAGACGTTGGCTACACGATCGTCGATTATTTCTATACTCCACGGTGCATCGAACTGGGCGACCTGTTCATCCAGAAAGTGGCAAGGATCCCGCGGCAGCTCAGCTTTGCGCTGGCTCCAGACTTGACAGTGCGCGTGCTCGGTGGATACAGCCTGATGGTCCTGGCCGAATAAGCAATGCTCTTGCGAGTAATTTGCGCCCTGGTTCTATTGGGCATCCTGGCGGCGGGGCTGTGGCCATTTCATATTCCCAAAAACGAAGTCGCTTGGTTAAGTCACAATAACGGCCTTCTCTTCGGCAAATACGGCAGCATCGTAAGTGCTGGCCCGTTCAAGGCTCACCCGCCGCAAGCAGACAGTTCTTGCAGTCTGGAAATTTGGTTGGAGCCCAGGCGAGTCAAGGCTTCGGGGACAATTCTCGCGTTTTACTGGGCCGACAGTCGGGCGGTCCCTTTTGCACTCCGTCAATCTCTGGGCGACCTGGTGCTCGAACGCATGAGCGAAGGCCAGTTGCATCATGCTCGAAAGGTCAAGATTTATGTCGACGATGTTTTCAGCCGTCGGACGCCGGTGTTGGTCGCCATCAGTGTGGGCCGGTCAGGTACGACGGTCTATGCGGACGGAGCGTTGGTCAAGAGGTCGCCCAACTTCAAATTGCCGAACCAAGAGCTAACTGGCCAGCTCCTCTTAGGCAACACCGCTGCGACGACCGACAATTGGTCGGGGCAACTGAAGGGGTTAGCCATCTACGACCGCGAGCTGGCGGCCGACGAGGTCTGGCAGCATTACGAAAACTGGACGCGAACTAGGACTGCAACCCTCGCCACCAGTGAGGGCATCGTCGCGCTCTATCTATTCAATGAAGAGAATGGGAATGTTGTTCATAACCAAGTAGACCCCGCGACTGAGTTGCTCATTCCGGAACGATTCTTTGTGCTGCACCAACAATTTCTCGAAAGACCCTGGGATGAATTCTATCCCGGCTGGAGCTATTGGAAGGACGTCGTCATCAATATCGCCGGTTTTGTTCCGCTAGGGTTCTTCTTATGTGCGTATTTTTCTTCGATGCAAACCAGCAAGCGCGCGCTGGCAGGCACGATTGCGTTGGGGTTTCTGGTCAGTCTTACTATCGAAGTCCTGCAGGCATTTCTTCCGACCCGGGACTCTGGCATGACCGACCTCATTACCAATACATTGGGGACGGCTCTGGGAGCGATTTCATATCCGCGGATAGTGGCGCATAACTGGTTCGTGCGAGCGGGTATGCCGACTCCTCTATCTGGAGGGTTGAAGAGAGGTTCGTCGATCCACTGAGCAAGGCCCGCACATACAATGTTTTCCAAGTCGCGCAGTTCACTCAGTGCATTGGTCGTGACTTCTGTACCGGTTAGCCGCAACCAATGTCATTCGCGGGGACAGATCCATGCTTGGCTTCCGCGCGTTCTCAAAGGTAACCACGTCTATCCCATGTATTATCAATTAGTTGCATGAGAAGTATTGGCTATTTTCGTCCTATTAACCTGTGGGTGAGACGTGGTACGATTGTCAAATATCCCCTAAATTGACTAAACCAGCTCCCACTACTATCCCCCCAGAAAGGCCTTTTCCTGGAATTATGCTGAACACTGCGATTATTGGAGCAGGTCCGTATGGACTGTCGATCGCCGCGCATTTGCGGCGCAGCGGCATCCCATTCCGCATTTTTGGTCGTCCCATGGACAGCTGGCTGGAACACATGCCGAAGGGCATGATGCTCAAGTCAGATGGCTTTGCATCTGACATTTATGACCCAGAGAAAGCGTTCACTCTGCGCCAGTTCTGCGCGGAGCGGGGCATCGAGTATGCCGACACCGGTGTGCCGGTACGCCTTGATACCTTCACCGCCTATGGACTTGCCTTCCGGGACCGCATGGTGGCGGAGCTTGAGGACAAGCTAGTGGCCAGTGTGGAGCGTATGGCTGGCGGATTTCTTCTGCGGCTTGACGATGGAGAGACATTCCAAGCTCGCAGGGTGGTGCTGGCGATCGGGATTACGCACTTCGAATATGTTCCCGAGAATTTGGCGCACTTGCCGGCACAATTTCTTTCGCATAGCGCTCGCCATCGCGAGGTCGAGCCCTTCCGAGGGCACAACGTTGTCGTGATCGGGGGCGGAGCTTCCGCACTGGATTTGGCGGGATTGCTGCACGATGCCGGCGCCGACGTGCAGCTCGTCAGTCGCCGCGAAGAATTAAAGTTCCACAGCCAGCCCAGCGGCAAGCCGCGGTCGCAGTGGCAGCAGATCAGGCATCCGCAATCGGGGCTTGGACCCGGCATGCGCTCGCGATTTTTTGCCAACGCGCCGGGCATATTTCATTACTTGCCCGAGCGTCTCCGCCTCGAGGCTGTCCGAAGGAGCCTTGGCCCCTCGGGAGGATGGTTCATTCGCGAGAAGGTAGTCGGGAAGGTGCCGTTGCATCTGGGATGCACGCCGCAAGGTGCCGAGGTCAAGGACGGCAGAGTGCATCTCAGTGTTCAGGCAGCCGACGGCAATAAGCGGGAGATCGTGACTGAACACATCATTGCCGCGACCGGTTACAGAGTGGACCTGGAGCGTTTGAAGTTTCTCAATACGGAGATCCGGTCGCAGCTCAAGACCGTCGGGGGAGCTCCCGTGCTCTCGTCGGCTTTCGAGTCGTCGATGCCCGGCCTCTACTTCGCGGGAGTCGCGGCTGCGAACAGCTTTGGACCGGTGATGCGGTTCGCGTTCGGAGCGGGCTTCGCCGCTCGGACGCTGACTCGCGCTCTGGCGAAGTCGGTCGCAAAAGAGCCGGCATCGGTTCCGGTTCGCAGCATAGCGACCAGTGCGAAGTGAATAGGTCGATTGATGGGAAATAACGGACGCATGAAGCTGGAGACACTCGCGATCCACGCCGGCTACGACGGCGACCCCACGACCAAAGCCGTGGCCGTCCCTATCTATCAGACGGTTGCATTCGAATTTGATAGCGCCGAGCATGGCGCGGCTCTGTTCAATCTTGAAGTTCAAGGAAACATTTACACCCGGATCGGCAATCCTACCAACACGGTTCTCGAGAAGCGTGTGGCGGCTCTCGAGGGTGGAGTCGATGGACTCAGCGTCAGCTCGGGAATGGCGGCGATCGAGTATTCGCTGATTAACATTGCGGAAGCGGGGAATAACATCGTTTCCACTCCGCAGTTATACGGCGCCACTTACACGCTGCTCGCGCATATCTTCCCGAAGCGGGGAATCGGATCACGTTTTGCGGCAACTGACCGCCCCGAAGATGTCGAGAAGTTGATCGACGAGAACACGCGGGCGGTTTACTGCGAGAGTGTTGGCAATCCGGCGGGGAATGTCGCGGACATTGAAGGATTGGCCAAGGTCGCGCACAAGCATGGAGTGCCTCTGGTGGTCGATAACACGGTGGCCACGCCAGTTCTACTGCGCCCCATCGAGTACGGCGCCGATGTTGTTGTGCATTCGATGACAAAGTTTATTGGCGGGGGCGGCACCAGCATTGGCGGGATGATCGTGGATGGCGGCAAGTTTCCGTGGCGAAAGTATCCGGAAAAATTTTACATGTTGAACGTTCCGGAGATTGCCTACCACGGTGTCGTTTACGTCGACCATTTCGGCGATGCGGCTTTTGTTGCGCGATGCCGAACCGTGTGCCAACGCAATACGGGCGCCACGCTGTCTCCGTTTAACGGCTTCTTGTTCTTGCAGGGAATTCAAACGCTTTCCCTCCGCGTGGAGCGCCACGTGGCCAATGCCCGCAAGGTCGCAGAATTCTTACGCGATCATCCCATGGTTGAGTGGGTGAACTATGTCGGGTTTCCCGACAACCCTCTCTATCCCATGGCGCATCGATATTTGGGCTCCAACTTCTGCTCGCTGCTGACCTTTGGAGTGAAAGGCGGTTACGATGGCGGCCGTAAGTGCTTCAACGCCTTCCGCCTGTTCAAGCGCATGGTGAACATGGGCGATGCCAAATCGTTGTCGTGTCATCCGGCGTCGACCACGCACCGGCAATTGACGCCCGAGGAACAGGCGAAGGTTGGAGTTACACCGGAAATGATTCGTCTTAGCGTGGGTATCGAGCATATCGACGACATTCTTGCGGATCTGGGGCAGGCGTTGGACAAGGCGAGAGCGTGACGGCGAAGTCGTAGTAGGTATCGATTCAGGGGAAATCTCATGCCATTGATCATCGAGGGCGGTCGGGTTCCTCCGCGTTGGGCCGAGAGAAAGAGCTGCCGCCACGCAGGCTCGGGCGAAAGCCAGGCCGCGGGGGCGGACTGCGTAGGAATTGCGTTCCTCAACAACATGCCGGATGCGGCTCTTGAAGACACGGAAATCCAGTTTTTCGAGCTGCTCGATGCTGCGGCTGGCGAGATTCCGGTTCGTCTGAAGCTGCACTCGCTGTCCGGCGTGCCTCGCGGAGAGCGGGGAGAACAACACCTCAACAGCTTCTACTTCGGTACCGACGATTTATTGAACAGCCGGTTTGACGCCGTGATCATGACCGGTACCGAGCCGCGGCAGCCCGACCTGCGCAGCGAACCCTACTGGTCTGCTCTGGCTAACGTTCTGGACTGGGCCGAAGGCAACACCGTATCGACGATTTTGTCGTGCCTGGCAGCGCATGCGGGCGTGCTGCATAGCGATGGGATCGACCGTCATCCGCTGAGCGACAAACAGTTTGGGGTGTTCGATTTTGCCAAGGCTGCTAACCACCAGTTAACTGCCAGTTACGGAGAGAGCGTACGCTTCCCACATTCTCGATGGAACGAAGTGCGAGCGGACGAATTGACTGCATGCGGCTACCGCGTGCTGACTCAATCAAGTGAAGGCGGAGTGGATTCGTTCGTGAAAAACAAAAAGCGCAGCCTGTTTTTGCATTTCCAGGGACATCCTGAATACGGCGCGCAGACGCTGCTGAAAGAATACCGGAGAGATATAAAGAGATTTCTGAGAGCGGAGAGAGAAACGTATCCCTCCATGCCGAAGGGTTATTTTGATGTCACCGCGGCGAAGCTTCTGGCTGATTTCCGAGACACTGCTCTCTACGATCGCAAAGAAGAGGTGATGGAAAGCTTCCCGGAAGCTGCTCTCGTCGGCGATCTGAAGAGCACCTGGCGCTCTTCGGCCATAAGTATTTACCGGAACTGGCTGCAGTATGTAGTGTCGAATCAGGCCGAAGCCACGGCGTTTCCGGCGATAGCGGTCTTGCATGATTCAAGCCCGCGAAAGCGGTCTGCCCTGCGATGAGGGTCGAGGTCCTGAGAGTGAAGTCGCCTTCGGTCAGTCGCGACTAGTCATACAATTTGTACCATTTACGGCCCGGCCATGCCGGGAATGACTTAAAGTAGCGGCCCGAGGTCTGGATGACCCTTCCCACTCGCATCAGCGACGTGATCAAGCCGTGGGCTGAGCGTTCGCCCGATCTACCCGCTCTGATGGAGGTGTCAGGGGCATGGACCTATCGACAACTTGCACTTGCTGTCGCCGAGACTCAAACCTGGCTACTCGACTCAGGTGTGCGCCCGGGCGACCGGGTCATGATTGTCTGCGAGAATTGCCGGGCATTCGTGGCGATTCTGCTGGCACTGGCCGGGCTCGATGCGTGGCCGGTGTTGGTGAATGCGCGTCTCTCTGCGCGCGAAGTGGATGAGATTCGGGACCACTGTGGCGCCCGTCGCGTGATCTTCACGACGAGCGTATCGCCGCAAGCCCGTGAGCATGCCAAGAGGTTCGGTGCTGTCACCCAGGAGGATGCGGGCCTGGGGCCGATAGCACTCAGTCCGCTGAACGAGAGAGTCGCACCGGAGCCAGTCGACCCTGAGCCTGCCCAACGTGTCGCGGCCTTGATCTATACGTCAGGCACGACCGGCTTGCCTAAGGGTGTGATGCTGTCGCACAGGAACTTGCTGTTCGTAGCGGCAGTCTCTGCCAAGATCCGGTCCCTGAGTCCGGATGACAGGCTCTACGGCGTCCTGCCCATGTCGCACGCGGTTGGGCTTTCGGTTGTCCTTCTGGGTTCGTTACTAAGCGGCGCGACATTGTATTTGGCTTCACGCTTTGACCCGGTGGCAGCTCTTGCTACGCTTGATAAAGAGCGGTTGACGGTCGTGCTGGGTGCTCCCGGGATGTTCTCCCTGCTGGCAGACTATGCCAAGTTGAAGGGATTGCAGTCGCTCACGTTTCCCAACCTTCGCATCATTTCATCCTCCGGTTCGCCGCTCCAGCCCACAGTAAAATCACAGGTCGAGAGCCTGTTTGGCATGGTGCTCCACAATGGATATGGGGTCACGGAATGCTCCCCGAATATTTCCCAGGCCGTGGTGGGCGAGCGACGAATCGATACGTCTGTAGGCAGGGTTCTCCCGGGAGTCGAAGTTCAGTTGATGGGATCCGATCAAAAGCCGGTGGCCCATGGCGAGGTCGGCGAATTATGGGTGCGCGGGCCCAATGTCATGAAAGGTTACTATCGCGCGCCGGAGGAGACTGCCGCCGCCATCAATGCGGATGGATGGTTTAACACCCGCGACCTTGCACGCCTCGAAAACGGATATCTGTTTATCGTTGGCCGAACCAAGGAACTCATCGTTCGCTTTGGAGAGAATGTCTATCCGGCGGAAGTCGAAGCGGTGTTGAACGCGCATCCTGCCGTCGTGCGCTCCGCGGTGATTGGGCGGACAGTTGAGGGGACTGAAGGCGGTGAAGAAGTCGTCGCCTTTGTACAGCTTTCGCCGTCGTCGCCGATTTCAGAGGCGGAACTGGCACAGCACGCCGCACAACACCTGGCTCCATACAAGCGACCGTCACAAATTCTGCTGGTCTCCTCGATGCCGCTGACTCCGACCGGAAAAGTCGTCAAGGGCGAACTCACCAAGATGACGCAGCTCTCCCCAACACGCTAGCGGTGCCGAGCCGCCGCTCTGTACAAGGGCACCTCAATCAGCGTCGGTCCTTCCCCGTCCAATCCCGCCCGTAACGCTTTCCCGAATGCATCCAGAGAATTGACCCGGGTGCCGGGCACTCCCATTCCCTTAGCCAGTTGCACCCAGTCGAGATCGGGACGTCCGATCTCGAACATGTTCAGGGCGCGGGCTCCCGGATTGCCTACTCCCAGATAAGAAAACTCACGCTTGAGGACCGCATAATCACGGTTGGCGAAAACCACCGTGGTTACGTTGAGGCTTTCTCGCGCCATAGTCCACAGCGCTTGGAGTGTATACATACCACTTCCGTCGGCACTCAGGCACAGAACTTTTCGACCCGAGCAAGCCACTGCCGCACCCACCGCTAGAGGCGACGCGATTCCAATCGAGCCTCCAGTATTGCCGAGCCAGTCGTGAGGCGGAACTCCCTTGGTTGCCGCCATCATCCCGCGGCCCGAAGTCATGGACTCGTCGATCACGATGGCGTCTTCGGGCAGGAGTGCTCCGACTACCGCGGCGAGTCCCCGCAGGGTGATTTCTCCGCTCGGCATCGGGGGACGCTCTACTTTCCCCCCCCGGATCTCTCCAGGACGCGCTGACAATGTTTCGGCGAGTGCGTCGAGTGCGCCGACATAATCCTCACCAGGTTTCGCCAGTGTATGAATCTCACAGTCCGGCGAAGTGAATTCACTGCCCTTGCCCGGATAAGCGAAATATGCGACTGGAGGGTGAGCGCCGACCAGAATCAGCTGACGAAACTCCTTAAACTGCTCGATACCTTGTTCGAGCACGTACTGAACCCGATCGACCCGCGGAATCCCCGCGCCTCGTTGCAATCGAGTGAGAGGATAGGGGGCCAGCAATCTCGCTCCTGTGGCCGCAGCGATGCGTCCGGCGGTTGCGAGCCCTCTGCCGTAGAGCGCATTTCCAGCCATCAGAATTGCGGTTCGCAAGCCCGTCCTGAGCATGGCGGCTGCACGCTCGATTGTCGCCGTCGGAGGAGGTAGAGGAGGCTTCGACAGAGTGGCCAGGGTAGCAATGGCTCCGCCTTCGCTCCAGGCTACATCGGCGGGCACGATCAACGTCGCAATCTGGCCAGGTGCTGTACGCGCAGCCATGATCGCGTCGACCGCGTCTCGGCCCACTTCAGATGAAGAGGTAGATGTCCGCAACCATTGGGAATAAGGCCGAGCGATAGCCTCGATGTCAGAAGCCAGAGGGGTATCGTGACGCAAATGAGAAGTGGGGTGCTGGCCGATGAGGTTGACGATCGGCACTTGTGCTCGGCTGGCATTGTGAAGGTTCGCGAGACCGTTAGCGAAACCCGGCCCGAGATGTAGAAGGGTGCATGCCGGCTTTTCTACCATACGTGCATAGCCATCGGCGGCTCCGGTGACGACACCTTCAAAGAGGCCAAGCAGGCAATGTATTTCCTGCACCTGATCGAGCGCCGCGACCAGATGAATCTCCGAGGTGCCGGGGTTGGTGAAGCATGTATCAACTCCACCTGCCAAAAGGGAGCGAACCAAGCTTTCTGCACCATTCATCTGTTTAGACAACTCCCTTCTTTCCACACCACTTTAGCATTTGCCTGCTTTGGCGAAAGGTCTCGCTGGTTCTTTGCGGAGGTGCCCCCGATTCACCCGGTGTGGCGCCTCACATTTCTTGGTGATTTCGGAAATTCTTCGCCTGCTACACGCAAATAGAGATGCGCGTTACAGAACGGAATAGGTGGAGTCAACCGCGGACTGGCGGGTTACGCTACTGTCCCGAACAGCGTGAAGATGTGCAGTCAGTTTCTCGGCAAGATGTGAGACGTTCGGCTCGCTCAGCAGAGTTTCCTGATGACCGGGTATATCGCAAATCTCGAGATCGTCGTCAAGAAGTTCTCTCCAACCCAAAGTGCAATCGGTCATTAGCCCAGACAATTGCTTGCTGGCACGAAACAGCATCACGGGACCGCGATACGAATGTGGCACGTAGCGTAAGCGCGCCTTTTCATGCTCAATAGCCAGCATCTCTAGCGTGTAAGCCATCGACCTGCGTTTCTGCCGCCCGTGGCCATTGTCCGTCGAATTATCAAACGCGATAGCAGTTCTGGCGCGTACGATGTCCCAGGTGCGTCTACACCTTTCGAGGATATGGTTCGCTCCCTTTTGATGCAGATATTCGAACTCGAGATCGATGCGCTTAGTCGCGCGATACCACACCCGCTGAAATACTGTGAGATCAGGGCTAAAGCGAGCGCAGGCAGGGTTTATCGTTTGTATCAAAACCACCAAAGCCACTTCTTCACCCGCTGCCGAGAGCTGTTGGGCAGCCTCCAAAGCCAGCAGCCCGCCAAGGCAATAACCGCCAAGGAAATACGGTCCCTCTGGCTGCAAGCTTCGCAACTCGGCCACGTGAGCCGCTGCCATGGCCTCGAACGATTGGTCCCTAAGGATGTGCCCATCGAGGCCGCGAGCCTGAAGAGCATACACGGGCTGATCGGGATCCAAGTGCTTTGCCAGCGGATAATATTCCAATACATTTCCCCCATGGCTGTGCATAAGGAATAGAGGCGGTTTCGATCCGCCGGCCCTTATGGGCGTCAGGGAAGACCAAGACGGCTTCCAATCTTTTTTCCGCAGAACCTTTGCGAGGTCGGCGATGGTCGGCGCCTGTAGAAACGTAGCCAAGGGCAGGCGTTTCTTGACCAGTCCCTCGAGCTCCGCCACGATACGTACCGCCAGCAGCGAGTGCCCGCCCAGATCGAAGAAGTTGTCGTGAATGCCGACAGTTCTGACTCGTAGAACTCTCGACCAGATTTGAACGAGCATCTGCTCGATTGCGTCGCGGGGTGCCGCGACTTTCCCCCTCACGTCGACGGTTTCCCGATTGGGAGCAGGGAGTGCGTTGCGATCGATTTTGCCGTTGGGGGTGAGAGGGAGTTGGTCGAGCACCACGAAGGCCGAAGGAACCATGTAGGCGGGCAGATCGTTCGCCAGGTGGGCGCGAAGATCGCTGA
>JBAWCJ010000039.1:0-1612 GCA_049590215.1 Candidatus Sulfotelmatobacter sp. | reverse complement strand
GGTGCGCGAGTCCTGTCCATGTGCTTACGGCAAATACTGGTCCGGATCGTTCTCGAAAAAAAACAACGGCAGTGGAGAGCGCGCCCAGCGTGTCCTCACCGTCGCGAACCGCGAACACGCAGGCAAGTGAGAGCAACCAGTTCAAGGCCGGCGACGCTATGCAAATCAGTCCAGCCAACGGAAGAAAAAAAATGAGAACTAGGCCTGGTCGAGGGTTGGTGTCAGGGGAGGCGAAGCCGGCGAGAATTGCGGCGCCTACGAACGCGAGGATCGCCGCCAGCACCACTGCCACGCGCAGGAAGTTCAGCCCGGTCAGCGAACGAAAAGGGCGCGCCTCACTCGTGGTATCTGTCTCAGTCGAGATCTCATTGGCAGAATCTCTACGAAAATACTCAAGCAGTGCACGGACTGTGGCAGCGCGGCAAATGGAAGCGGTGATGATCCAAAGCAACGAGAGGGCGATCGCCGCAAGCAATGCTGCCAGCACGGCGCGATTCAAGCTGCCGCGAAGGATGTGCGAGATCGCTCGTCCCACGAGCAAGGGGTGTCTGGTCGATAGAAGCGCCTCGTCGCCCCGGGTCACCGGCAGCGTGTCGAGAAATTCGATCAGCCAGAAGAAAACTATCGCCCAGCCGGCTGCGCCGACGGTCCAGCGCCAGGTAATCTCGGCCAGTGTCAGCGAGGGCCGGCGAAAACTTGCGCGAAAGCCTTCGAGCGTGGGTGAGACGCAAGGCATGAATCTACCGCACCACGAAGTTGACGAGTTTGCCGGGAACGTAGATTTTTTTCACGATCTGCTTGCCCGCGATGGTGGACCGCACTTTCTCATCAGCGAGTGCCCGTTCGAACACGAACTCCTCGGTAGCATCGGCGGGGACAACGATGAGGCCGCGAAGCTTGCCGTTGATCTGGACCGGGATTTCAAGCTCCTCTTCTTTGGCGAGCGCAGCATCGTACTTTGGCCAGGGAGCTTTGAGGAGATTTCCTTTTTCTCCGAGCATCTCCCAGAGCTCGTGGGCGAGATAGGGAGCGAAGGGCGCGAGCAACAACGCGAGATTCCGCTGGACCTCGGCCACAAGAGCTAGGGGAATCTGACCCCCAGTGACCAACTCTCCCGCTACTGGGTTTTGTGCGTCCTCACTTCCTAACATTCTGCGGTTTGCATCGTTCAACAGTTCCATGATCGCCGAGATGCAGGTATTGAAGTGCCAGCGTCCTTGGAAGTCGTCGGTCACGCGCTTGATTGTCTGGTGGAGCTTGCGCTGAAGTCCCCGCGCGGAGCCCGTCAGAGGGGCGGGCGAGGGTTTGCGCCAATCCGGATCTTGCGGACGCGCATTCGCTTCGACAAAGCGGTAAACGCGGCCCAGGAATCTCTGAATGCCTTCGATGCCCGAATCCTGCCAGTCGAGATCACGGTCGGGCGGAGCGGCGAACAGGCTGTAGAGGCGCGCGGCGTCGGCGCCATAGCGAGCTACCATTTCGTCTGGACTGACGACGTTGCCAAGACTCTTCGACATTTTGGCGCCATCTTTAATCACCATGCCTTGCGTGAAGAGGCGTTCGATGGGTTCGTCATGGACGACGAGGCCGATGTCGCGCATGAACTTGGTCC
>JBAWCJ010000038.1:0-3541 GCA_049590215.1 Candidatus Sulfotelmatobacter sp. | reverse complement strand
GCTATGCTGGCAGAGCTGGGATGATCGCCGGTTATCACCCTGCCATCCGTCCCATCGCCCACTCCACGAACCCCGGAAAGTGCTCGTAGATCTTCACCGGCACATACATAGTCCAAGGCACAATCACCTCCCGCTTTTGCTTCAAGTATCCCTGCAGCGTAGCCCGCGCTACGCGTTCGGCAGTAATCCCGCGCACCGACCCCGGACGTACGCGCTTCAACTCATTCCCCTGAATCGCATTCTCACCGAACGCTGTCCGCACATATCCCGGACAAACCGTCAGCACGTGAATCCCATCTTTCTTCAACTCCACGCCCGCCGCCTTGCCCATCGCATTCAGCGCAAATTTGGTCGCGCTGTAAGCCGCATGAAACGGGATTGGAATATGCCCCGCCACGCTCGAAATATTGATGATCATCCCCCCGCCCTGTTGCCGCATCACCGGAATCACCGCCTGCATCGCTCCCACCGCTCCGAACAAATTCGTTTCGAACATTTCCCGGCAAGCCGCCATATTCATCTGCGCCACCGAATCAAGCAGCCCATGTCCGGCGTTGTTCACCCAGACATCGATCCTCTGAAAATGATGCAGCGTCAGCCCAACAGCGCGGTCAACATCCTCGCGATGCCGCACGTCGCAGGCCATCGCCAGCGTCCGCTCGCCATGCCCCACGCGCCCGCGCGCCGCTTCCACGCGGCCCGCATCGCGCGACAGCATCACCACGCTCGCTCCCTGATCGGCAAAAACCTTCGCAATCGCTTCCCCAATTCCCATGGAAGCGCCCGTCACCACCACAATTTTCCCCGTAAGTTCCATATCGCGCTTCTATTCCTCTGTAACTTGTGAAGTCAAGCTCGGGTACAATCTGGGACAGCGCGGTGACTTCCCAAAGACAATCCCGCGCCTCACCGGAGACTTCTTGGACGCGCTTCTACCCCTGTTCCCGCTCGACGTCGTCCTGTTCCCCGGCACTGCCCTGCCCTTGCACATTTTCGAACCGCGCTACAAAGAAATGATTGGCGAGTGTCTTGCCCAGCATCGCACCTTCGGCGTGGTGCGTGCCGTCGAGCAAGGGTTAGCCGAGATCGGATGCACCGCCGAGATCATCACCGTGGTAAAAGAGTATCCCGACGGCCGCCTCGACCTGGTCACCGAAGGCCGCCAGCGTTTCGAACTCGTGCGCGTCAACCAGGAGCGTTCGTTTCTCCAAGCGGAGGTTCTCATGATCGACGACGAACCCGGAACTCCGCCGCAGGCAGACGTCTCGCGCGCGATTGAGCTGCACTCTGAGTTGCTAGCGATTGCCGGCGCCCGGCAGGATCTGTCCGCCGTCGGCGCCACCTTGCTGTCCTTTCACCTTGCCGGCTCCGTGCCCCTCGATTTGGATTTCAAACAAAAGCTGCTCGCGCTGCGCTCCGAGCCGGAGCGCCTCACTTTGCTCATTAGCTATTTCGAAACCATCATTCCCAATCTCCGCCGCGCCGCCAGCGCCCGCGAAAGAGCCGGCGGCAACGGCCACGTCCACTAACGGGTGGAGCAGGCCTACGGGCCTACGTCAAGCACGTCATTCCCCCGGGAAGTCCGCCAAAACCCTGAGCCAGTTTCCCGCGTATAATTCAGAAAAGTATTCGGGGGGTTCTATGTCTCTTCCGCGCACACTAGGCGAATTGCGTCGCAGCACCTTTTCGGAAGAACGCCTGCGCACCCGCCGCGTGAAAGACGAACTCCGCGACAACCTCATCGCCCGTTTGCGTCACCACAACGATGACGGAATCTTCCCCGGCATCGTCGGCTACGACGACACTGTTGTTCCCCAAATCGTGAACGCCGTTCTCTCGCGGCACAATTTCATTCTGCTCGGCCTGCGCGGCCAGGCGAAAAGCCGCATCCTGCGCGCCTTGACGACGTTGCTCGATGCTCACATGCCTTATTTAACCGGCTGCGAGATTCGCGACAATCCCTACGCGCCCATCTGCCGCCGCTGCCGCGAAGAAATCGCGCGCCTCGGCGACGCCGCTCCCATTTCTTATCTAACCCCCGACGATCGCTATGTCGAAAAACTCGCCACGCCTGACGTCACCATCGCTGACCTGATCGGCGACATCGATCCCATCAAAGCAGCCCGCGGCGGCCACGAGCTGTCGAGTGAGTTCACGGTTCACTATGGCTTGCTTCCCCGCGCCAATCGCGGCATCTTCGCGATCAATGAACTTCCCGATCTCGCCGGAAAAATTCAGGTCGGCCTGTTCAACATCATGCAGGAAGGCGACGTACAAATTAAGGGTTATCCCATCCGGCTGCCGCTCGACGTAGCCATCGTCTTCAGCGCCAATCCTGAGGACTACACCGCCCGCGGCAAGATCATCACGCCGCTTAAGGACCGCATCGGGTCCGAGATTCGCACCCACTACCCGGCCACGGTCGACGAAGGCATCGCCATCACCGCGCAGGAAGCCTGGACCGGCCGTAACGGCCAGGTGATGCACCTACCGACCTATATTCAGGAAGTAATCGAACGCATCGCTTTCGCCGCCCGCGAAGATAAGAAAATCGACAAGCGGTCGGGCGTAAGCCAGCGCCTCCCGATTTCCGCGATGGAGAACGTAATCTCAAATGCCGAGCGTCGCGCTCTCCGCAACGACGAAAAGCTGGTCGTGCCCCGCGTCAGCGACGTTTACGCCGCGCTCCCGGCCATCACCGGCAAACTCGAACTCGAATACGAAGGCGAGATGAAGGGCGCCGACCACGTCTCCCGCGAACTGATCCGCACCGCCATCGCCAAAACCTACGACGAATATTTCACGGGCGCCAACGTGCAGCAGATCGTGCAGTGGTTCGATCTGGGCGGCGAGATTCAGTTGAGCGATTCGATCGCGGCTCTGGAAGCCCTCGAAAACTTGAGAGAAATTCAAGGCCTGATTGACAAGCTGGGGCCACTCGGCGTCTCCCAAAAAGAAAGTCCGGAGCAGCAAGTCTCGGGAGCCGAATTCATCCTCGAAGGCCTCCACGCCCACAAGCGCATAGGCCGCAACGAAGAACGGGTTTTCAAAGCCGGGGAGAAAAAGCCGGAGCCAGTGCGCGAGAAAAGTTTCGACAAAGAAGAACCACCGTACAGGCAGAGAAGACAGTTTAACTAAGATCAGTGGCCAGTGTTCGGTGTCCAGTGGCCAGTCAAAGCCATTCGGCCCGCAGGCTTTACTGGCCACTGATCACTGACCACTGGCCACTGCTTATGAAACGCATCCGCTACAGCAAATACGTCCCCGACGCTGCCGGCGAAATGAGCATGGAAGACCTGCTCAGCGCGCTCTCCGACTATCTCTTGCAGAGCGGCTTCCAGAGCGACATGTGGTACGAATTGCCCGAGGGCGAACAAACCCTCGACGACCTTCGCCGTGCGATCGAACAAGCCTTGATGGAGGGCGATCAATTCGACGAAGACATGCGCGAACGCCTCGAACAAATGGCGGCCGATGGCGAACTCGACGAACTCATCGAAAAGCTGATCGAGCGCATGCAGCAGGAAGACTACATCTCAAT
>JBAWCJ010000037.1:0-5729 GCA_049590215.1 Candidatus Sulfotelmatobacter sp. | reverse complement strand
ATTTTTCCAAGCACACGGATTTCGAGGGGGACAAGAAGACTCCGCCGAAAAAGATCGAGAAGCTGGAGCGGGAACTGAAGAAGCTGCAGAAAGACCGGAAGTTCAAGAGCGTGGAATCGCGCTTTGATGAAGAGCACAACCTTTGGGAAGTGCGCTTTGTGAACTCGCAGGGCTCGGAGCACGTGATCAACTGGGAGCTGGCTTCGAGCGCGGAGTGCCGGCAGCTGATTTCGAAGTTCAAACAGATTGAGCCTTATCTGGAGCCGCCGTTTGTGGTGGAAGCGGTGGTCAAGGCTGGCGCGGGTGGCGGCAATGGCGATGAAACTTCGGACGATGACGCCGACAACGGCGCGGGTGGGGCTGATGGGAAATCCGAAAAGAAAGGAGCTAAGGCTGCCCCCAAGCACAAGGCCGTTGTCGAGCCTGTCGAGAAAGCTACAGCGCGCTAGCTGTTTGAGTATGTGAAGAAAGAAGGCAGCCGCGGATATGACGTGCAGCGCTATAAAGGTCTGGGGGAGATGACGGCTCCGCAGTTATGGGAGACGACCATGGATCCGGAGCGGCGAACTTTACTTTCGGTGAAGCTGGAAGACATTGCCGAGTGCGAGACCATCTTTACCACGCTGATGGGCGAGGATGTGGAGGCGCGGCGGAAGTTTATTGAAGAGAATGCGCTGGATGTGAAGAATCTGGATATCTAGCCGGAAAGTTCGTTGGGCCGTGATGGATCCCTACAGGTGGCAAGTCTGATTCGATATCTTCGCGTCTATTTCTAGGCCTGAGTACTCTAGCAGGACGGAAATGGCAGCATCCCTGACGGCCGGTGCGATTTCCCTTGGCGCGTACACG
Source organism: Candidatus Sulfotelmatobacter sp. (assembly GCA_049590215.1). Lineage (GTDB taxonomy): Bacteria > Acidobacteriota > Terriglobia > Terriglobales > Acidobacteriaceae > Sulfotelmatobacter. Next base: position 4,880 of record JBAWCJ010000037.1, on the reverse strand, counting down.
TAGCTACGCCACTTGTTGTGGGCGTAGGATTGGGTCCATTCAGTCACGGGGAAGTATTTTTTAATTTTCTCTGGTGAGGCGCCCCTGTATGTTTGGATTAGCGCCTCCCCGCTTACGCGCGGGATCCCCGGCACGCTAAGCCGAACGTCGTCACGGTTGCTCTTTGCACGGTCGGCTGGCGGAAGGCTCGCGTGAATCTTGTTCTCAAGGTCAAGCAGTTTCTCGGGCAATTCCGTCAGGTCAATCAGCTTCTGGCGCCCATAATGCTCCCAGTTGGTAACCGTTCTCCGCGATATCTCAAGGCAGCGGACAAATAGGTTACGATTGCGGAAGCGGCTTAGCATATTCTTGGTATAGTCGTCGCCGAAGCCTCCCGCTTGTGAGAAGAACTCGTCGTCCGTCGCGTAGAGGTACTCCACCGGGTCGGCGAATGAAACGAAGCGGCCTCCGCGGATGGGGAACTTGGCCTGCCCCGGATTCTGGACGATGTGTCCGATCATGGATCGGAGCATGGAGTCAACGCATTTGACTTTCTGGTGGTGGTATACCGATCCGAACAGCGTCATCTTGCTGAAGAGTATTTGCTCAAGTGGCACGTAGCTACGAAGGGCGAGGGCCCGATAGTCCTTGTAAATTTCCGTCGAGATCATGCTGTAGAACCTCGGCAGGTCGACCGTCAGGGCGAGGCCGCAATAATAGCTATCTCTCGCGATGTAGTCGAGTTTGTCGCAGTCATACGGGCCGCTGATGATTTGGGCGAGGAAGTACAGGTCTTTTTCAGCGTGCTTCCCCAGGATAAGGTTGGAGACCACGTTAAGGTCGAGCGGTGCTTGGCAGCCACGAATGACATATTCTTCGAACCATCCTTGAAATGTAGGAGAAGTCACAATCAGATACGACAAAATTTCCCCGGGCTGGTTTGCCGCGTACTTCTTGTCGTTCTTGAATTCTCGCAGGTCGCTTAGCTGTTCGTAGATCTGCTCCGATGCGTGGGAGCATAGGCCGTGACCCACGTCGTGGAGGAGCGCGGCCATCCGCAGGTGAGCTAGATCCCCGGATGTGCGGTCGTCGGTAGCTGGAAAGGTCGCGCCCTCAACTTTAGCCCTTTCCCGAATGGCGTCAAAACACCTCTCGGAAAGTGCTGCGGCACCCAGTGAGTGTTCAAACCTGCTGTGGGTGGCGGAGGGGAAGACGTAATAGACCAATCCAGTCTGCTTGATGCGCCTAAGTCGCTGCAGAACTGGGGAATCGATTACTGCGACCTCGTGCTTCGCAAACAGGAGGTTGCCTAGGAGTGCGTCGTTGAAGACCTTTGGCCCCGTTGGTAGAGCCGGCTTAAAGTCTTCGAACAACCACTGGACGAAAGTGTCGACACGCTCGGCTAGATTAGGTGGCGCAGGCGGTGCGGCCATTTCTGGTTATGGTTTTGGTGCAGGGCCCTAAGCTACTGTGACTCGCTTTAGAAACGCGGACGCAATGTTCGTTAGTTGCTCAAGCTGAGGCTCGTCGAATTCAGTAGTAAGCACGTCGTCGAAGAATCCGTCAGCTGAGGGCTGCAGGAATACAACTTCGTAGTCGGGATTCTCGCGGCCGATCAGCCCTGACAGTTGAAGCCTCGAAACAGACTCCTCAAGCGCAGGACTGTAGGGTTCCGGGCCGCTGTCGGAGAAGACGAACGCGTCGAGAATTGGATAGTCCTTTTGGAGCTTGCTAAAGATTTCCTGCAATTGGGAATCGTCGCTATGGAAAGCGAACCGCGTTTCGTTCGGTTGCTTTCTGAGTATTTCCCGCTTGGCTAGCGTGAGCACGGCGGCGAGGATGTGATCGGGGAGGATACTTTGGGTGGCGGGCATATTCGACCTCCTTACCTTGTGGACTCTTTCGTCGTTTCTTCGCGAAGCTTGAGGATTATCCACCGCGGCGGGAATTTCCGCAAGCCCATGCAATCTATAGGGGCGTGGCTAGCATTGACCCTACATGTTGTAGTGTAACGGTAATTTATGGTTTATGTCAAGATAAGACTATCGTAAGTACTTAGTTTGCAAGATGGTAGTGCACAATAGCATGACGGTAATTTATGGTAGAACGTCAACAGCCCGATTCGGAATTCAGCGTCTTAAGGGTGGAAGAATCGTATCGCATCCGGCTACCTCAGCCTTTCTTGCGGCGGCTGGGTTGGGTCACAGGCGACAAGCCCGTGTCCGGTTGGCTATTACTCGCGAATCCCGGAAGGTGTCGGTTGCTGTCTGCTTCCGAAGTTCAAGAAGATCCGGCCCTGAAGTCCCTCCTGGCGCGGATCGCGGTGGAGTCCAGTGTTGGCCTGAATGGCACGCTCGAGTTTCATGATGAGGCGTCGGTGGCGCTCACTACGCGTCTGATGCCGGTGCAGATCACACCTCCGGATCCTGGTTGGCGGCTGACACTTCCGAGACCGATCGCCGCAATCATGCGGGTCAAGCCTAGGGAGAGCGACCTTGCTGCGCGGTTCGTCCAGAATCACCTCGAGCTTTGGACCATTGAGATGCTCAGGTCTGCCGTGTCCCTCCCTCTGCTAGATATCCTCTAGTCCGGCGCTGGCGAAATCTTGTCAATAGGCAGAAGTTACACGAATGGGGCTAAGGTGAAGGAAAGAAGGCGAATATAAAGTTGGGTTTTGTGACACATTTACCCCATCCAACTTGATATTCTGGATATATAGGGTAAAGATTTTCGAAACGGGCGCGGCCTCTCGGTGGCGCCTTTTCTTTTGCCCTAGTCCTGCCTGGGCGCAATTCAAGAAAAACGTTTGCGTGGACGGTGCGCGCTCGCAGGAGATCCCCTTCGACAAGCTCAGGGCAGGCTCTCGCCCCGCTGGAGAAAACGCGGGGCTTCGGGATGACGCCTTTTCTTTTTGGAATCGAGCACGACGGTCGGCGGACGGAAAGCAGGTTCCTCCACTACGCCGTCGCTCGCGCTCCGGCTTCGGTCGGAATGACAGGGTGTGCGGAGGCTGTGGGATGAAGTATTGGGAGAGATTCAGGAGCTTTAAAGAGCGTGGGGAGTGGGTGGAGTTGCAGTTTATGGCGGAGGCGGCGCGGCGACGGTTTGCGGTTTGCAAGCCCTGGGGAGACACCCGGGCTTACGATGTGGGAATCGAACATGGGCCGAACTTTCTGCGGGTGCAGGTTAAGTCGACCAGCTACAGGCGTGGGGATGGCTATTGCTGCCAGCTGATACCCAACCACGCGAAGAAGCAAGACTACACTTTGGAACAAGTTGACCTGTTCGGCGCGTACGTGATTCCGGTGAACGCGTGGTATCTGATCCCGGCGTCGTTGGTGCTGGGGGTCCGGCGAATCACCTGCGTGATGCTCAGCCCGGTCGTGCCGCCTACTAAGAAGAAGAGCTACTGCTATGAGTGTTACAGGGAGGCTTGGAGTCTGCTGACGGATAGCAGGGGCGGGCTGGCCCGGCTTGGGATGAATGTTAGGAATCTGGATATTTAGCCCGGGTGCTGGCTCGGCTAAAGCCGACGGTGATTTCTCGAATTACGGCACGACTGAAGTCGTGCCCTTCCCGGACTGTTTAGCGTCAGCAGCTTCCACTTACTGACTGGCCGCAGACTGTTCCGCTGACTGTGCAGCTCAGCGAGGAATTTATGGTGTAGGTTGCGTTGACCTGACAGCTTCCGGAGGGATTGGGGCCGTAGGAGATGCCTCCGGTTTCGGTGAAGGTTATGGGAAAGACCGGGGTTTCATCGTTGGTGAAGTTTATTTGGCCACCGACGTCGATGCTTGGATCGCCATTCAGGATGAGGTTGGAGACGGAACAATTGGCCGGAGTTATGGCGAGTTGGGTACTCAGAGAGCCGCTGCCACTATTGTTCAATGTGCCGTCGACGTCGCCGGCGACGGAGATGGTCCCGCCTTGAGGGCCGCTGCAGGGGTAGTTCGTCAAGGAGATGGGGATATTGCAGTTTTCGCCGCTCGAGGTGGAAGTGCATCCCGGCAGGGCGTCTGGGCGAAGGTTGCTCACCACAGTTGAAAGGCTGGGACGGGCGTCGCTGGTCGCGGGGGATGCGGTCGCGGGAACTGCCGCACCCAGAGCCTGCTCGATAGCCAGTGAGACCTGTTGTGCTACCGCCTGGGCCTGGGCCTGCGACATGTTGCTGTTCGTGGAGTTGCTGCTGCTACCACATCCGACGCACAGAATTAATAGCAGGGCGGCTGCGACGATCAGGCAGAGAGATCTAGTTCTCTTGAACTGAAACATGGGGAAATCCCTCCATGGCGAAGGTGCGCGGCGGTTCAGGCTTGGTCGTTGATTCATGGCACGAATATCCTGCCGGCCTCGAAAACAGCACTATCTTATGCCTATTCGGTTCGTTAGATTGTAAAAATTCCAATCGGGGATGTCTGGCTTGCTTCGCTCGCTGGGCCCTTCGGCTTCGCTCAGGGCAGGCTCGCGAATGCGCCCGTCCCCACATATATTTTTTTGGTTCCCGGTCGTTATCAGGGCCTTACGGATGGCTTGCGAAATAGCGAGGCAGCGGCGGTTCCGAGGGCTAGCAGCGTGATTAGCGAGATGTCGCCGAGGGAGATTACGCAGTAGATGCACCAGACTCCGAGGACGTGGGCTTCAATGCGGGCGAGGTGGAGCGAGAAGGCTAGTCCAATGAGGGCTGCGAGTAGGAGCAGGCTGTAGGCGCGGCGCCAGGCTAAGGCGCCGAGGAGAAGATATCCGGCGATGCCGATTACGGCTACGGGGATTCCGGTGCCTTGCACAACGGCGTAGGGGCTCTTGTTGACGATGCCGCAGTCCCAGCGCTCGTTAATGCTGCAGGGGGCATCGCCTTCGGTGCGGTAATGCTCGCGCAGGGCGAGGGCGGAGACGACGATGCC
>JBAWCJ010000036.1:0-29509 GCA_049590215.1 Candidatus Sulfotelmatobacter sp. | reverse complement strand
ACGATTACTTTTTGGTCTTCTTCGGAGATCTTCTCGGATTCATCTGTGTTCAGTGCATCTTGCAGGGTCGAGGCCGTTCCAGCTCGACGCATGACCCAGCAGCCTTTATTCTTGCCTTCGTTTTCGTAGGTGAGTACACCTGCTTCTTTCAGTTTAACGAAGGCCGCGTCCCAGAAGTGCAGGTGCAGGATTTCACTTTCCTCGGGTAGGAAATCGTATTCGATGTCGAGGCGGTCCATGGTTTCGAGGTGCCGGCGCAGGACTGCGGTCGAGATGAGTTCGGCGATGGCCGCGGTTTCGCTGGTGGCATCTTCGATGGCGTGCAGCGTCCGGGCGCGGGCTTGCAGATTTTGCTTGTCTTGCTCGTACCACTGCGAAACCCGGGCGTAGAGATCCCAGCAGTAGTAGTCGAAGCGGGGCTGGCGGGTTAGAGCCTCGATTTCTGCGCGGGACTTTTTCTCGATTTGCATGAAACCGACGACCACATCTGCAACTTGCACACCGGTGTTGTCGATGTAGTTCTGGACGTCGACGTCCCTGCCTGCATAGCGGAGCAGGCGGACAAATGTGTCGCCGAGAATGGCGTTGCGCAGATGGCCGATGTGGGCGGCTTTGTTGGGATTGATGCTGGTGTGCTCGACCAGAATTTTTCCCGCGGGAATTGCGACGAGCGGTTTCTGGTCGGCGGCGAGAGCTGCAGCCAGCCAGGCACGATTAATTTTGACATTCAGGTAGCCGGGGGGCGCGACTCGCATCTCCGCGATGCCTTCGATCGGCCCGATGTCAGCGCGGATGGCTTCGGCAAGCTTCAGCGGAGCCGTTCGCAGCGGCTTGGCAAAGGGAAAGAGAGGAATGGCGAAATCGCCGAGCTCTACCTTGGGAGGCTGTTCAATGACCACTTCGGCCAGAGTTGCCTCCGGATAACGGCGGCGAAGAAACTCTACGATGCGTCCGGCTAGAACATGTTCGAGATGACGATACAAGGCTTCCCTCGGCGTTGTCTAAGAAGATAGTGATTCTAGCAGAGCGCGCGAGGACGCTGGTTTGACGCAGGATGCACGCTTCCCTATGATGAAAAATCGGCTTCACTTCTATGCGCATTGCTTACCTAGAGTGTTTTTCCGGCATGAGCGGCGATATGTTTCTGGGCGCGCTTGTGGATGCAGGGGTTCCGGCGCGGTTGTTCGAGGAAACCGTGGCGGCACTTGGGGTGGGCGCGAAGCTGGAGATTTCGCGAGTAGTGCGCAGTGGGATTTCGGCCACCAAAGTGGATGTTTACGTTGGCGGAGAGAAGGACTTGCCGCGCGAAGAGTATTGGGAGCGGCAGGAGCAGCATTCTCATCCGCATTCCGGCGATGGTCATGAGCCCGAGCGTGAGCATCATGGACATTCACATTCCCATCCTGGTGAGACGCGGACAGGAGTGTCCGCGCCACACGAGCATTCTCGCGGGCTTAGGGAGATTCGCAAGATCATTTCTGCGGCTTCGATTTCGGAATCCGCTAAGAAGACTGCTATTGCTATGTTCGAGGCGCTGGGACAGGCAGAGGCGAAGATTCACGATATGCCACTTGAAAGTGTGCACTTTCATGAAGTCGGCGCGGTCGATGCGATCGTGGATATTGTCTGCGCGGCGGTTGGGGCCGAGGCGCTGGGGGTGGATGAAATCATCTGTTCACCCTTGAATGTCGGCGGCGGAGTGGTGAAGTGCGCGCATGGAACGCTTCCAGTGCCGGCTCCGGCGACGGTGGAGTTGCTGAAAGACGCGCCTGTGTATTCCTCCGGCTTGCAGGCGGAGTTGGTCACGCCGACAGGCGCGGCGATCGTGAAGACGCTGGCTTCGCGCTTCGCGGCGTTTCCTGAGATGAAGATTGAGAAGTCGGGCTATGGGGCGGGATTGCAGACTTTTCCCGGACATCCGAATGTGGTGCGGCTAACGATTGGAGAAGCTGCCTCGACTCTGGCTGCGAAGACTGCGTCGGAGACGATCACGGTGCTGGAGGCGAATCTCGATGATTTGAATCCGCAGGTGTTTGGATATGTGATGGATCGATTGCTGGAAGAGGGCGCGCTCGACGCCTTTGGCATGCCGGTGCAGATGAAGAAGAATCGTCCGGGAATGCTGTTGACGGTTTTGTGCAAGCCCGAAGACGCGGGCAAGCTGACGCAACTGATTTTCACGGAGACGACAACACTGGGCGTGCGGCGGCGCGATGAGATGCGGCAGACTCTGGCGCGACGCTGGGAGAGCGTCGGCACGCCGTGGGGCGAGGTGAGGATCAAGATCGCGAGCATGAACGGGACGGTGACCAACTACGCTCCAGAATATGAAGATTGCCGGCGTATCGCGGCGGAGTTCCATGTGCCGCTGAAGACTGTGATGGGTGGCGCGGTCGAGGCTTATCTGCACCTCCGCAAAGAAAAAGCAGATTCCTCACCGGCTTGACGCCGGTTCGGAATGACGAAACTTTAGTGAACACTTGGGCAGAGCTCTGAAAGACAAGTAATGACGAGAAAGTTTTACATCACGACGCCGATTTACTACGTGAACGCACATCCGCACATCGGGCACGCCTACACGACCATTGCCTGCGACACGATTGCGCGACGGCAACGGCTGCTGGGCGCGGAAACGTTTTTCCTTACGGGCACGGACGAGCACGGGCAGAAGATCGAACGGGCGGCGCAGGCTGCGGGAAAAACTCCGCAGCAGTATGCCGACGAGATTTCGGCGGAGTTCCGGCGATTGTGGAAGCGGATGGGCATCTCGAACGACGATTTCATCCGAACTACCGAAGACCGGCACAAGAAGCGCGTGCAGGAACTGTTCCGGAAGATTCGTGACAATGGATACATCTATAAGGGCACTTACACCGGGCAGTACTGCGTGTCGGATGAGCTTTATGTTGACGGCGCGCAGCCGGGCGACCCTTGCCCCACTTGCGGGCGCATTACCGAGACCGTTAAAGAAGAGAACTACTTCTTCAAGCTTTCGGAGTTTCAAGACAAGCTGCTGGCTCTGTATGCGAATCCGGAGTTCATTCGTCCCGAGGCGCGGCGCAACGAGGTGATCTCATTTGTGCGCTCGGGGCTGCGCGATCTCTCGATCAGCAGGTCGACGTTTACCTGGGGTATTCCGGTGCCTGACGACCCCAAGCACGTAATTTACGTCTGGCTCGACGCGCTGGCGAATTACATCACCGCGATTGGATACGGTTCTTCGCACCCCGGGGCGCAGGAGGCGTTCAAGAAATTCTGGCCCGCCGATGTGCAGATGATCGGGAAAGAGATTGTCCGCTTCCATTGCGTTTATTGGCCGGCGTTTCTCATGGCCGCCGGGCTGCCGGTGCCGAAGGCGATTGTGGCCCATGGCTGGCTGCTGTTTGAAGAAAGCAAGATGTCGAAGTCGCGTGGCAATATCGTGCGCACGGAGACGATTCTCGACGTGCTGGGCGCGGATGCGCTGCGCTATTTTCTGCTGCGCGAAGTTGTGTTTGGCCAGGATGGATCGTTTTCATTCGACGCGCTGGTGCAGCGCTATAACTCCGACCTGGCGAATGGACTCGGAAATCTGGCGAGCCGCACCTTGAAAATGATTAACCTGTATTTCAAGGGTGAAGTGCCGTATCCATCGCGCGGGGCGTCGAGAACCGCGGCGGATGATGCGATTGCGGAGACGGCGCGGAAGACGATCCGCGAATTCGGGACGCTGTTTGATCAGTTCCAGTTTTCGAGGGCGCTTGAAGCCGCGTGGGCGCTGGTGGCGGCGGTGGACAAATATATTGTCGAGAACGAGCCATGGGCGCTTGGAGAGAAGCAGGATGAAGACAGCCGCTCGCGTTTGGCAACCGTGCTCTATACAGCGGCGGAAGCGCTGCGGATTGCGACGGCGCTGGCGTATCCCGTGGTACCGGATGCGGCGGCGAAGATTTGGCTGCAGCTGGGGCTGGGCGACGTTCAGAAGCTCGCGTTAAGTGAACTGGCTTGGGGACAACTGCCTTTGGGCACAAAGTTGGGTGAAGTGCAGCCCGTGTTTCCGCGCGCCGACAAGAGCGCCATTGAAAGGATGCAGAAGATGGAAGAGGAGCAGAGGAGTGCGCCGGTGGCGGAGGTTGCAGTGACGCCCGCACCGACGAATGGGCCGAAGGCGGCTCCGGTCGCGGCGTTGCCGGTGGCAGTTCCAACGGCTGTAGCAGCGGCGAACGATAAGATTTCTATCGACGATTTCGCCAAGATCGAACTGCGCGTGGGGCTGGTGAAAGTCGCCGAGAGAGTGCCCAAGGCGGACAAACTCCTGCGGCTTGAGGTTGATATTGGAACCGAAACGCGGCAGGTGCTGGCCGGAATTGCCGAAGCCTATGCGCCGGAAACTTTGATTGGGCGGAAAGTTGTGATCGTCGCCAATCTGGCGCCGCGCAAGCTGCGCGGGATGGAATCGAACGGGATGATCGTGGCGGCGTCGCTCGAAGATGGGAAGCCGGTACTGGCGGGCTTTTTGGAGGATGTGCCGGTGGGGGCGAGATTGAAGTAGAGGCCAATGCGAGAGTTCACGATCAAAGACAGAACAGCGTTGATCGAATTGCTGAAGGTCCGCAAGGTCATGACCGAGGACCAGGCGGACGCATTCACACTCGCGCTACTGGATATTCGCGAGTCTGCAATTGAGATCTACGACCAGTATCTACCTAAACTGCAGCAGGAACTGGAAAGCAATACCGGCGATGTCGCGGATACGATCTGGGACATTCGCGAAGCGTGCCGACACATCGATTATCACCTGAAGGACGCAAAGCTTCCGCCGGGAGCCTGAGACACGAAATCATGTTTGTTGATTCTCACGCGCATCTCGACGGCAAGCAGTTCGACACCGATCGCGAGCAGATGATTGCCCGCGCGCGTGAGGCTGGGGTGCAGACTATCGTCGCTGTCGGCAATGGCGATGGTCCTGAGGATGTGGATTCGGGCATCCGACTGGCGGAGAAATACGACTTCATCTACGCGACTTTGGGCATTCACCCTCACGAGGCCCGGCTGGCGGATGAAGCTGCCTATCAGAACATGGAGCGGCTGGCGAAGAATCCTAAAGTGATCGCCTGGGGGGAAATCGGGCTCGATTACTATTACGATCATTCTCCGCGCGAGGTGCAGAAAGATGTTTTCATGCGGCAGATGGAATTGGCGGCGGCCGCGAAACTTCCGATTGTGATTCACTGTCGTCCGTCGGAGGACAGCGGCAATGCCTGGGACGATTGCCTTGGGTTGATGCGAGAACATTGGGCGCCGAAAGGGTTGGGAGGAATTCTGCACTGTTTCACAGGGAACTGGCCGCAGGCGAAGAGCGCGCTCGACATGGGGTTCATGATTTCGTTTGCAGGCAACTTGACGTTCCCGAAGGCCCAGCCGATTCGCGAGGCCGCGCTCGAGGTTCCGCTCGACCGCATGCTGATTGAGACCGACTCGCCGTATCTGGCGCCGATCCCGCATCGCGGCAAACGCAATGAACCGGCGTTCGTAAGGGAAACTGCGCGGAAGCTTGGCGAATTACTGGGATCGACGGCGGAAGAAATCGGGCAGCAGACGGCTCGCAATTTTTACAATTTTTTCAAATTGACTGAAACCGCTGAAAGCAAAGTTTCTGCAGGTTAACCCTCCTTTCGGAGGTCTTCTTCTGGTACCCTCAAGGGTCAGATTCCATTATTTCAGAAAGAAATGAAATCCGATGCCCGACAACACTTTTGACATCGTGAGCAGGATTGACCTGCAGGAAGTGTCGAATGCGATCCAGCAGGCGTTGAAGGAAGTTCATACTCGTTTCGACCTGAAAGACTCGAAGTCGAACATCGAACTGGAAAAGGACGCGATCGTGCTGCACTCCGCCGACGAGTACAAGCTGAAGGCGGTGAACGATATCCTGCAGCAGAAACTCGTGAAGCGCGGCGTGTCGTTGAAGGGATTAACCTATGGCGCGGTGGAACCGGCGGCGGGCGGCACGGCCAAGCGCAAAGTTACGATGCAACAGGGCATCGCCATTGAAAAGGCGCGAGAGATCGTGAAGCTGGTTAAGGATTCGAAGAAAAAAGCGCAAGCCTCGATCCAAGGCGAACTGGTGCGCATCAGTAGTAAAGACCGCGACACACTGCAGGAAGTAATCGCGATGCTGCGGGGACATGATTTCGGGATTGATTTGCAGTTTACGAATTATCGGACGAATTAAACGCAACTTTCACCGCAGAGAACGCAGAGTACGCGGAGAGAACGAAGGATTTAAGCCTAGAGACCGACGCAGTCGTTTTTCTTCGGCGTGCTCGGCGGCCTCTGCAGTAAAACGATTTTGATGATCGAGGATCGATTGCATTGAGCGCACCGGCAATCATTAACGGGAAAGAAGTCTTCGACCTGCTGCACGATGATCTCGCGGCTCTTGAGGGCGAGTTCGGGCAGGATACCGTCTCGGGCGTGCGGGCCATCACGGAAATTGGCGAGTATCTGCGGAACGGCGGCGGCAAGCGGATTCGCCCCGCGCTTCTCTTCCTTTCTTCGAAGCTCTTTGACTACGAAGGGCGCGGTGCGGTGAAACTGGGCGCGGTAGTCGAGATCATTCACACGGCCACGCTGGTGCACGACGACATCATCGACGAGGCGAAGACGCGCCGCGGACGGCCCGCCGCCAATACCCAGTGGGGCAATTCGAAGTGTGTGTTGGCGGGCGACTGGCTCTACATGCAGGCCTTTAAGGTGGCGGTGCAGGAGCGCAACTTCCGCATTCTCGACACTCTGATCGAACTGACGCAGCAGATGGTTGAAGGTGAACTGCTGCAGATGGAAAAACTCGGTCAACTGATCACACTCGATGAGCATTTCGATTTGATCTACCGCAAGACCGCCTGCCTGTTTTCGGTTTGCATGCGGCTGGGAGCGATTCTGGGCGGAGCCACGGCCGCCGAGGAAAAGGCTCTGGGGCAGTACGGGCACGATCTCGGCATGGCCTTTCAGATCGTCGACGATGTGCTCGACCTTACTGCGTCCGAAGATGTTTTGGGCAAGCCGGTGGCGAGCGATCTGCGCGAGGGCAAGGTCACGATGGCGGTGATCCACGCGCTCGAGCGTTGCACGGACGAGGAGCGCGCCAAGATTGAGACGATTCTGCGCGATCGCGCTTTCAAAGGCGTGACTCATGCGCAGATCATGGAGATTCTGCAGCGTTACGGATCGCTGGAAGCGGCCCACGCTCGCGCCGAGCGATATGCGGAGTCGGCGCGGAAAGCGATCTGCACCTTCCCGGATTCCGAGATCAAGCGGGCGCTGCTGTGGGCGCCGGAGTTTGTGGTGGCGAGAGAGAAGTAACCCGTCCGCTTGTTTATACTGAACCCTTTCCCGATTTTCTTTATCCGACACGGTTTATGAATTTGTATGTGCTGATGGCGCGCCACGGGTATGCCTTGACCTTCGGTCTGTTGCTGGCCGAAGCCATCGGGCTTCCCTTCCCCGCCGCGATCGCTCTGGTTGCAGCCGGGGCGGCGGTGGCGGCGCACGCGTTGTGGGGTCCGTACATACTGTTGGCAGCAATCGTGGCTTTGCTGCTGGGCGACACGGTGCAATTCTGGCTGGGACGATATATGGGCTGGTTGCTGCTTGGGTTCCTGTGCCGTGTATCGATCAATCCCGAGACCTGCATTTTGCGCTCGGCCGAATCGTTCTACAAACGCGGCAGAGCCACGCTGGTGATTGCCAAGTTTATTCCCGGAGTCAACACCATGGCGGCGCCGCTGGCCGGGAGCATGAAGATGCGCTTTTGGCAGTTTCTGCAATTGGACCTCGTTGGTTCTCTGGTATATTCCCTGACCTATCTCTCGGTGGGATATGTTTCCCGCGATTTTCTGGCCGCCCTCTTGCGCGGTTTTCACGAAGCCGGGCTGGCGGTGGAAGTGGTGGTGCTCGCCGCTCTTGTCGTGTACGCGATCTACCGCGCAGTGCAATTCCAAAAACACAAGATGTATCGCGTGGTGCCGCGGATTCAGGTGCAGGAGCTGGCCGCGCGCCTGGCCTCCGAGGATGCGGGCCGCGTGCTCATTGTCGACGTTCGCAGCCACGGCTATTACGACGGAGGGTCAGCGCGGATCAAAGGTTCGATCCGCATCGAACCCAACAATCTTGAAGAAGAGATCAAGAGCCTTCCCAAAGACAAGGATATTTATCTTTACTGCACTTGAGCGCGCGAAGCGACCAGCGCCCGGGTGGCGCACTTGCTGCGGGAAAAAGGATTCAATACGTTCGTGATCGTCGGCGGATTGACTGCCTGGCGCAAGGCCGGGGAACCACTCGAGCCGGTGCCGCAGAATGATCTGGTGAAGCTGCCGACATTTTCATAGCCCTCGTCGGTTTGATGACGTCTGTCGCACGGACCGTTCTATGCTGCCTTGGCTATACTGCCTTGGATGCTTTCGCACATGGTTTCGTAAATGGTTTCGTACAACGAAATCGAGATTAAGTTTCGTGTCGCGGACCCGCGGGCGCTCGCGCGCAAGTTGCGAGTGGCTGGATTTCACGAGCTGACGCCGCGAACGCACGAGATGAATACGCTGTACGACCTTCCTGGGGAAGTTCTGCGCGCGCGCAAAGAGCTGTTGCGACTTCGCAAGTACGGCTCCGATTGGACGCTGACGCATAAATCCGGAAAGAAAGCTGGGCGGCATAGCAGCCGCGTCGAGCTGGAGACATCAGTGGGCGATGGCAAACAGATGGATTTGATTCTTCGCGCATTGGGATATACGCCTTCATTCCGCTATGAGAAGTTTCGCGCCGAGTGGACCGATGGGAAGGGGCAGGTTGTGGTGGACGAGACGCCTATCGGAAATTTCTGCGAGATCGAGGGGCCCCCCCGGTGGATCGATGCTACTGCGAAGAAACTCGGGGTAAGTGCTACTGATTACATCACGAAGAACTATGCGGGACTGTTTCTGGAGTGGAAGGCTAGGGCGAAAAGTCAAGCTTCGGAAATGACATTCAGAGGAGTTGGGGCTGCGGGGATTTCGGGCCGGCATTCTGGGTAACGATGCGCCTCGCTGGGCTCGGCTGGACGGCCGAGGCAGCCGTCCTCACATGTTCTGCGGCAGCGCATCAAGCTCCGTGGCATTTTTTGAATTTCTTGCCGGAGCCGCAGGGGCAGGGATCGTTGCGGCCTACTTTTTCCTGGCCACGAACAACTTGCTGCACCGGCTGCATTTCACCGGCACCGGCCATGCGCGCTTGTTCGAGTTCGCGGCGCTTGCGGCGCATGAAGGCTTCTTCCAGGTCGTCGGCGGAAGTTGCGACCAGACGCGGCGGACGATGTCCGTTCCCGCCACTTCCCTGTCGCACCGGAATTCCAGACTCCGGGCCACGGCCGGCGGGTTCGTCTCCCTGCGGACCGGTGAGGCCCGGATCGCGCGGGCGCTCGATAATCTGCATCAGGTAGAGATAGCGGGCCGTGTCTTCCTGAAAACGCTGCAACATCGCCTCGAACATTTCGAACGACTCTTTTTTGTACTCGACCAGCGGATCGTGCTGGCCGTAGCCGCGCAGTCCGATGCCCTCTTTGAGGTGATCCATGCTCAGGAGGTGGTCTTTCCACTGCGAATCGAGCACGCTGAGCATGATCATGCGCTCGTGATGGCGCATGGCCTCGGGGCCAATCAGCTTTTCTTTCGCGTCGTAGCGCTCTTTCAGCTTCTCGAAGATCGCATCGCCCAGTTCCTGCCGGTTCAGCGCTTCCGGTTTCACACCCTCGGCGATGAAATCGACGCCGAAGCGGGTAAAGACTGCATCTTTCAATCCCTTGATGTTCCAGTCATCGGCGTGGCTCTTGGGCGGACAGTACTCTTCCATCAGGTCGCCGAGAATGGCTGAAACGTAGTCCTCGAGGATCAGATCTTTCTGGTCCATGCCATCGAGCAAGCGGCGGCGCAGGCCGTAGACGGCCTCGCGCTGCTTGTTCATGACATCGTCATATTCGAGCAGGTGTTTGCGCGATTCGAAATGTTGGCCTTCAACCGCCTTCTGCGCCGTCTCAATGCGGCGGCTGATGAGCTTTGACTCGATGGGGATGCCTTCTTCCATGCCAAGGCGCTCCAGCAGTTTCGAGACCCACTCTTTGGCGAAGATGCGCATCAGGTCATCTTCGAGCGCGAGGTAGAAGCGCGAGGAGCCGGGGTCGCCCTGGCGGCCGGCGCGTCCGCGAAGCTGGTTGTCGATGCGGCGCGACTCATGCCGTTCGGTGCCGAGAATGTGCAAGCCGCCGACAGCTGTAACTTCGTCGTGTTCTTTATCGGTTTGCGCTTTATAGCGGCTGAATGCTTCCATCCATTTATCGGTGGGGACGGTGTATTCATTGCCGTTGTAATAAAAGACCGAAGTGGTGCCGTCTTCCTGCGGACCCTCGATCTTGCCTTGAGCCACGCGCAGTTGCTGGGCGATGCCTTTCTTCACCATCTCCTGCTTCGCCATGAATTCGGGATTGCCGCCGAGCAGAATGTCCGTACCGCGCCCTGCCATATTGGTGGCAATGGTGACCATGCCCTTGCGGCCGGCCTGGGCCACGAATTCCGCTTCGCGCTCGTGAAATTTGGCGTTCAAGACGACGTGTTGCTTGAGGCCTTTCTTCTTCAGCAACTCAGAGAGACGCTCGGATTTTTCCACCGACGTGGTGCCCACCAGCACGGGCTGGCCTTTCTCGGCCAGCTTTTGAATTTCATCGGCGACGGCAAAGTATTTTTCCTTCTCAGTGCGAAAGACGACGTCGGGATTCTCCAGCCGTAGCATCTTCTTGTTCGTGGGAATGACAACCACGTCCAGCTTGTAGATGTTCTCGAACTCCGTGGCTTCCGTTTCTGCCGTTCCCGTCATGCCAGAGAGCTTCTTGAACATGCGGAAGTAGTTCTGGAACGTGATGGTGGCAAGCGTCTGGTTCTCGCGCTCGATCTTGACTCCTTCCTTGGCTTCGATGGCCTGGTGCAGACCGTCAGACCAGCGCCGGCCGGGCATCATGCGTCCGGTAAATTCGTCGACAATGATGACTTCGCCGTCTTTCACCACGTACTCGACGTCGCGGCGATAGAGCGCGTGCGCTTTGATGGCGGTCTCGACGTGATGCTTGAGCGGCCAGTTCTCGGGATCGGCAATGTTGCCGATGCCGAGCAGTCCTTCCACTTTCGTCCAGCCTTCGTCGGTGACCGTGATGCTGCGGTGCTTTTCGTCGATCGCATAATCGCCAGTGAGAACTGTCCTGGTCGCGTCGTCCCCGACTTCATTCAGTTCGCGGATCAACGCGTCACGCTTCCCTGGTGGAACCTTGTCCTCCTCCAGCAACTGGCGCAATTCCGCAGGACTCAGTTCTTCGCCCTTCTCCAGCTTGGGGATGATCCGGTTGACTTTGTAATACTTGTCGGTCGATTCCTCGCTCGCTCCTGAAATGATGAGTGGCGTGCGGGCTTCGTCGATCAGGATGGAATCGACTTCGTCGACGATGGCGAAGTTGTGACCGCGCTGCACGCAATCTTTCAGATCGAACTTCATGTTGTCGCGCAGGTAGTCGAAGCCGAACTCGTTGTTGGTGCCGTAGGTGACGTCGGCGGCGTAGGCGGCGCGGCGCTCTTCATCGTCGAGGTCGTGGACGATCACACCTACCGTGAGGCCAAGAAAACGATAGAGCTTGCCCATCCATTCGGAATCGCGCTTGGCCAGATAGTCGTTGACCGTAACAACGTGCACGCCGCGTCCGCTGAGGGCGTTGAGATAAACCGGAAGCGTGGCGACCAGGGTTTTGCCTTCGCCCGTCTTCATTTCGGAAATCATGCCCTGGTGTTGCACCATGCCGCCGATTAACTGCACATCGAAGTGGCGCATGTTGAGCACGCGGCGTCCGGCCTCGCGGACCACGGCAAAGGCTTCCACGAGTATGTCGTCGAGCACTTCCTGCAGCGCTTCGTATTGATCTTTTTCGAGTTGCTTCTGACGATCGGGATCGTCTTCCGCTTCTGCCTCGCTGTCTGTCGCCGGAGCGCTCGAGAGACGACTCAGCCGCTCCTGGATGCGCTGCCGGAACTCATCTGTCTTAGCGCGCAAGTCGGCATCCGTGAGCTTTTGCATCTGCGGTTCGAGGGCGTTGATGGCCGCGACCCTGGGCATCATGCTCTTGACGACCCGCTCATTCTTGGTCCCAAAGACCTTGCCGATCAGAGTGTTAATCAAACTGTGAAATCCTTCAGAGGGCGGGAACTGCCCCAGCGTATCTCTTTTAGCCTAGCATATTTAGATGCGGCGGACGGGCGTCAAGGAACAAGCTGAAGCAAGTTGTTCACCGCCGAGAACGCAGGGAACACCTAGAGGACCGAAGAAGACATTCTTGTTATCCTCCGCGGTCTCGGCGAACTCGGCGGTAAACATATTTTTCGTGTATATTCCACACGACTCATGCCCACTTTCTACGACCGGTTTGTCGAATGCGCGGAACGGTGGCCGGACAACGTCGCGCTGGAAATCCAGCGCCACGATCGCATCGAGAGTTGTACGTATGCCGAGCTTCACCGGATGGCGGAGTCCGTGGGGCGATGGGTCACCGAAAACGGATTCGCTCGCGGATCGCGGCTGGCCATCGTGGCCGACAACCATCCTCGCTGGGTCGCGGCGTATTTGGGAATCATTGCAGCGGGATGTACGGTGGTCCCGCTTGACACCGCGCTGCACGCCGATCAACTGGCCACACTGCTGAAAGACAGCGGCACGTCAGCCCTATTCTGCGACGCGAAGCATGCGCAGGCGGCGCGTGAAGCGGTTGCGAGCCTGAACGTCGGGCTCGTGCTTATGGACCCGGACCGCCTGGTCCAGCAGTCCGACTCCGAGAACTGGCTGGCAAATTTGCCGGCGATTCTCGATGCCGGACCAGGACAATTCCAGCCTGCGCCCGCGGCTGCGGACGAGGTCGCTTCCCTGCTCTACACCTCAGGCACCACCGCCGACCCCAAGGGCGTCATGCTTACCCACGCCAACTTTCTTGGCGAAGTGGAAGCTGTGTTCAACTGGGTCGACATTGGGCCGTCGGACGCACTGCTGGGCGTGCTGCCCATGTTTCATGTGCTGGCACAGATGGCAAATCTGCTGCTCCCCCTAGTGAAGGGCGCGCGCGTAGTGTATCTGGAGACTCTGAACACCACCGAGCTTTTGCGGGCTCTGCGTGAACGCAATATCACCACCTTCGCGGTAGTGCCCCAATTTTTTTATCTGATTCACGATCGGATTTTTCAGGAGGTCGCGAAACGAGGGGCACTTGCCCAAAGGGCGTTCAGGTTGCTCGTGGCATTCAATCGAACCCTGCGCAAGGTGGGGCTTAATGCTGGGCCGATCCTGTTTGGCAAGGTGCACGAGGCTTTCGGCGAGAAGATGCGTTATCTGATCACAGGTGGCTCGCGGTTCGATCCACACATTGCGGCGGATTTTCGCGATCTCGGGATAGACGTGCTGCAAGCTTACGGGCTGACGGAAACAACGGCGGCCGTGTTCGCGAATTCGCCAACGAATAACGTGATCGGATCTGTGGGCAAGGCGATGAAGGGTGTCGAGGCCAAGATCGTTTACGCGACCAACGAAGCGCAATCCGAGGAGGACGGGCCTGCTACGGGTGAAATCGCGTTGCGCGGCGCGGTCGTGATGAAGGGCTACTGGAATCGTCCGGATGCCACTGCAGCGGTGCTGCGGGACGGATGGTTTTTCACCGGCGATCTCGGTTACTTCGACGCGGACCGCAACTTGTTCCTCACGGGCCGCAGGAAAGAAGTGATCGTGCTCAGCAACGGGAAGAATATTTATCCCGAAGAGGTTGAGGCGCATTACCTGAAATCGCCCTACATTAAAGAATTGGCTGTGATGGGGCTCGAAGGTAAACCTGGTGAAAGCGGAGACCGGTTGCATGCCGTGATCGTGCCTAACTTCGATGCGCTGCGGCAGAAAAAGATTGTCAACGCCAAGGAAGTAATTCGTTTCGATATTGAAAGTCTGTCGCAGCAGATCGCTTCTACCAAGCGCATTGGCAGCTATGAAATTTGGCAGGAAGATTTGCCTCGCACCACCACTCGCAAGATCAAGCGCTTCGAAGTGGAGAAGCGGGTAAAGGCAAATCAGACGCGGCGGGCGGACGACGATGCTGAATTACCGGCGGAGCAGCCGTTGACGGCGGACGAGGTGGAGTGGCTCGATCAGGCGGGCGTGCAGCAGGCGCTGAATATCGTGCGCGAGGCCGCGCGCACGGCTCCGCCGACCTTGCGGCCGACTTTGAATCTTGAGCTCGACCTGGGGCTGGACTCCATGCAGCGCGTCGAACTGCTCAGCCAGATCGAAGAGCAACTGGGAGGCAACGTCGAAGAATCGCAGCTGGCCGAGATTTATACCGTGCGCGAGCTAATCGATGCCGTAGTGCATAGCGCGGCCAGCGGAGCTGGTGGCCCGGGAACGCGGCCTGAGTTTGCGGGATGGAGAGCGATTCTGGCCGAAGAACCGATTGCCGCTGACGTGGTTTCTCTGGCCCAGCCGAAGCCATTCAGCGATGCCTTCTGGTACCTGGTTTCCCGCCTGATTCAGGTCATTGCACTCGACCGTTTTGATTTGCACGTGCGGGGAATCGAGAAGCTGCCTCAGAGTGGAGCCTACATTCTCTCGTCAAATCATCAGAGCTATATCGATCCGGTCATTCTGGCGAGCATTTTGCCGCCAGAGGTGTTTCATAAGGTCTTCGCCGTGGGGACGAGCGAAATCTTCGGGAAAGGATTCATGCTGCGGCTGGCGCGTTCGCTGCGCGTGGTGGTCGTCGATCCGGATGCGAACCTGATTCCCGCCATGCGCGCCGGCGCATTCGGCTTGCGGCAGGGACGTCCGCTCATTCTTTATCCTGAAGGCGAGCGCTCGATTGACGGCACGCCCAAAGTTTTCAAGAAAGGCGCCGCCATTTTGTCGATTCACCTGCAAGTACCGATTGTGCCCATCGCCATTGAGGGATTCTACGAAGTGTGGCCGCGGAACAAACCGTTCCATGGGTTCGCGCCACTGAAGATTGTGATTGGTGATCCGATTCTTCCTCCGCCGGAGAGCGAGGCGTCGGAAGCGGCGTATGAGAAGCTGACTGCGGAGTTGAGGGCGCAGGTGGTTGGGATGTGGGAGAAATTGCGGAATAAGGCTTTGGATGAACAGTAATTAGAGCCTGTCCTTCAGATCCTCAACCAGAGTTTTTGCAGCGCTATAGAGCTCGGCCAGCGGTCCCTTTTGAAATTCAATGTCATCCCGGCAGATATCACCATGAAGAGATCGGCAAAGCTGGTAGGCGGCTCGAATTCGCTCTGAGGTTAGATAGGAAGCCACGGTGGAGGCTCCCTGCTCAAAAAGTGGAGCGTTCGCCGATTGCTGGGCCGCCCAAGCGGTGTTGCGAACGCGGTTCAGCGCGTCGCGGAAATCAGTCAGAACGCTCGGATCTACTTTTGCGGTCAGCAGTGGTGCCTGCAGCGCGCGCAACTCATTAATCGCGCTCGCGAGACGTTCTGAAACGTTGGCCCTCGGTACCGATTCACTACTCACAAGTCTGCCTCCGACTTAGACAGTAATACGTTTCTCCGCAGGAGGACAGACTCTGAGGAACATCTTCCTTCGTAATACTCAAATGGACATGCTAAGGATTAGAAATCACGAAGAATGACTGGGACTTAGAGCCTTATTCTCGGAGACGGGCGGCTCACCCTACTTCGCGCGGGGATGCGTCTTGTCGTAGACCTGCAACACATGTTTCATCGATAGCTGCGTATAGCGTTGCGTAGTCGCGAGGCGTTCGTGGCCGAGCAACTCTTGAATGGCCCGCAGATCGGCGCCTTCCTCGAGCATGTGTGTGCCGAAAGCATGGCGCAGCGTGTGTGGGTGGACATCAGGGGAAAGGCCTTTGGCGACGGCAATCTTCTTGATGATGCGGCCGACGCTGCGCGTGGTGAGCCGGCCGCCACGCCAGTTGATTAGCAACGCGGCCGAGTGCTTGCCGCTTTCCGCAAGAACTTTCTGGCGTTCGGGAAGATAGGCCGCCAGCGCGGTCTTTACTGAATCGCCAAACGGAACGTAGCGTTCTTTTTTCCCTTTGCCGCGGATGAGAATGGCCTCAGCGCTCAGCCGAATGTCGTCGAGGTCGATCCCGGTGAGTTCCGAGTTGCGAATTCCACAGCCATAGAGCAGTTCCAGCATGAGCCGGTCGCGTTCGGGGAAAGCTGCTACTTCCGGCATTTCACCGTCGATCACGGAATTCATCTCCTCAATCGTGGGCACGCGCGGAAGTTTCTTTGGAAGTTTTGGCGTCGCGACCAGCTTCGCCGGATTTTGTTCCACGACGCCCTCCCGCGCCAGCCATCGATAGAGAGACCGCACCGCAGCCAACGCCCGTGCCACGGAAATCTTGCTGAGCCCCTTCTCATAGAGTTGCGAGAGAAATCCACGAACGGCGATGTGGTCAATCTGCTTCCATCCACGCGAACCCGCGTACGCAGCGAACAGCGACAAATCGCGGCTGTAAGCTTTGATCGTGTGGGGCGAGGCATTGCGCTCTCGCAAGTGGCGAATAAAGTCAGCACCGGCTTTATCGACCGTAGTTTTGGCCCGTTTGTTCGCGGTCGTGAAATCCAGCTTCGCGTTAGGTCTCATCTGATCTTCGCTCTTGGATGATGCTTCTGATAAACCATCCTCAGCCGGTCGAGCGCCAGGTGGGTGTAGACCTGAGTTGTCGAAATATCGGCGTGGCCGAGGATGGTCTGCACCGTGCGCAAATCAGCGCCGTTTTCCACCATGTGCGTGGCGCAGGAGTGACGCAGCATATGGGGAGAAGCCGTTCGCCCGGATGCAGCCGAGGCCGCACGCACCATCTGCCAAACGCGCTGGCGGGTAAGCTTGCTTCCTCCTCGCGCGATAAACAGCAGTGGTGAATTCTTTCCGGGCACAGCAACAGTTGCCGATGTTCGCTTCCCTGATGCTAGCGCAGGGCGCGACTCTCCCAGATATTGTGTGAGCGCTTCCTGCGCCGATCTTCCGAGTGGCACGACGCGCTCCTTGTCGCCTTTGCCGCGTACCAGCATGTAGCCGGCTTCGAGCTTCAAGTCTTCCAATTTAGCACTGATGATTTCGGAGACCCGAAGCGCTCCTGCGTAGAAAACTTCCAGCATGGCGCGATCGCGAGCCGCCAGCGCATCCGATTCCTTCGTGCTCTTCATCTCTCCGGTTTTGTGCCGCGCGAGCGGACCGGCCAGCGTCGCCTCCATTTCGTCGCGAGCGAGGGCTTTGGGCAGGACTTTCCATTGCCGCGGCGACTCGATGTTCAGCGTGGGATCGTGCTCGAGCTTCTTATCCAGCAGCAGGTAGCGATAAAGATGACGCAAGGCCGAAAGCTTTCGTCCCACACTGCGGCCGTCGACCTGATGGGAAAAAAGCTGCTGCAGGAAATCACGCACATCGACACGGCGAGCAGTCATCAGCAGACGCTTGCGTTTTTCCAGAAATTCCGAGAACTGACAGATGTCGGTCGTGTAGGCACTAATGGAAAGCGTCGCCAGTCCCTTCTCGATTCTCAAATAGTCGAGAAAGCTCGAAAGAACGCGCGAGTTGCCTTCTGAAGCCATGAAGAAAGGATCACGAGAGTATGCGCGTTATCGGACGCTGATAAAAGTGATTAGACGGATGCCGGAGCGCGGCACTGTCGTAGAGACTTTGCTACGTCCGGCCAGCATCACCCAGCAGATCCACCGCGTAGAGTGCTCCCTGCGGCGTTTCCTCATGCTTGAAGTAAGCGAAGACGTCGCGGCCGGCCGCCAGGTGCTCTCCGATCCGCGCAACCATGGAACTGCGCTCGTCGGGCGTATAACTCGGCTTGCGGAATCTGTAATAGACGAAGGGCGCGGTGACCACGTCGGGCGTGGTTCTCTCTTCCGTCTCGGCCACGCACAAGGCCGCTCCGCCTGACTTCAGCAGTTCCCAAGTCGAGTCAGTGAGCCATGATTCGTGCCGGAATTCGAATGCCGCCGGCAGGGTGCGCGGCAGAAGCGCGAGGAAATCCCTGAGCAGCGCGGGATCGGCTTTCAGATTCGGCGGCAACTGGAAAAGCACAGGACCAAGCTTGCCGGCGCTGGCCAAAGGCTCAATCGTCGCCAGGAAGCGCGGAACAAAATCTTCCGTCCCCTTCAACCGCTTGATGTGCGTGATCACCTGATGCGCTTTAATGCCGAAGCGAAAGTGCGCCGGCGTTTCGTTGATCCAATTCTGGATCGTGGTCTCTTTCACCAGTTGCCGGAAGGTGAAGTTCACCTCGACGGTATTGAGTTGCTTGGCGTAGTGACTGAGAAACTTTTTCTGCGCGAGCTTGGCGGGATAAAAGTCAGGCTTCCAGCTCGGGTAGGCCCATCCAGAGGTTCCGACAAACAGTTGAGGCATAGCAAACTTTCGAAGTTACGTCGCGCGGCACAACGCGCAGCGGACGGGATTATACCTTGCGCTTCGGCTTGCGCGCCTGCGGGGTTTTTGCGGATTTTCGCGCCGGACGAGCGCGAGCGTCCTCCGGTTCGTCTTCTGCCTCAGCGGCAATCGAAATTGGCGTCGCCCCCTCAGCCGAAGCCGTAACTCCCTTAAGATCAGGCAACCGCTGCTTCAATTCGAGCACCGGAGCGAACAGGTCACCCATCTTGTCAAAGCGTGCAACGACTTGCTTCGCTTCGAACACCAGCAGGTCGGCATCCTTCTTCTTAAAAGCACGCTCGACTTCCTCCCAGGTCACCGGCGTTGAAACGGTAGGATGCTCTCGCGCGCGCAATGAATACACCGCCACGGTCGTCTTGTGTTCGTCGTTCTGGCTCCAGTCAACCAGAACCTTCCCGGTGCGAACCTGCTTCTTCATGTCCGAAACAACCAGTTGCGGGTGCTCATGTTCGAGCAACTGCGCCAGCGCGTGCGCAAAAGTCTTGGTCAATTCGTACTTAGTCGGAGTATTGAGCGGAACGTAAATCTGCAATCCCTTCGAGCCTGAAGTTTTCGGAAAACTCTGCATGCCAAAGTGATCGAAGATTTCCCGCAGCCAAAGCCCCACCTGGCAGCATTGCACAATGTTTGCCGGTGCCCCTGGGTCAAGATCGAAGACCATCATCGTGGGGCAGGTGATGTCTTTTGCAAGCGAAAGCGAGGGATGCAGCTCAATTGCGGCAAGATTCGCCAGCCAGACCAGCGTGGCCAGATCGTCGGCAAGAATGTAATGTATGGTGCGGCGGTTTCTCTCGCTCCAGATGGGAGCGGTCTTCACCCAGTCGGGCCGATGCTGCGGCGCATTTTTTTCGTAGAAAAATTCCTCATCCACTCCGTTGGGATAGCGCTTGCGGGTCAGCGGACGTCCGGCCAGATGCGGCACCATCGCCGGCGCAATACGAACGTAGTAGTCGATCACCTGCTGCTTGGTGAATCCGGTCGCCGGATACAGCACCTTTTCCAGATTCGACAGCTTGAGTTGCTTCCCCTGGACCTCGATCGTCGAATCCATTACGTACGCTCCCGCAGGCATTGTGCCTCAAACCACGCTAAGCGCAAAATGCATCCCTCTAGAGTTTCGCTCGAATCAACGCCCGGGGCCGGTTTGACAACTTCCCGTTCCTCCACGTAATTTCAAACTTCTGCCCTTCACATCCGTCTAAGATGGTTGTCCAAAATGTCCGTCCAAGCTTTTTCGCCCGGTCCTTTGGAGGTCCAATGACACATCGCATACTCCGGCCCCGCACTCTCGTACTGATTCTGATCCTCACGACGCTGGCCGCGGCCCAGGATCTCGCCTCTTTTGAAAAGCGCATCACGGTCAAGAAACTGCCGAATGGCCTGACCATCGTGATCTGCGAGCGGCCTGAGGCCCCGGTTTTTTCTTTCTTCACCATGGTCGACGCCGGCTCGGCGCAGGATCCCATGGGCAAAACCGGCCTGGCCCATATGTTCGAGCACATGGCCTTCAAAGGCACCGACAAGATCGGTACCACCAACTACGCCGCCGAGAAGCCCGCGCTGGAAAAGGTTGAGACCGCCTACGCCGCCTACATCGCGGAACGCGACAAGCGGGTGGGCCGCGATGAGGCCAAGCTGAAACAGCTGGAAAAGACCTGGAAAGACGACATCGCCGCCGCCGACAAGTTTGTCGTACCCAACCAGTTCGGCAAGATCGTCGAGCAGAGCGGCGGTCAGGATCTCAACGCCTTCACCGATTACGATGAGACCGCCTATCACTATTCTCTTCCCGCGAACCGGCTGGAGCTGTGGGCCTATCTCGAATCCGAGCGCTTTCTCCACCCCGTGCTGCGCGAGTTTTACAAAGAGCGCAACGTGGTGATCGAAGAGCGCCGCATGCGCACCGATAGCAACCCCATTGGCCGACTGCTGGAGCAATTTAACGCCGAGGCATTCGAGGCTCATCCCTATCACCGGCCAACCGTGGGCTGGATGTCGGACCTGAATTCCTTCTCGGCCACCGATGCCAAGAAGTTTTTTGACAAGTACTATGTGACCTCGAACATGGTGGTCGCGGTGGCCGGTGACGTAAAAGCGTCACAGGTCATGCCCATGCTCGAAAAATATTTCGGCCGCCTGCCTGCAAGCCAGAAGCCCGATGAAACCACCACCACCGAGCCTCCTCAGAATTCCGAGCGCAAGGTCGTGCTCATGGAAAAGTCGCAGCCCCTCTACCTTGAGGGCTACCACCGGCCTGACTACATGACGAAAGACGATGCGGTGTATGACGCCATCACCGATCTCATGTCGGAAGGGCGCACCTCCCGTCTGTACCGCGCGCTGGTGCGCGATAAAAAGATCGCATCGTTTTCCGCTGGATTCAGTGGCCTGCCCGGCACCAAGTATCCGCACCTGTTCGCGTTTTACGCCTTCCCGCTCCCCGGACATACTCCGCAGGAAGTGGGGGACGCGATTCACGTCGAAATCGAACGCTTGAAGAAGGAAGACATCAGCGACGATGAGTTGAAGATGATCAAGACCCGCACCAAGGCCAACCTGATCCGCGGCCTGGGAGACAACGGCGGCCTGGCAACCCAGTTGGCGATTTACCAGACTCGTTACGGCGACTGGCGCGAGTTGTTCCGATCGGTAGACCGGATCGACAAAGTAACCAAGGCAGACATTCGGCGCGTAGCCAACGAAACTTTCAACGACAACAACCGCACCGTAGGCGTGATCGAAACTATCACGGGACAAGGCGGCGAGCAAGGGTCAGATAAGGGCGCGTCGAATCATGATCCATCAGATCAAGCGCCGGCGGGTCAGGGAGGTGCGCAATGAAAAGGCTGGCGCTCGCTTTCTTAGTGATTCTGATGGCCGCTGCAATCTTCGTGCATCCCTCAAGGGCAGCCGCGCAGGTCACAAACTGGCACCAGATCCCCGTCCCACCTCTCCCCGCTTTCCATCCCCAGCAGCCGAAACGCGTTGAGCTTTCGAACGGCATGGTGATCTTCCTGCAGGAGGATCACGAACTGCCGCTGATTGGTGGCACAGCCCGAATCCGCGGCGGCTCGCGCGATGAACCATCCAACAAAGTTGGGCTGGTGGATATGTTCGGAGAAGTCTGGCGTACCGGGGGCACCAAAACGCAGACCGGCGATCAACTCGACGACTTTCTCGAAGTGCGGGCGGCCAAGGTTGAGACCGGCGGCGGCTCCGATTCAACCACCATCAGCTTGAGTTGCCTGAAAGGCGATTTCGACGATGTCTTCAAAGTCTTCGCCGACTTGTTGCTGAATCCCGAATTCCGTGCCGACAAGCTCGACCTGGCGCAAAAGCAGGCGCAGGACAGCATCTCGCGGCGCAACGATGACGTCGGAGAAATTGCGTCGCGCGAATCCGCCAAGCTGGCGTATGGAGCGGACAATCCCTATGCCCGCGAAGCTGAGTACGCAACCGTGGCCGCGGTAACGCGACAGGATCTGATCGACTGGCACCGCACCTACGTGCATCCTAACAACATCATCCTTGGAATCAGTGGTGACTTTGATGCGGCAGCGATGGAAGCCAAGCTGCGCGCGGCTTTCGAGTCCTGGCCCAAAGGGCCCGAACTGCCGAAAGATGACATTCAGTTCCATCCGGCCAAGCCCGGCTATTACCTCATTCCGAAAGACGATGTAAACCAGAGCAGCATTCAAATGGTGACGCTCGGCACCACGCGCAACAACCCGGATTACTATGCCATCACTGTTTTCAACGAAGCGTTTGGCGGAGGATTCTCCTCACGGCTGTTTAACGACATCCGCACCAGGCGCGGCCTGGCCTACCACGTGGGCGGCGGCATTGGAGCAAATTTCGGGCACCCCGGCATCCAGGAATTCTCCATGGGCACGAAGAGCGAGACCACGATCGAGTCAATCAAGGCGCTCGATGAAGACATCGACGATCTGGCCAAGAAGCCCATCACTGACGAAGAAATCAAGCACGCGAAAGATGCCATCCTGAACGCCTTCATCTTCCGCCTCGACTCGCCCGATAAAGTTCTTTACGAGCGCCTGACCTACGAGTACTACGGATATCCCTCCGACTGGCTCGACAAATTTCCCGCGGAGATCGAGAAAGTCACCGCGGCCGACGTGAATCGCATAGCGGCAAAGTATGTGCATCGCGACCAGCTCGCAGTGCTGGTGATCGGCAACACCAAAGACTTCGATAAACCTCTCTCGTCACTCGGAGCTGTGAAGGAAATCGATATCTCCATTCCGCCTCCGCCGGGTGCGAAGGGAGAAGAGAACGCAAAACCCACAGCCTCCAATGAAGAAGGCAAAGCGCTCGCGGCGAAGGTGGTTGCGGCGATGGGTGGCGAGGCCAAGCTAGCAGCGATTAAATCCGTGAAAGCGGAGTTGACGGTCACGCAGAAAACGCCGCAGGGCGAGTTCCCCATGCAGATGGAGACTGTAATCGTCTACCCCGACCACTTGCACGCGGAAATGCAGACTCCGAATGGAACCGTGAATATAGTAGTGACGCCGGATGCGGCCTTCATGGCGATTCCCGGCCAGGGCATGCGCGACTTCCCTGCTTCCCAGAAAGCAGAGTCTCTCAAGCAGATCAAGCGCGATCCCATCTTCATCGCTTCCCACGCGAACGATCCCAGTATGTTTTTCCGCGCCGACGGGACCGAAAAGGTTGGCGATATCGATGTGCGCATCGTGGATGTGAATTCCGCAGGCGTGGCCATCCGGTGGTTCGTCGACCCCAAGACTGGCCACATTCTAAAAGAAACCTATCGAACTCTGAGCCAGGGCCAGCCCGCACAGGGTGAAACTGACATGGAAGACTGGAAGCCGGCAAACGGCCTGAACGTTCCCTTCGTGCGCCAAAATAAACAGAACGGCCAGGATTCGAGTAAGTCGGAGTACACGTCGCTAGAGTTCAATCCGGCGGTCGATCCCAAGCTGTTCGAGAAGCCTACGGAAAAACCGCCAGCGCAGCCTTGAAAGCACGCTTTGAGTGGGGCGCGTCCTTGCAGTACCTTTGCCCGGGCATTCTCCCTACGATGCGCGGTACAATCTCCAGCAGAGGAAGTGAGCCACATGCAGGCGGACCGTGTTCCCCACCTGGTTCCGACCTCCGACCTTGACGCAAGAGTCGCATTTCTGCGGAAGATGGCGGCGCAGATAAAACTAATCCTCCCAGAGGATGTGACGCTCTATCTTGCGCAGAATATCCGGCCAAATGCGAACACGTTGGAAGGTGCGCTCGTCCGCCTCATGACCCATTCGTCGGTGACAGGCACCGAGATTACCCTCCAATACACACAACATGTGCTGGCAAATTTCATCGCTGCGGAGGCGCTCAAGGCCGGCGTCGATCCTCTTCAGAGGTTTCCCTCTCTTGGTTCGCGCACGAAAGGGTTCGGCACGAAAGAAGCCAGGGCCAAAGGCCCGGATCCGGCTGAGGCCGATCGCCGTTTCGTTTTCTGTTTGGTGAAAACGCGTGATGCGAGAAAAACCATCCGCGTCAGGCACGAATTGGAAGTGAACATGCGCGAGAGCGAACGTGAACGGCTGGCACGCCTCGACGCGTACGAACGGAACCTGGAACGCCACATAAAGAAACGAAGACAGGGATGAAGCTAGTCGCTGGAGAGCCCTCCTCCCGCTCGGCGCGTCAGCCGAGCTAAAAGATTCTCGATCGATCTTGACATCCTTGACTTCCCTAGCTTCTTTCTTGACAGCCGTGGCATGGAGCTTTACCATAGGCGAACAGAAGGCGAATATGTCCAGCTTGCCCCTGTTCGCGCTCCCCGAGAGATCGCTTCCACTCCGTGAGAAGTCTCCTCTAGTCGGCATCGCCCGCCTCGCGTCCGAGGGCGAATCTCTGCGCGAAGGCCACAATGTTGAATATTTCACTCTCTCGGCGAAATCCCTGTTGAACCGCTGCGTCAGCGGCCGGCGCCTGCCCTTCACCTGGACGATCAATCCCTACCGGGGCTGCGAATTCGCCTGCAAATACTGCTATGCGCGCTACACTCACGAATTCATGGAAATGCGCGACGGCGCTGAGTTCGAGCAGAAAATCTACGTCAAGCAGCACACCGCAGACCTGCTGCGGCGCGAACTGCGGCGTGTCAAGCCCGGTGAGGCCATTGCCCTCGGCACCGCGACCGACCCCTACCAGCCGGCCGAGCGCCGCTACGAAGTCACGCGTAGCATTCTCGAAGAGTTCGCCCGCCACCGCGGCTTCGAGCTGGGCATTGTCACCAAATCCAATCTCGTCATCCGGGATATCGATCTACTGCGCGCCGTCGCGCAGAACAACGCGCTCTCGATTCACATCACCATCACCACCTTGAACGTCGAGCTGGCGCGCATTGTGGAACCACGCGCCCCGCGCCCTGACTTGCGGATGGAAGCCGTGCGCGAACTCAGCGAAGCCGGCCTGACCGTCGGCGTGAGTTGCTCTCCCGTTCTTCCCGGCATCACCGATTCACCCGCAGATCTGGAAGCCGTGGTGCGAGCCGCCGCCGCAGCCGGAGCCCGCCACATCTTCGCTGGACCTTTGTTTCTGAAACCCTGTTCAGCAGCGATTTTTCTCCCTTTTCTCGAGCAGCACTTCCCGCAATTGGTCGAGAATTATCGCCAGCGCTATCAGGATCGTTCGTTTCTGCCGCCTTCCTACGGCAAGCGCATCGCACAACTCATCGCGCACTTCCGCGAGAAATATGGCATCCGCCGCGCCGACCCGCGGGGAGAGATGTACGCCGAGAAGTGGCCAGCGCAGACCTTCGACGAACAGTTGATGCTGTTCTGAAGGCACTGGCCACTGCTCTATAATCACTGCGACTCCCATGGCAACCGCATCTCCACCAGCCGAACGAACCCCCGCGCAACGCCTTCCTCTCGGAGTGCGGCTGCGCCGGTTCTGGCAGCGCGTCACCGAAGGCATGGAGCTAAGCCAGCTCTGGTCGCAGTTCGAAACCGATGCCCGCACCAGCTACCGTCTTTATTCGCGCGACGTGGCCGCCAAGACTCCTGAAGGACTCACGCGGCGCGGCCACCGTCTGCACGTGGTTAAGGAATTCTTCTGGGCGGTC
This sequence comes from Candidatus Sulfotelmatobacter sp., assembly GCA_049590215.1. Taxonomy (GTDB): domain Bacteria; phylum Acidobacteriota; class Terriglobia; order Terriglobales; family Acidobacteriaceae; genus Sulfotelmatobacter. The sequence goes on along the minus strand of JBAWCJ010000036.1, from coordinate 3,897 downwards.
TTAGAAAAACTTTCGCCCGCCCGCCGCGTCCTGCTGCTGGCGGCGCTGATCATGCTGGTGTTTCCCAGCAGCGGGTTCAGCTATCGCGGAGCCGGAAACGAACTCCACGTCGTCGAACTCGATTTCCATTTCTGGGGCGGCCTGCTCCTGTTCTTGCTGTTGATTCTAGAGATTGCCGATCGCGTCGTCATGAAGCGCGACCTGCAGATCGCGCGCGAAATTCAAACCTGGCTACTACCCGGGGCTCCGCCGCAGATTCCGGGAATCTCGATTGCTTACATCACGCGCCCCGCTAACACTGTTGCCGGCGATTACTACGACGTGTTCCCGCGCCCCGGCAAAACCAACGAAGAAAGTCGCATCGTGTTCGCCGTGGCGGACGTAGCGGGCAAAAGCATTCCCGCAGCCATGCTGATGGCGACTTTTCAAGCCAGCCTCAAAACGCTTTCTACGGCACAAGTTCCTCTGGAAGAACTTGTCGCCAACATGAACAGGTACGCCTCCTCCAACAGCCAGGGCGGATTGCGCTTCACCACCGCTTTTCTTGCCGAGTACGACGCGGCCCGCCGGGTCTTCCACTACATCAATGCCGGCCACAACAACCCCATCCTGCGTCGCGCGAACGGATCAATCGAACGTCTCGACGTGGGAGGATTACCTCTCGGCATTCTGCCCGAAGCAAAGTACGAGTCGGCCAGCGTCACCCTGGCTCCCGGAGATTGGCTGATCATCTTTACTGACGGCCTGGTGGAAGCTGAAAACGCCCACCAGGAGGAATACGGCGAAACCCGCCTGCTGGCAGCCATCGCAGCCGGCGCCGCGACCACTCCTGGCGAAATGCTCAACCGCCTCATGGCAGAAGTGGATCTGTTCGTCGGCTCGACCCCGCAGCACGACGACGTCACCTGCCTGCTAGTCAAAGCTGAAAACCTTTAACCGCCGAGCCCGCCAAGGTCGCCGAGAAAAAACGAGAAACGGCAAACAACTTACCCCGATCTCAGACCTCCGCGCTGCTTTCTTGGCGCCCTCGGCGTTCTCGGCGGTTAATGCCCTTTCATTGCGTCCGCGTACATTCGATGAAAAGCATGCACACCTTTCTCCTGCGTCACACTGAACCTCCCCCGAGAATAGCTGCGTGAGCCCAGATTCTTCTGCACCCTCTCACAGATGGCAACATCTTCAACCTGGATCTGGTCACTGAACTCCACTGAGGCCCTGGCGGCAGGACTGCTATGTTCCTCCTCCGGCAGATACCACTCAAAGATGGCCAGCGAGCGCTCCGGCTCAAGCGGCAGCACGATGTTCAGCGAAACATTGTCGGGATAGCAGTTCAACATCCAGTTGGGAAAGATCCAGAAGTAGTCGGTCGTCAGATTCTCCCGCGCTTCCGCGTAACGCCGCGGAGCCGTGTCCCCCGGCTGCGCTCCGCGGATGGGACTGAACTGCCGCACATACTCCGCATACGGATCGACCACGTAAGCGTTATAGTCGAGTTCGCGATTCAATCCCGGATGCACGCTGGGCAGGTGATAGCCCTCGAGATAGTTATCGACATAAGTCTTCCAGTTGCACTTCATGTTATAGGTGCGGCGCTCAAACAGTTTCATCCCGGCAAAGCGAAACTTCTCAGCCTGCTTCGGCAATTCGCCCAGACTGCCGCGCAAAGGCTGCGAATCCTTACTCAGGTTCACGAAAATAAAGTTAACCCACTCTTCGACCAACACCGGCACGAGAGCAAAATCCTCGCGACGAAAGCCTTCGACGCCCTCAATTTCCGTGGCGCTGATCAGCGACCCGTCCAGATCGTAAGTCCACCCGTGATATCCGCAGCGGAAAAGTTTGCGCGAACCGCAGCCCTCAGCCGGCGGCCCGGCGCGGTGCCGGCAAACGTTATAGAACCCGCGCAGCTTGGCGTCAGTCCCCCGCACGATGAGCAGCGGCTCCCCCACCAACTCCGTAGTGAAGTAGTCGCCCGGCTTTGCCACTTGATCACGATGCCCCACTACCTGCCAGGTTCGCGTAAAAATGCGCTCCTTCTCGGCCGCAAGGGCAGCCGGCTCGGTGTAGAGGCGAGAAGGCAAAGTCCACGCCCGTGAGATCTCCGAATCAATGTGAAGGGACTCAAGAGGGTTAGGCATATTGAGAGCAGGATCATTGTAAGCTGGGGAAAGGTAAGTAACGGCATGCTGAAATCGAACGCGCAACCGTAAAATTGTGCCCACCTCAACAACGCAAGAACCGACTTCCCCAGCAACTCGCACCAGCCTGCTTCCTCTCGCAGGCGTGCTGATCGGCGTGCTGTTAACCTACGCCTCGACTTTCACCTTCGGCTGGGTGTACGACGATCCGCCCCAGATTCCGCAAAACCCGAACCTGCAATGGAGCCGCTTAAGCTTCCTGTTCACGCATCAGCTATGGGCCTCGATGGCGGGGTCGCAGGGTCGGTTCTACCGCCCGTTCCTTACGCTCTGGTTCCTGATCAATAAAACTTTCTTCGGTCTCAATCCTCACTGGTTCCACGTCACATCGGTCTTGGCACACGTTGCGGCCACGGCCCTGGCATTCTTCATCGCAAGCAAATTGTTGAAGGATTCAGGCTCAGCCCTCCTCGCCGCCGCCATCTTCGGTTTGCATCCTCTTCAGGCGGAGTCTGCCTCGTGGATCTCCTCCGTAAACGATCCGCTGGCTGCGGTCCTTTGTTTCGCCAGCTTCCTGACCTACAGGAAGGCTGCGTCGTTGCAGCGCGGCGCCGTCAGATGGTGGGCGCTTTCCGGACTTCTATTCCTTTCCGCGTTGTTCACCAAGGAAGTCAGCATAGTCCTGCCCGGAATTATTCTGACTGACTTCCTGTCGAACTCCCTAGGCTCCAACTCCCTTTCATCTGATTCCCCGAACAAGCCATCAACACCCTCGTTCAGCCACGTTCTCGTAGCGATAATTTCGACTGACGGTCCGGCCGCAGCCCTATGGCTCGGTCTAAGATCCTACGCTCTTCGGGGATCGGCGCCCGCATCTTCATCGCCGCCGTGGAGCACCATTATCCTGACTGCCCCAAAGATTTTGCTTTTCAATCTATACCGGACCATCCTTCCCGTCGGTCTCAGCGCGCACTACGACTTCCACCTCATCGAACACCCCAGCGGACAGTTCCTTGTCACGCTACTGACTTTGCTCGCTCTTGTCGCTCTCGCCGTTACAGCCGCACGCCGCGATCCTCGACTTTGGACGCCCCTCGCATGGCTGATCCTTCCCGTGCTTCCAACCCTCGACCTGCGTTTGATGAATGAAGATGACTTCATTCACGATCGCTACACCTACATGAGCATGCTCGGAGTCGCGCTGCTCGCAGGCTTCGCCTATTCCTGGTTAAGAAAAGAATGGGTCAGAAAAAAGTGGCCGCAGCAGCAGTTAGTTCGGCTGCTCGCAGCGGCGATCGTCGTGGTCCTAGGCTTCGCCAGCGCCATCCAGTCGCAGTACTGGGCGAACGATGTCATTTTGTTTTCACGTGCAGTAAGCCGCGCTCCTGAAAACGAGTGGGCGCAGTTGAACTACGGCTCCGCGCTCAGCGATCGCCACCGCTACGGCGAGGCGGCTCCGCACTTTGTCCGCTCCTACGAATTGAAGCCGGGCTGGCGCGCCGCCGATTTCGCCGGCTTCGCCTACCAGCAGTCCGGAGATTTGCCCCAGGCCGAGCGCTGGTTCAGAACTGCCCTGCAACAAAATCCAGCCTTGGCGAACGCCTGGTTCGGACTAGCCCAGATCCGCCTCGAGCAGCACAATCCCGATCAAGCCATTGATTTTCTGAACAAAGCGCTAACCATCCAGCCCGATGCCGAGGGATATCATTACGAATTAGGTACAGCCCTCGAACAAGCCTCGCGGCCGGCCGAGGCGCTC
>JBAWCJ010000035.1:0-9297 GCA_049590215.1 Candidatus Sulfotelmatobacter sp. | reverse complement strand
GCGGCACGTGCAGGGTCTTCGCTTTTTCACGGTCAATGGTTATCAGATACTGCGGATCGTTGGCAGTGAACGGCGTATAAAGTCCCACGAGATCCTTGCGCGCCGCGGCCTGCCGGATGATGTCATGGGTCGTGTTCGACAGTTCCTCGAGAGTGTGCGCGGCCTGGTCTTGTACTACGAATTGAAAGCCGCCGAACTGGCCAAGGCCGCTAATGGCGGGTGGCAGCGTGGCAAAGACAATGGCGCCCTGAACCCCGAACAAGCGCGGGCGCACTCGATTCAGAATCGCCGAGGCGCTGTGCTGCTCGCCCTTGCGTTGCTCGTAAGGCTTTAGCGGGACGAAAATCAATCCCTGATTTGCCGAGGCCCCGGCAAAACTGAAGCCGGCAATGGAAAACGTGCCTTCCAGCTCTGGTATATCGGCGAGTATATGTGAAACCTGCTTCCCGATATCGGCGGTGTATTCAAGCGAAGCGCCGGGCGGCGCCTGAATGACGATAATCAAATAACCCTGGTCTTCATCGGGCACGAAGCCGGAAGGCACGTGGGTAAAGACAAAATAAGTCAGCCCCAGGCCAGCGAAAAACAGCACCACCATCGCCCACTTATGTCTGACCACGTGATGCAGCAGGGCGCGGTAGCCACGGGTAAGCGCAACAATGCCATCGTCAAACTTTCTAAGCCACCACCACTTTTGCCGGTGGCCGCCGCGCAGAAAAATCGCCGCCAGCGCAGGAGCGAGAGTCAGTGCATTGAAGGCGGAAATGGCAATGGAAAACGCGATGGTCAGCGCAAACTGGCGAAACAGAATGCCGGTCGTCCCGGGAAAAAACGCGACTGGCACAAACACTGCGACTAGCACCAACGAGGTGGCGATGACGGCGCTGGTAATTTCGCCCGTGGCCGCAGCCGCCGCTTTGCTTGAGTCGTGCTCGCCCTCGGCGATATGGCGCTCAATGTTTTCAATCACCACGATGGCGTCGTCTACAACCAGGCCGGTGGCGAGCGTGATGCCGAACAACGTCAACGTGTTGATGGAGAAACCGAGTAACTTTACAAAGATGAAAGTGCCGATGAGCGAGACCGGGGTGGCGATGAAGTGAATCATCGTCGTCCTCCAGTCGCCGAGGAAGATAAAGATCACCAGGATGACCAGGCCGATCGCCAACCCAACGGTGAAGGCCACGTCGCGGATAGATTCGCCCACGGCATCGGTGGTGTCGAACGCTACGTGAGCCTTCATTCCCGGCGGGAAGCTCTTCGACAGCCGGTTTAATTCCGCAATGGCCCGGCGGTCGACATCGAGCGCGTTCGCCGTCGAAAGCTGCGTCACGCCAAGCCCGATCGCCTGTTGCCCGTTGTACGTGATCTTGTTGCCGTAGCTCTCCGAACCCAACTCAGCTCGGCCCACATCCTTCAGGCGAACCAGCGTCCCGTCGGAGTTAGTCTTCAGAATGATGTTCTCGAACTGGGAGGCCTCGCTCAGGCGCCCGACCGCTCGCACGCTGATCTGATATTGCTGGCCCGCAATGGCAGGTTGCTGGCCGACCTGACCGGCCGCGACTTCGACATTTTGTTCCGAGAGCGCGTTCACCACGTCGGGCGCAGTCAGGCCGCGGCCGGCCATGCGCCCCGGATCGAGCCACAGTCGCATCGAGTACTTGCCCTCACCGAAGACGATCACATCGGCGACGCCGGGGATGCGCTTGAGCGCGTCCCGCACGTACACATCGACGTAGTTGCTCATGAACAGCGGGGTATAACGGTCGTTGTCGGCTGTGATCGCGGCGCCGAAGACAAAATTCTGCGATGTCTTCGCAGTCGTGATGCCGACGGCCTTCACTGCGGCGGGAAGCCTGCCCTGCGCGGTGTTCACCCGGTTCTGGATGTCGACCGTGGCCAGGTCGGGATTCCGCGTGAGGTCGAATGTGACAATAATGCTGCTGGTGCCATCATTGCCACTGGTCGAGGTCATGTACTTCATTCCCTCGGCGCCGTTGATTTGCTGCTCCAATGGAATGGTGACAGCGCTCTCCACGGTCTGCGCGCTCGCCCCGATGTAAGAACTGGTTACGCCGACTTGCGGCGGAGCGAGATCGGGGAATTGAGAGATGGGCAGTGTGGGAATCACGGCCGTGCCCGCCAGAACGATCAGCAGCGCGCAAACCGACGCGAACACCGGACGATGGATAAAAAACTCAACGAACATAGAAGATCGGCTTTCGGGCTTCAGCTTTCCGGCTTCGGCTCAACCGCATGGAATCAATTAAATGGTTTGAAACGAGACTCAGGAGCCGAAGCCCGAAAGCCCGGCCTTTAACTGTGCGGAATCACTGGCGCACCATCCAGCAGAAACTGGGTTCCGGAAACAATCACTTTGTCGCCGGGCTTGATGCCGTCCTGCACTTCATAATCGTTCCCCACCGTCTGCCCAATCTTCAGCGCTCGCTGCCGCGCCACGTACGAACCGCCGGTCTGCGGTTCCGCTACGAAGGCAAAGTACTGGCCCGCCAGCCGGGATACGGCCAGGATGGGAACCTCGGGGTTATGGTGCACTCCCCACACAATGCGCGCCCGGATGAATTGCGACTGCCGCAACGCGTCGTTGCTGTTGGCGATGCGCGCCTTCACCAGCACCGTTTGGGTCGTGTTATCCACCTCCGGCGAGATGAAGCTGATGCGGCTGTCTGCCACTACCTTGCCGTCGCCGTTCAGAACCTGCACCGGCAGGTTCATCTTGAGCTGCGAGGAGTGCTCAATGGGAACATATACGTAGACTTCAAGACTCCCGGGCTTGTCCACGGTGGTGAGTTGCGTCGTCACCGCAACCCGGTCGCCTACGCGCACCGGAATATCTCCCACAATTCCGCCCCACGGCGCGACCACTTTGTAGTAATGGAGTTGCACTTCCTGCTCGCGCACTTGAGCATCCAGAGAGTCCATCTGAGCTTGTGCCGCATCCATCGCGGATTTCGCCTGGTCGAGATCCTGCTTGCTGACCACGCCCGCTGAATAGAGGCCCTGGCTACGCGCATACTGCTGCTTGGCATAGCTCAGGTTCGCTTCCTGCGCTGCTCGGGAACTTTCCTGGCTCCTCACCGTGGCCTGCTGCTTGAGGGGATCGATCTCCATCAGCGGCGCGCCGGCCTCGACCGCCTCGCCGGAATGCACGTAGATGCTGGTAACCTGCCCTTCGACCTGCGGCATAATCACCGCCGAATCGCGCGACTTGAGCGTGGCCACATACTCGGTCGCATCATCGACCGGAGTGGCTTGCGCCTCTTGCACCTTCACCGGCATTCCAGCCGGCCCACTGGCGTGAGGATTTTGTGCGGCGTTGCCTGAGCAAGCCAGCGTCATTCCGCTGGCCACGAGGGCGACAAGCAGAGGGCTTTTGGCCAGGTAACCACGAATTCCGTTGGACATAAGTTTCCCACTTCTCGTAAATACTCGATGAACAATACCAGAACCCTAATTCGAAGCTCCGGGAGCGGAAGTGGCACCTCCCGATCCCTGATTAGACGCGGACGCAGCCCCGGTGTTAGGTGTTCATTAGAAGATTCGGCTGGGGCTCATCCGGACGCAAAATAATCTCCGCCCCGCAGTGAAGAAATAGGGAAGAGCCAGCTTTGACAAGGTTAACGTCCTCAACATTAAGGTCGTCTCACTCTGCTACATTGTAGCGCTATGCAGACCACTCCCATCCAGCCCGCCCGCAGCTTTGCCAGCGACAACAACGCCGGGGTCCACCCCGAGATCCTCGAGGCTATCGCCCGCGCCAACCATGGCCACGTAGTCGCCTACGGCGACGACCCCTACACCAGGTCGGCGGTGAAGAAGTTTGAGGAACATTTTGGACCCGGCATCTCTGTTTTCTTCACCTTCAACGGCACCGGCGCCAATGTGCTGAGTCTCCAGGCCCTGACCCAGTCTTTTCAGTCAATCCTGTGCAGCGACTATGCCCACATCTACTGCGACGAATGCGGCGCGCCGGAGAAGCACACCGGCTGCAAACTCATTCCATTGCCTCATCAGGATGGCAAGATCACGCTGGACTCCGTCCGCCATGCCTACCATGGCATTGGCGATCAACATCACTCGCAGCCCCGCGTCATTTCGGTTACGCAATGCACCGAGATGGGCACGGTTTACCAACCAGAAGAGATACAAGCCCTGGCCCGCTTTGCCCACGAGCGCGATATGTTTCTGCACGTGGACGGCGCGCGCATTGCGAACGCCGCCGCATCGCTCGGCCAGACTCTGCGCCAGGCTACCCGCGATCTTGGCGTAGATGTGCTCTCTTTTGGCGGCACCAAGAATGGGATCCTCGGCGGCGAAGCGGTGGTGTTTTTCCATCCCGAACTCAGCCGCGACTTCCTTTACCTGCGCAAACAGAGCATGCAACTAGCCTCAAAGATGCGCTTCATCGCAGCCCAATTCGAGGCTCTTCTGACCAACGATCTCTGGCGGCGCAGCGCCGAACATGCCAACCGCATGGCAAGCCTGCTGGAAAAAGAAGTCAGGCGCATTCCGGAAGTCAAAGTAGTGTGGAAGGTTGAGGCCAACGGCGTCTTCGTCCAGATCCCGCGTGAGGCGATCGAAAAGATCAAGCAGCATTATTTTTTTTATATGTGGATCGAGGAGGAGTCGATCGTGCGCTGGATGTGCTCCTTCGACACCACCGAGGACGACATTCGCAATTTTGCCAAAGTAGTTGCCGAGGCGGTGAAGGGGTGACCGACGGTGCTCACCGTGTCGCTTACCGATTGCTTTTTGACAGGTTTTTTAATAGATTGACCGCATTGCCGCGCTGCGTGGGCATTCGACCCGAGTCGCTTAACCCTAGGAGTATTGGATGAACCGGAAGTGGTTCAGCATCATCGCCCTGATCGCCGTCGCGACATTCTTCTTGAGTCTTTCCAGTTGTGGATTCAATCAGCATCTGGTGTCAATTCAGGTCGTGCCCCCCGGCGTGACTTTCAACTCTGTCGGATCGAGCATCGTGTTTCAGGCCATGGGTACGTACGAGCATCCGCCTGAGACTAAGAACATCACCAATCTCGTGACGTGGTCGGTCGATTCGCAGAATCTGGTCTCGATCACCGACACGAGCCTGGTGACCGCGGTCAGCATCTGCGGCAGCGGGAACCTGTATGCAAGTTATTACGACAGCCCGAACCAAGTCACCGGCAGCGCGTTCATTACTGGGGGCGGCGCTGGCACGGCGGCTTGCAACCAGGCCGTCTTGACCGTAGACGTTATGGGAGCGGGAAGCGTAACCGATTCCACCGGGGCCATCAACTGCGGCACAGCCGGCACAACCTGCTCGGCTGATTATGCTCTCGGTAGCACGATCGGGCTCACGGCTACTCCAGGTGCATCGCTTATTAGTTGGCAAGGCTGCAGTAGCATTAGCGGCAACACGTGCACAGTCGTGCTGAATTTTGACACCACCGTGACCGCGACCTTTAATTAGCCTGCTGGCACAGCGCTGGTTCTACTCCCCTTCGCCTAATAGTTTGCCCAGCGTAGATTTGTGCTTTTCCTGCTTCTTGTTTTTGTGTGGGACCACCTTCTCAGCCGGCGGCGCGCCCATGCGCTCCCGTGCCAGCTCCTTCACGGCCTGCACCGCGCGAAATCGCTTGACCTTTTTCTTGCGCGCCATTCTGTTGCGAACCTCGACCTTCATGTTGCCATAGCCTGTATCCCCGCGAACATGCAATAATCGTGTTTCATGGAAGAGCGCGATTTTTTTGACGAGAGCACCCAAAAGAAGATGGCAACCCTGAACTGTCCTCATTGCCATCAGCCCGCTGAATACGAAGTCACCTGGGTCGTGCGCACCAAGAAACGCCAGCTCGCGGGACGCGCCGACGAGCGCGACCGCGCCCGCTTCGCCAAGGCGCGCTCCTACATGCTGCGCAAAGACGATCTCATGGCCTGCAAGAACATGCGCTGCCGCAAACGGTTTGAAATCTCGGGCGTGCAGTCGGTCGTCTTCACAGAGTAACGCTGTCAAAACCGTTCTCGGCTCAATGTGCCAATCGCTAGCTGCTCATTTATACTAGATGGTTTTTACGTCGCTCCCTGAAGTCACAGGGCAAGGAGCCTTGTTTGAAAATCCTGGTTTGCATGAAGCAGGTGCCGCAGAAAGACGCACCGCTCAAGCTTAACGAAACCGCCGCCTGGATTCGCGAAGACGTTTCCTATGAAGTGAACGAGCCGGACGCATACGCGCTCGAGGAATCCCTGCGCCAGAAGGAAAAGCACGGCGGAGAAGTCGTGGTCATCACTTCCGGCCCGGCCCGCTCGCAGCAGGTGCTGCGAGAAGCCCTGGCCAAGGGAGCCGACCGCGCCATCCACCTCGAAGACAATGCCTTCGTCGGCCTCGATGCATTCAACACTGCCAAGGCCTTCGCCGCCGCCATCAAAGACGAAAAGTTTGATCTGATCTTCACCGGCCTGCAATCCGACGACTACGGCTACGCGCAAACCGGCGTTATCCTTGCTGAGCTGCTGGGCTGGCCTCACGCCACCATCATCATGCAAATCGAAAAAACCGACGGCGGCATCCGGGTCAAGCGCGAGCTGGAAGCTGGATTCTTTCAGTTCGTCGACATGCCGTTGCCCGCAGTGCTGACGATTCAATCCGGCATCAACAAACTGCGCTACGCGACACTGATCGGCATCAAACAGGCCAAGAACAAGCCCATCCGCAAAGTGGCGCTGGCGGAAGTGCAGTCGGCCATCGGTGAGAATTTGCAGAAGATCGAACGCCTCTACGTGCCGCAAAAAACGAAAAAGACTGAGCACATAGAAGGCACGCCGGCCGAAATCGCGAAAAAGCTGGTGGACAAACTGCGCAATGAGCTGCGCGTGCTGTAGCCGGCGTAGCGCCCGGCGTCCCGCCGGCTTTTTAGTGAGCTAGAAGCCAGGAGCTAGAAGTTGCTTTATGCCTGATACCATTTTAGTAGTTGTCGAACAACGCGAAGGCAAACTCAACCGCGTCTCCTGGGAGACGATCACCGCCGGCCAGGCCATAGCCGCCGCCACGGGCTGGACTCTCGAAGCCGCCGTCGTGGGAGGCAACGCGTCTGCGTTGGCGGCCGAAATCGCTGCCAAGAAGGTTGCGAGAGTCTACGCCGTCGAATCACCCAAGTTAGAGCCCTACACGCCGGACGCATTTGCCGCCGTGCTGAAGCAATTCCTCACGACCAGGCAGCCGAAACTCGTGCTCATGCCGCACACCTACCAGGTGCGCGACTTCGTACCCAAGCTAGCCACTGCCATGGGACGCACCGTCATCAGCGACTGCATCGGCTTCAAACATGAAAGCGGAAAACTCGTGTTCACCCGCCAGATGTTCCAGGGCAAGTTCACTGCCGACGTCAGCTTCACCTCCGACGCTCCATGGTTCGTTACCTTCCAGAACGGAGCCTTCCGCGGAGACCAAGCCGAAGCAGCCGCGAACGCGGCACCGGTAGAAACCGTGAGGGTTGACATTGCCGACGGAGTCGTCCGCACAAAGCCGCAGGAAGTTTTCAAAGAAGTAAAGCAGGCCGTCGACCTCACCCAAGCCGAAATCATCGTCTCCGTCGGCCGCGGCATCAAAGAGCAGAAAAACATCGAAATGGCCAAGCAGCTTGCCGACGCCCTGGGAGGCGAAATCGCCGCTTCCCGCCCCATCTGCGATTCCGGCTGGCTGCCCATGGATCGTCAGGTCGGCTCTTCGGGGCAGACGGTCGCGCCAAGACTTTATCTAGCGCTGGGCATCAGCGGCGCCATCCAGCACATAGTCGGCATGAAAGGCGCGCGCGCCATCATCGCCGTGAATAAAGATTCGGAGGCGCCGATTTTCGAAATCGCCGACTACGCCGTAGTCGCGAATCTGTTCGACATCGTTCCGCCGTTGATTGAAGAAGTAAAGAAGGCGAAAGCGGGAGGCTAGCTCGTGGCTTCGCTAGTTCGGGTGAAGTTTGCGATCATCTTGCCAATTGTCGTAGCGGTTCTCCTCCCACGGGCGGGCGGACAAGAGGATCAGTGCATTCGCGGTTACGGAGCGGATTCCGTTCAGCAGTTCTTAGGCGATCTACAACATTCAGTCGCGGGAGACGATCGCGCTCACGTGGTCGGGATGGTTCACTTCCCGATCAGGATCACAGTTGCAGGTAAGCCGCTGACTCTGCGTAGCAAAGACCAATTGCTGAAGTATTACGACGTTGCTTTCGATTCGAAAGTAAAGGGTTTCATCGCGAAGCAGAAGTTCTCGGATCTCTTTTGCAATTGGCAAGGAATAATGATCGGTCGCGGAGAAATCTGGATTAATTCGACAGGCAACTCCTCTCGCCTTAAAATCGTCACGATCAATAATGCCCCACCGTGGTCGCCGGAAGATAAGTAAATCAAAATCTGATGCGATAGTTTCCTAATCGCTCCTAGCGGCCTTCTTCCCAATCGCCGCCGCCGCGATCTGCGCCACATCCAGCAACTCCGGAGGCGTCGCCGTGGCCGCCGCCAGTCCATCGCGCAGCATCGAGTTGCAGAACGGACACGCCGCCGCCACCACGCTTGCGCCCGTCGCGACCAATTCCTGCGCCCGCTCCAGATTGACGCGCTTGCCAGTCTCTTCGCCAAGAAACATCAATCCGCCACCACCTCCGCAGCAGAAGCCGCGTTCTCGATTCCTTGGAGGTTCCACGACCTCGCCGTACCGGGCGATCACTTCGCGCGGCTGGTCATACACGCCGCGATATCTTCCCAGATAACACGCGTCGTGAAACACCATGCTCTTTTGCTCTTCGCCGCCCAGAGGCAGCTTGTCCTGAAAACGGGCGAGCAACTCGCTGTGGTGCTCGATCTCTACATTGCCCCCGTGTTCTTTCCATTCCACTCCGATCGTGCGCACGCAATGCGGACAGATGGAAACCATTTTCTTCACTCCACCTTCGCGAATCTGTTCCAGATTTCCCTGCGCCAGCTCGCCGAACAAATAATCGTTGCCTAATCGCCGCACCGGATCGCCACTGCACTTTTCCTGACGCAGAACGCCGTAGCTGATTCCCAAATGATTCAGCACCTCCACCAGCGCTAGCAGAATTTTCCGTCCATTCGGATCGAACGATCCCAGGCAGCCCATCCAGAGGCAGTATTCCTGCGAGCCGTCGAAATACGGCAGGCCGTTCTTCTCGATGAACTTCTCCCGGTCTGACGGGGGAAATCCCAGCGCGTTCCCCTGCCGCTCCAGCGTGACAAACAATTCGCTGCCGTGGCTGTTCTCCCACTTGCCGGTATTCACCG
>JBAWCJ010000034.1:0-14378 GCA_049590215.1 Candidatus Sulfotelmatobacter sp. | reverse complement strand
AAGTGGCTGATGCAATGTGTTGCCGAGCATCCTGCGCTACAAAATCTGCGGCGCTGGATTCTGACCACCCGCGATGCGCATGGACTTTATTCGCAGTTTGGTTTTACTCCGGTGAAGGCGCCGGAGCGATTTATGGAACGTCACCAGCCCAACATTTACGGGACGCCCTAGGACAACGATAAAGAACTGGAAAACGACATGAAGAACTCCGCTGTTTCGAAGATGTATCGTCCGCTGTACGACGCCGATCCGCAGATTGCGGCCGCCATCGACAATGAAACCCGCCGGCAGCACGAGGGTTTGGAGCTGATTGCGTCGGAGAACTTTGTCAGCGAGGCCGTGCTCGAAGCCGCGGGCTCCGTGTTCACCAACAAGTATGCCGAGGGATATCCCGGGAAGCGTTACTACGGTGGTTGCGAGTACGCCGACGTGGTTGAGAACCTGGCGCGTGACCGCGCCAAGCAATTATTCGGAGCCGAACATGCCAATGTGCAGCCGCACGCCGGCTCGCAGGCGAACATGGAGGCTTACGCGGCCGTACTGCAGCCCGGCGACACTATTCTTGGATTGAATCTGGCCCATGGCGGCCACCTCACGCATGGGCATCATCTGAATTTTTCCGGGAAGACCTACAAGATCGTTCCTTACGGCGTGACCAAAGAGACGGAGACGATTGACTACGATTCGCTGGAAAAGCTGGCGGAAGAACACCGGCCCAAGCTGATTATTGGTGGCGGCAGCGCTTATCCTCGCATTATCGATTTCGCACGCATGCGCCAGATTGCAGACAAAGTGGGAGCGCTGTCTCTAGTTGATATGGCGCATTTTGCCGGACTGGTGGCGGGAGGCGTGCATCCTTCGCCGGTACCGCACGCGCATATTGTTACTTCGACAACCCATAAAACTTTACGCGGACCGAGAGCGGGGATGATTCTGTCGAAGGCCGAGTTCGCGGCGGCGATCGATAAGGTTGTTTTTCCCGGGATGCAGGGCGGTCCGCTGATGCACATCATCGCGGCCAAGGCAATCTGCTTTCACGAGGCGATGCAGCCTGAGTTCCGCGATTACGCGACGCAAGTCGTGGCCAACGCGAAGGTGCTGGCGGAGACGCTGGCGGCCGAGGGCTTCCGCATCATTTCCGGTGGGACGGATACGCATTTGATGCTCGTTGACGTTTTTTCCAAGGGTATGCTGGGCAGTGAGGCCGAGAAAGCACTCGGCGAGGCCGGAATCACTGTCAACAAAAACGCGATCCCGTTCGATGTGAATCCGCCGATAAAGCCGAGCGGCATCCGCATCGGTACGCCCGCCCTGACTACGCGGGGAATGAAAGAGGCGGAGATGCGGCAGGTCGGGCGCTGGATCGCGGAAGCGCTGCTGCAGCGCGCGGATGCGGCCGTGCTGGGGAGAATCCGCAAGGACGTGCTCGAACTTTGTGAGGCATTCCCGCTGTACGCCGAGCGCAGAGCCAAGGCACAGGCGGAAGTCCGAGCTTAATGCCGGGTGAGATGCAATATGCGCTTGAACAGCTCCTCAGCTGCGTAGGCAAGGTTTCACATAAAACCCTGAGGTTCCCTAAAGGCGACGATGTCGCCGCGTCGGGCCTCCGACCCGAGATTGATCGCGTCTACCGCTCCCTCTCCGGCGCCCTTCCGTCAATTCCTATCAATCTGCGTCACTGGGACATGGAATTCGAGGGGATCGCGGTCGAACTCGACGAATACCTCCACTTCAACCGCTATCGCGGCATTACTTTGAAGTCCGCAAGCCTGGCAGGCCTGCCGCGATTCCCATTACGTGCTTACCGACGCTACTGTCTAGACCACGAAGACATGTGCCTCAAGAACGGCAGCTATGGAGGAAAGTGGTCGAACAGGAGCTGCGAGACCCAATTCGGAAAGGCGTCAGCGCCTGGAGATCTTGCCGACAACGGGTCGCCGCGCTGGAAGCAGCGAGCGTTCTACGACTTCGTAAAGGATCTCTCGCCCCTGCTGATAGGCGTGAAGGTCGTGCGAATCGCCGTCTGGGACGAGCTGCTGCATGAGGAACGCACGAAGACGGTAAGGGATACGCTTGACGCGCTGATCCGGCGGCCCGCTCCTGCCGCCTCGCGCGAGGCCAGCAGCACCGCGCTTGCTGCGCTCATCAAGGAACGAGCCGCCGATTGAATGGCCACTTATGCTGTGGTTAAATGCCTTCGGTGAAGATCGCCATCGACATCCGGCGGATGACTGAGTTCGGCGTCGGTACCTACATCCGCAATGTCGTGCGAACTTTGGGCAGATTGGACCACGAGACTACGTACTTCCTCACCGGCTCTCCCGCCAAGGTGAAGGAAATCGGCGCCCTGCCGGCTAACTTTCACACGATTCCTCTGGCCGAGCCGGAGCGCTCCTGGAAGAGCTTCACGGAGTTCCGCACGATTGTGAAGCGGCTGGAATGCGATCTGGTGCACATCCCGAATTTGTTCTCCATGCCCCGCGCGCTGCCTTGCCCCTATGTGATGACGGTTCACGACATGCTGGAGCATCTCACCCAGCCTCATCAGCAGACGGGGCTTCGAGCGTCGCTGCACTTTCAGTTGACCAAACGGGTTTTGCGAGGCGCGGCGCGCATTTTCGCGGTTTCGAACTTTACCAAGCTCGAAATGGAGAAGCTGTTTGATATTCATCCGGGACGCATCGAGGTGGTCTATAACGCGATCGATGAAAGATTTCTTCGCGGTCACGCCAGCGCGGCCGACCGGCAGGTGATTGCCGAACGCTACCAGGTCACTTATCCCTTCCTGCTCTATGCCGGCAGAATCAGTCCGCACAAAAATGTGGTACGCCTGATCGAGGCTTTTTCGGCGCTGAAGACCGAGTTGGAGAAAGACGGGGCGTTCCCTGACCTGAAGCTCATCATCATTGGGGATGATGTTTCCGGCAATCCCGACCTGCGGCGGACGGTGATCCGCAGCGGCGTGCAGAATGATGTGCGCTTTCTGGGATTTGTTCCGATCGAAGTGCTGCGCACTTTTTACGATGAAGCCAAGATCTTTGTCTTCCCGTCGTTGTACGAGGGCTTCGGTCTGCCGCCGCTGGAGGCGATGGCCCACGGTACTCCGGTCGTTACCTCAAACGTATCGTCGCTGCCCGAGGTGGTGGGCAACGCTGCGGTGCTGGTTCACCCGGAGAATGTTTTCGAAATCATGCGGGCGCTGCACCGGGTGCTTTTGGATCGGCCGTTGCGCGAGAAGATGAAAGAACGTAGCTACCGGCAAGCGGCAAAGTTCTCCTGGGAGAAATCGGTGCGTCGAATCATGAACACCTATCAGGAGGTCGTGAATCCGCACGGCGGTGCAGAACCCAGAGGCCAGTCCGCTTCGCCGAGCCCCAAGTCGACCGCGGGTGTGGCTTGATTTCGGCGGGCTCCCCGCCCGCGGCTGGCGCCGACCTCAACTGCCAACGGATCTACTTGAGCAGGGGTTGGCCCGGCGAAGCGACGGCGAGCTTGTGCAGTTTGGCGGTAACCCGGTTGCGGTCGGCGTCGGTCTGGGCCGAAGCGAGCCTCTTGCGAAGGAGGGTGATTTTATGTTGACGGGCGCGGCGCCGGCGAATCTCCGGCCGGCGGCTGGGTGCTGACATATCGTGTGCTCCTGGAGTGAATTGAAATTTGTAGCAGCCGGACCTGTAAGCCGAATTCTGTCCGCCGGATTGCTCCGGTGGGACGGTCATTCCTCTGGGCCACGCATCGCTGCGGGGCTCTAGCGACCTACCCGAAGGTTTTACGCGCCGAGCCGGCACGTGCCCGGACCGAAGTCCAGGCTCCCTTCCTATTTGGTCTTGCTCCGTGTGTGGTTTGCCCTGCCCGTTGCATTGCTGCCGCGGCGGTGCGCTCTTACCGCACCTTTTCACCCTTACCCTCATCCCGAAGGACGCAGGCGGTATATTTTCTGTGGCACTTTCCGTCGGACGGGCTTGAACCCGGCCTCCCGGACGTTATCCGGCACACTGCTCTGCGGAGTTCGGACTTTCCTCTCCCCGCGCCCGAAGACGCAGAAAGCGACCGCCCGGTCCAGCTGCCAACAGAATCATTATACGGGGTCCGGGCGGAGCTTGCCCTGAGCGAAGTCGAAGGGGCTGCCGGACTTCGGCCTACCCGCCGTCCCCGAAAACTAACTAGCTGGTAGACTTATCGACAAGCGGCCATCCCGAAACCTCGTTTTGGCCGAAGCCCGAAGCCCGACAGCCGAAGCCTGCCCCATGAACATCGCCGAAGCCATCCGAATTGCCCTGCAGTCGCTGTGGGTGAATAAGCTGCGCTCGGTGCTGACGCTGCTCGGTGTCGTGATCGGAGTGGCTGCCGTCATCGCCGTCGTCACCTTTGTTTCCGGGATTAACGATTACGTGGCCCAGAAGATATTTAATCTGGGCGCGGATGTTTTCCTTATCTTCAAAGTCTCTCCCGCCGTGACCAATGTTGATCGCTATTTAGAAGGTGAGAAGCGAAAAGACCTGACGATCGAGGATTATCAGGCGGTCGCCGACGCCTGCCGGCATTGTTTGCTGGTTGCCGCTTCCACGCGTAATGAAAGCGGCCATGTGAAGTACAACGGGCAAGAGATCAGCGACACGCTGGTGCGGGGAATCACTCCCGGCATGCCTACGATTCTCGATACCGACCTGAGCGCTGGCCGCATGCTGAACCAGACTGACCTGGATAATCGATCTCCAGTTGCCGTGGTGGGAAACGATATCGTCGAACATTTGATGGCGGGTACGGATCCGCTGGGCAAGGAAATCCGCATCGACGGTTGGACCTACCAGGTAATTGGCGTGGGAACGAAGAAGGGCAAGACCCTGGGGCAGAGCGCTGACAATTACGTGATGATTCCCATGACGGCATGCCTTAAACAATATGGCACGCACAATAACAGCCTGCGGATCGCCGCCAAGGCCGCCAGCGCCGGAGTGCCGCTCGATGAGGCCGTCGATGAAGCACGCGTTGCCCTTCGCGCAAGGCGGCATGATCCGCTCGGGGGCGAAGACAGCTTCGACATTGAGACCAATTCGAGCCTGCTTGGCATCTGGACCGATTTCAGCCAGACATTTTTTATTGCCACCATCGGCATTGCTGCAATTTCTCTGGTGGTCGGTGGCATTGTGATTATGAACATTATGCTGGTATCGGTGACCGAGCGCACCCGCGAAATCGGCATTCGCAAGGCCCTGGGAGCACGGCGTGAGGATGTGCTGCTGCAGTTTCTGATCGAGTCGGTTACTCTGGCACTCGCGGGCGGCATTGTGGGAGTGTTGTTGGGCACGACGATCGCCTTATCCGTTACTCTGCTGGTCGGGATGCCTTCGGCAATCAAGCTCTGGGCCGTGGCGGCCGGACTGATTGTGTCGGCCAGTGTTGGAGTATTCTTCGGAGTCTATCCCGCACGCAAAGCGGCAAAACTCGATCCGATCGTGGCGTTACGGTTCGAAACGTAAAGAATTTAGCGATTGTGCGATTGGGTGATCGAGCGATTGAAAACCGAAAGCCACAACCAACGGCGCGGTTTTCAATCGCAAAATCACCCAATCGCTAAATCACTCAATCACCCATGCTTCATAAAGACGAATTCGGTGAGATCGTTCAGATGGCGACCGACACCATCCGTGGCAATAAACTGCGCTCGTCGCTGACTGTGTTGGGGATCGTAATCGGCGTTGCGATGGTAATCGGCGTTTCTTCCATAGGCCGCGGCCTGGACGACAACGTCCGCGACCTGGTTTCAAGCATCGGGTCGAACCTTATATTCGTCTTTCACATGGAGCCATTTACTTTCGGGCGCATCCCGGAAGAAGTGCGGACTCGAAAAGAACTGACGTTTGAGGATGCTGAGGCAATTAAAGATTTACCCCATGTTAAAGCGGTATCGGCAGGGATTCGTCTATTCCGCCCCGAACTGGGCGTGGGCAGTTACGCAGTCAAATATCAGGACCGCAAGGCCAAGAACACCATTCTTGAAGGAGACACAGCGTCGGTGAAGGATGTGTTTGACCTGCCCATGGCCAGCGGCAGATGGTTCACCGACGTGGACGATCAACATCGCTCTCCCGTCGTTGTTCTCTGTCACGACACTACCGAGGAATTGTTTGGAACCCAGGATCCGCTGGGCCGCGAGGTCAACATAGAAGGACGGTTGTTTCAAGTGGTGGGCACGGTGCAGAAGGTCAAGTCGGTGTTTGGTGGGGGCAAGGATCCGAACGACAATCGTGTCTTTTTTCCGCTGCAGACCTTCAAGACGTTACACCCCGAGTTGAAACAGCACTGGATCAGTGTTAAGGCCACCTCTCACGATGACATGCCGAAGGCCATCGACGAAATCCGGGAACTCTTGCGGCGGCGGCGAAGAGTTCCGAACGACAAACCGGATAATTTCGCCGTCTTCACCTCGGACTCAATCTCGGATGTATGGAATCAGCTCACGGGTATGCTGTTCATCGGCATGTTCGCGATTTCGAGCGTTGGGCTGATTGTCGGAGGCGTGGGCGTGATGAACATCATGCTGGTGAGCGTAACTGAAAGGACGCGCGAGATCGGCGTCCGCAAGGCAATTGGCGCACGCAAGCGCGACATACTTTTGCAATTCACTTTAGAGGCGATCATTCTTACGGCAGTTGGCGGCGTGATTGGGATTCTGCTCGGCGCCATCATCGTGGGCGTGCTTCCTGCGTTCTGGCCCGCGCTGCCTGCCCATATGTCGATGTTCTGGACGATCTTCGGCTTTTCATCTGCTGCCGGAACCGGCTTGGTGTTTGGGATATATCCCGCGTGGAAAGCCGCGAACCTGGATCCGATTGAGGCATTGCGTTACGAATAGGCTGTCCCCCGTTTGCGCATGATGGATTCCATCGTCAGAGTGGTTCAGATCGTTGCGGTCATCGGCACGTTCTCCAGTTGCATTTACTATCTCCTCTGTCTCTCGAGCGCCGCAAGATTCTTGCGCGAAGGAAATGTCGAAGCGCGCATCCGTGCGGAGCAACTTTCACCACCCATCTCGATTCTTAAACCACTCAAAGGAATCGATCCTGAAATCTATGAGAGCTTTCGCAGCCACTGCCTGCAGGACTATCCGGAGTACGAAATCATTTATGGGGTGATCGACGCCGACGATCCTGCGATCGAGAGCGTTAAGAAATTGCAAAGCGAATTCCCCGATCGCAGAATTCGGCTGGTGGTTTGTCCGAAGATCCTGGGAGCGAACGTGAAGGTCAGCAATCTGGCGCAAATGCTGGCGGAAGCTCGCTATGACTACCTGATCGTGAACGACAGTGACATTCGCGTGGAGCCCGATTACCTGCGCCGGGTGACCGCTCCGTTGGCCGATCCGCGCGTCGGAATGGTCACTTGTCTTTATCGCGGAGTGGCTGGTGCGACGCTGGGATCGCGTCTGGAAGGGTTGGGCATCAGCACGGACTTTTGCCCGAGCGTGCTCGCTGCGTGTCAGCTTGAAGGCGGCATTCGCTTTGGACTAGGTTCCACGCTGGCCTTCCGCCGGGCAGAGTTGGAAAAGATCGGCGGGTTCGCTTCATTCGTAGACTACCTTGCCGACGACTACGAACTAGGAAAGCGCATTGCTGAGCTCGGGCTGACCGTGAAACTTTCGGACGTGGTGGTTGAGACCTATCTTCCGCCTTATCGCCTGCGGGAATTCTTCGCGCATCAACTGCGCTGGGCTCGTGGAGTCCGGGACGCGCGCGCGGGAGGGTACCTGGGTCTGATTTTTACGTTTGGGATCGCGTGGTCGCTGCTCGCTCTGGCCGCGAGTCGAGCAGCGCTCTGGGCCTGCGGCGCGCTCGCGATCACGCTGTTGCTTCGTTTCGCGGTTGCCTGGTTTGTGGGTCGCGGCGTTCTGCGGGACCATCAAATTCTCAAATACGCGTGGCTGATTCCTCTTCGGGATTTGTTCGCGGCCGCGGTCTGGGTCGTGAGTCTTCGCGGCCACACCGTCACGTGGCGAGGGCAACGTTTTCGGCTCAAGGGCGGCAAGCTTACTCGGGTCGTGCCGTAGCTAAGAACGGATGCGCAATCATTTCGGCGGCGATGGGAATCGTGTGGTTGTGATCGAGAACCGTCCGGACTTTGCTGGCCAGTTGTTTCAAGGTGAACGGCTTCTGCAGAAAGTTGTTTTCGACGTCGACGACTTTATGGTCCAACACGGTTTGCCCGGCGTAGCCAGAGACGAACAACACTCTGGTCTGCGGACGCAGCGTTTCCAGTTCCCTCGCCAGTTCGCCTCCGCTCATGTGAGGCATCACGACGTCGGTAACTGCCAAGTGGATCGTCGAGCCATGATTATTGCTAACCGATAAGGCTTCGACTCCGTCCCGCGCTTCCAGAACGGTGTAGCCGCGAAGTCTGAGGAATTCGACTGTTGCCCGGCGCAGGGGTTCCTCATCCTCGACCAGCAGGACGGTCTCTGTTCCGCGCTGTGCCGCCCCCGCGATCTTGTCTGGGCTTTCAACGGCGACCGGCTGATCCTGCACGCAAGGCAAATAAATCTTGATGGTCGTGCCCATCCCGGGTTCGCTGTAGGCCCAGACAAATCCGTGATTCTGCTTGACGATCCCATACACCGTCGCCAGACCAAGCCCTGTACCCTTGCCGGAAGGCTTTGTGGTGTAGAAAGGCTCGAAGACGTGGGACAAGTGATCGGCAGGAATACCCGATCCCGTGTCCGTCATGCTGAGCACGGCATAGCGCCCGGGAGGAATCACCGCCCGCTTGCGGTCGGCGTATGGTTCGTCAAGTTGGACGTTGCGAGTTTCGATCGTGCATTGTCCGCCTTGCGGCATGGCATCGCGGGCGTTGGCCGCGAGGTTCATGAGAATCTGCTCGATCTGAACCGGATCCAGACGGATTCGGCCCAGTTCCTCGCCCGCGGCGAAGACAAGTTCTATGTCTTCTCCGATAAGGCGGCGCAGAGTCTTGGTGATTCCAGTGACGACCGGGTTTAGTTCTGCGACGCGCAGGGCCTGAGGTTGTTTGCGGCTGAAAGCGAGCAGCTGCCGCGTCAGATCGGCAGCGCGGCGCGCGGCAGAAAGGATCTCCTGAATCCGCCCATGGGCAGGGCTTTCCGGGATCACGGAGTCAAGCGCCAGTTCGGAATAGCTGGTGATAATCGTCAGCAGGTTATTGAAGTCGTGAGCAATGCCCCCAGCCAAGCGGCCGACCGCATCCATTTTTTGTGACTGGACCAACTGTGCTTCCAGGCGAAGGCGTTCGGTGTAATCCCGCCCGTTGGAGACAAAGTTCGTGATGTTGCCTTCGGCGTCCCGTATGGCGCTGATGCTCTCATCGACGTAGTACACTCCGCCATCTTTCTTTCGGTTTACGACGATGCTGCGGCAGATGCCGCTCGAACGAATAGTTTCCCACACCTCCCGGTAAAGTATGGGCGCTTGCTCCCCGGATTTCAGAATAGACGACGTTTTTCCCGTAACTTCTTCGGAAGAATATCCAGTCAGCAGTTCGAAAGCCGGATTGACGTATTCAATGATACCTTCGCCATTCGTGATAAAGATGGCATCAGCCGATAGCTGAACCGCGCAAGAAAGCTTCCGCGAGGATTGTTCCGCCATTTGCCGCCGCTGCTGGGTTGAGTGCAAACTGAGCGCGCACCGGATCGTGCGCACGAGGTTGGCGCCGGTGAGTTGTGATCTTTCCATGCAGTCATAAGCGCCCGCCTGGATGATTTCGGCAACGGCTTTCTCATCGGCGTGTTCAGTCAGCAGGATGAAGGGCATCGCGCCCCGGGTGTGCAAAAACTCCGAGAGAAGCTTGGTGGCCGCGGCATCTCCGGTCTCATGTTCAAACAGCACCAGACCGTAGTCGCGGCGCTGCAAGATCGCCTTGGCTTCTTCGAGTGACCCCGCATGGTCGAGTTCCGCCGGCATCGCTGCCCGGTTCCGCTCCAGAATTTCGCGGATGAGAAAAAAATCTTCCTCCTGGCTTCCCACCAGCAGGACACGCAAAACAGAGGGCCCGGGTTGTGTCGCAGTTGACAGAGGATTCCTTGGTCTACTCCTTTCACATCGGAATCTTTCGGTCGCGGCGTCGTCTTGGGAGTAACCGCACAGTCAATCAGAGCAAGAAGAAGTCCCAGATCGGGGATGGGCCCAGTTCGGGATAGACGGCATATTTTTTCCTGCGGAAGAGCCGGTCACATTTGTCTGCGGTGGCAGGTCAGAAGCCAGAAAATGCTAAGGGAACAACAGTTCGCTGCAGGAACGCGAGCACCCAAATCCCCTCCGCGGGCCAGTCGTTCGGCCACATAATATCCGCTTCGATGCCACGGAACGATTCGCGTCAGCACTTGGGCGGCTGGCGAAGTTGTACACTCGCGCCAAAAAATATCCTGTCTGTCCCTTTCCTCTGTAACCTGTCACTAATCGTCTTTTCGATGTTAACCAACTCGAAGTTCAATCGTCTAATACCGAAAGTCTGGATGTGGGGGATCCGCCTCATCCCTCGCGAGAATCTGGGAACCAGTTCTCGGTTTTGTGCGTATCGGTAAAGAGATAGAGTGCGCCGTAATTGGGGAGCAGAATTGGAGGATCTATGCACTTCCAGGATGGTGCGACTGCGATGAGACCCATCACGGACGCCGGGAACGGCCACGTGCAAGAGGTAGTGCGGCAGGCGCACGAGGAACTGCGCCAACTACTGCAACAGCGCGCCGAAGTGATGCGCAGAATCGGCACCATCAAACAGACGATTGCCGGCCTTGCCAACCTTTTTGGCGACGGCGTATTAAGCGATGAGTTGCTGGAATTGGTCGATCGCAAGAGCAGCGGACGCCAGCCCGGTTTCACCAAAGCTTGTCGCATGATCCTGATGGACTCAAAACGAGCTCTCAGCGCTCGTGATGTTTGTGATCGGATTCAGGAAAAAACGCCGCCCATGCTGGCGCGTCATAAAGATCCGATGGCCTCGGTCACCACGGTGCTGAATCGTTTAGTGGCGTATGGAGAGGCCCAGGCCGTATCACTCGACAATGGCCGCCGCGCCTGGCAGTGGGTGGCTGACTCAGAGCCTGAGTCGGATCGGTTGCCTGCGTCAGCCTTGTCGTAGACGCAGTTACCCTGGCGGCAGCAACATCCCCTTCTCGAGATGCCGTGTCACGTGCGCATACGATGCCGCGTGCGGATCGTGCGTCACCATCACGATTGTTTTGTGGAAGTCTTCGTTCAGGCGTTTCAAAATCTCCAAAACTTCAGTCGCCGAGTGACTGTCCAGATCGCCCGTGGGTTCGTCCGCCAGCAGCAGCGTAGGATCGCTCACAATCGCCCGTGCAATCGCAACTCGCTGCTCCTGTCCGCCGGAGAGCTGCTTTGGTAGATGGTTCACTCGTTCTTCCAATCCGACGAGTTTAAGCGCTGTCATCACGTGGTCGCGCCTCTGCTGCGGGTTGAGGTGGGTGAGCAACAGCGGCAACTCCACGTTTTCAAACGCGGTTAGAACCGGGATCAGATTAAATGTCTGGAAGACATACCCGATGTGCTCATTGCGCCAATGCGCCGCCTGCGAGTCGTTAAAGCGAAAAACATTCTGATTCTGCACCAGCAACTCGCCTGAGGTTGGCCGGTCAATGGCTGCAATCATGTTCAGCAGCGTGGTCTTGCCGGAGCCCGACGGTCCCATCAGCGCCAGAAATTCGCCGGCTGCAATGTCAATCGAGACATCGTCCAGAGCCTTCACTTCAAAAGCCTCGCGCTTGAAAATCTTGCTGACGTTGCGGGCCTGAACTACTTTGGTTCCGGTAGCGACTTGATTTTCAGCAACAGTGCTCATGATTATGACTGCCCCTTGATTTTAATTGTGTCTCCGTCCTTCAGGTCGGGCGGGCCTTTGCTGATCACGCTTTCACCGCCGACCAGCCCGTCCACTAGAAAGCCGTCGCTGCGCTGGCTTAGCACATGAACCTCGCGCATGCGCGCCTTGCCGTCGAACGCCAGGAACACGACTTTCTTGCCGTCGTGATCCCGCAACGCGGTGGTTGGCACGAAGGCTCCCGCCGGCTGATTGCTCGCAGATTTCGGTTCATCTGCCAGGAATTTCACCGTGGCGTTCATTTCCGGCCGCAGGTAGGAATCCGGATTCAGCACCTGCACTTTCACTTGCACCGTGGCTTTCTGCCGATTCGCCTCAGGAGAAATCTGCGCGATCTCGCCGTTATATTTTCTGTCAGGATAGGCGTCGGTAGTGATGATGCCTTTCTGCTTGGGTCCCAGCCGGGCAAAATCGGCCTGCGCGATATCGAGTTCGACCTGAAGATCGTTCAAGTCAGCCAGCGACACTACCGATCCCTGCGGACCACCCGCCGCTGCGCTGGCAAACTGTGCGGTAATCAGCTCACCTTTTTCAGCGGTCCGGTCGAGAATTGTGCCGTTAACTGGCGCGCGAATTACCGTGGCATCCAGCTGGGACTTGGCGTAGTCGAGCTGGCCTTGCGCTTGCACGACAGCTCCGCGAGCGCGGGCAATTTCTTCTGGACGCGGCCCAATCTTCATCAGTTGAAAAGCTTTATCGAGCGAATTGACGCGCTGCTGGTCCGACTCGAACTTCGCGGTGGCGTCGTCCATCACCTGGCGTGAAACTACACCGGCGCTTGAGAGCTCTTTGGTGCGGTCCAGTGTCAGTTTGTCGTCAACCAGGGTGGCGCGCGCTTCATCAAGATTGTGCTGCGCTTCCTGGATTTCTTCCGGGCGGGACCCATGCTCAAGTTCTTCAAGATAAGCGCGAGCGTTATCTAGCGCGCCCTCAGCCTGTTCGTAGGAAGCGCGGAACTCCTGATCCTCCAGGCGAACCAGGACCTGACCTTCTTTAACCTTGTCTCCCTTTTCCACGCCAATCCAGGCAAGGCGTCCCGTGACTTTGGAATTCACGTTGATGGTGTGATGAGCCACGATGTAGCCGGTGGCCGAAAGCACCGTGCCGCCCACGTCGCTGCTCTCCGCGGAAGCGCGCGTCACCTCGACCTCCGGGACATCGCGGGAAAGCATGCGGTACCCCAGCGCGGACAAGCTCAGCACAACTACGATCGCGATCCCGATAAGAATGTAGCGGCGCGCCCACACGGGCGGCTCTCCGCCTGCGCCATGGCCGGTGCGGTCGATGCGCAAGCTCTGCAAATCTTCGTGTTTGGCATCAATCGGCATAGGTAAAGAATACGAAAAGCGCACCGCCATGGTTTCCACAATTGCCAATCAAAAAAATCAGCCTCGCAGTGCAGTGAGAATATTCTGCCTCGCTGCATGCCAGGCGGGCGCAAATCCCCCAAATAGTCCCATGATCAGCGCGAACCCCACTGCGGCGCCGGCAACCAGCGGCGTAATCCGCAGGCTGAACACAACTTCGCTAAATGTTACGGCGTTCGACGTTCCCGTCTGCATCCCGTTGAAAGGCAGCATCAGCAGAATTCCCACTACCGCGCCCAGCAAAGCCAGCATCAGAGATTCGAGGACAAACGACGTCAGAATCGCCGGCCGCGAAAATCCCAACACGCGCAAGGTCGCAATCTCGCGCCCGCGGTAGGACACGGCGGCGTACATCGTATTCATTGCGGCGAAACTCGATCCAATCGCCATGATGATCGCCACCACGATCCCAATGTATTTGATGGGTGCGCCCGAACTGGTCTGCTTCTCGTAATACTGCGTCTCCAGAACTCCCTCGAGCTTGAGCCGCTGGTCGTCGCTGACTCGCTTGGTGAGGGCATCGGCGGCAATGGGATCAGTCGCCCGCAAGTACGCGGATGAGTACCCGCCCTGACGATCGAAATCCGACGCCATCTGATTCACGTCGCACCAGATTTCCGATTCGTAGGCTGAACCGCCGGCGTCAAATACTCCCACCACTTTCCACGATCCTTTGCCGAACTCCATGGTGTCGCCGATGTTGGCGTGCGAGAAGCGCGAGCGGATGGATTTGCTCACCACCACCTCGCGCTGCCCGGGCTGGAACCAGCGTCCTTCGATCAGTTTCGCACTGGGCCGCAGTTCGAGACCATCGGGCATCATGCCGCGCACCGTCACGTTCACTTCACCCGTCCCGTCTTTGCGCGGAAGCACGATCACCACCACCCACTCGCCCGAGACCATGGGCTCGCCGTGGCTGTCTTTCGCAATGCCAGGAAGAACTTTAAGTGTGGGAAACAACGCAGCGTCAAAGCCGCCGGACAGCTCCGCTTCCGATCCTTTGCGCAGCACCAGCACGTTCATGGGATTGCCGCTGGAAACAAATGCCCGCTGCAGGCCCGCCAGTAGCGCCATCAGGAAGATCGCTGTAGTCACGGTCAACGCGATACCCAGCGCGGTCATGATGGTAAGCCCTTTGCGGAGCTT
>JBAWCJ010000033.1:0-37129 GCA_049590215.1 Candidatus Sulfotelmatobacter sp. | reverse complement strand
CGCTCAAAGCGTTCGCGCGCGCTGGCCGAAGCCGACGCGACAAAACCGCGCCCGGCTTCAAAAAGCAGCGGCATTTTCGTGGCGAAAACCCGGTCGTACGCCACCGGACCAGCGTCCGAAGCAAGGTGAGAAACTTTGTTCTGATCGATCCAGCCGCGGCTGGCCAGGCGCTCCAAGCTAATCAGCAGGGGGTTACCAGCAAATGCTGAGGTGGAAGAATATGGCGAATTCCCGTAACCGACCGGACCCAGCGGCAGAACCTGCCAAAGTCCCTGTCGGGCCGAGGAGAGGGAGTCAGCGAATTGATAGGCGGCCGGACCAAAATCACCGATCCCGCCGCGCGAAGGCAACGACGTGGGATGCAACAAAATGCCTGCAGCGCGGGGAAACGGCATGCAACTCGATCACTACCTGTGATTTCTATTTATGAATTCGTTATTCGCCCAAACACATTTGCCATCCCGAGCAGACGTACTTCCCATCCCAAGCCGACACGCTGACATCCCGAACCGAAATACTTGTCATCCCGAGCGAGAGCGAGGGATCCTGGTTCTTGCCCGTGTCCCGGCGTCGCCGCCTACTCCCCCGATTCGCTTTCCCCGCGGGTCAGCGCCTTCATCTCGTCCTGATTGATCTTGATCTTGCCCGATTTCTCCATCTGATTGCGCAGGTTGGTGACATAGAGCGCGAAGATCTCCTGCTGCTTGCCCTGCGTCAACGTCTCTCGAATCTGGTCACGCTTGGCCGCGAAATCCGCTTCTGTCGGAGCCTGCACCTCGTCCACGGAAAGTACAACTCCATTGGCACCGCTCTGGATCGGTCCGCTGATTTCTCCCGGCTTCATGCTGAATGCCACCGAGGCTTGCCCGGTCATGGACCCGATATCGGGAACCTGGCCATCGGGTAACACGAAATCGCTCGTCTTAACCGTGGCGCCCAACTCCTTCGCTGCCTTCTTCAGATCATGTTCAGCCTTCGCGCGGTCGGAAAGTTCCTGCGTCTTCTGCCTTAGCAGAAAGCTCGCGCGCTCGCTCTTGAATTGCTCTTCCACTCGAGCCTGGATGTCCTCAAACGTGGGCGTAGCGGGCGGTTTCACCGCCAGCAACTGGAACACCGCGAAGCCCTGCGACGTCGTGGCCATGTCCGGCGGCGCCTTTTCCGCTGCACCGAACACTGCATCCATGAGCTGCGGCGCCGGACCCAATCCCGGCACTACATCGCTGTGGCTGAAAAAATCCGAGGTGACAACCGGCACGCCCTTCGCCGCCGCCGCCGCATCCAAACCCTTCGTCTTCGCCTGCTGCAAAAGATCTTCCGCCTGCTTTTGAGCTATGTCCTGCGTCTTCTGCTGTTTGACGATCGGCTCGATCTCGGCTTTGACCTCATCGAATGTCTTCATGTGCGCGTCCTGCCGGTCATCCACCCGAATAATGTGGAAACCGTAGCTGCTCTTCACCAAGCCACTGATCTGCCCCTTGGGCAGCGAAAACGCAACTTTCTCGAACTCCGGAACCGTGCGGCCCCTCCCAATCCAACCCAGAGATCCGCCTTCCTTGGCGCTTCCCGGATCTTCGGAATACTTCTTCGCCAGGTCTTCGAATTTTGCCCCAGCCTTGAGTTGCTTCAGCAAATCTTCCGCGCGCTTCTGCGCGTCGGCCACGCCCTTATCATCCACTTTGCCGTCGGGCCCGGGAAGCGGCGTCTTGATCAGAATGTGGCTGACCTTCGCCTGTTCAGCTGTGCGGTACTGATCGCGATGCTGATTGTAATAAGCCTGCAACTCATCGTTCGTGACCCGCACTTCAGCCTGCACCTTCGCCGTGTCGAGCATCACATATTTAATCTGGCGCTTCTCGGGAATCGAGTTCGTGTAGGTCTTCAGATGGGTGTTATAAAAAGCCTTGAGTTCCTCGACCGTCGGGTGAAGGCCTTTCTTGATGTCATCCTCTTTCAACACGGCATAATCAAACTTCACCTTTGTATTCTGCTTGACGAACTCCTGGCGGATGGCCGCATCGCTCACCGACGCGCCGCTCGTTATCAGCGTCTGCAGCTTTGTGATCACAATGTCCTTGCCCACACTGTCTTCAAACATCGCGGGCGTCAGGTTGTGCTGCTGCAACATTCCTTCGTACTCCGCCTGCCCGATAAAGTTCCCTCCGGGAAAGAAAATTCCGGCATAGCGGCCGTGCTGCAGTTCATCCTTAACTTCCTGCGGCGTAGCCTTTAACCCCATTTTCTCCGCCTCCGCCAGCAACGCCTGCTTGTCGATCAACTGGTCGGCGGCTCGCGACGTGTCCTGCTGGATCAGAAAAGGCATGATCATCGAAGCCTGCGCGCCATATTGCTGCGCCTGCTGTTGCGCCATCTCGCGCGCCGTCTGCCGCACCTCCTCGGGGGTAATCGCCTCGCCATTGACCTTGGCAATTACGCCCTTGCCCGGCGCACCCGTAGCGTCGCTGCCGATGCCGGGAACGAATGCAATCACCATGGCCCCGCAAATCAACAAAAGCAACCCGCTCAGCACAACTTTCTTCACCGGTCCTTCAGTCTGCAGAAATCGAATCATCTTCTTATCACTCCAGAATTATGCGTAGAATCAACAATTATAAACTACACGGCCCTGTCATCCTGAGCGAAGCAAGTGCTTCGCAAATGCGAAGCGCTTGCGGAGTCGAAAGCCTGCCCTGAGCTTGCCGAAGGGGACCCCTTACCCGCGTCCGTCAATGCGAGTCCACAAAGGCGTTTCTACCACTTCCGCGTTTCCAACTGCTCGCCCTCCAGCGGCTCGAACAAATCACCTATTGAAACGTATCAATAGACGTGTTATCCCTCTTAGTTCGCGGACCATCGTTCCCGGTTCAAGGTCCGCGGAAACAATCGAGCACACCCGTGCCCCAGGCACGCAAGGGAGCAACATGAACTCCGCAAACGCAACCAAACAATGCTCGCACTTCCCCATTCAGTTCGCAGCGTGCTTGTTAATGATGTCATTTCTAAGTGCGCACTTTCTCCTCGCCGCGGACACCCCCGCAGCCGAACTCGCCGCCCCCGCACACGCCGACAAGCTCGCCCTTCGCGAACATTGGACCCTGCAATCTTCCGCCAAAGTCGAAGCCAAGGGCGAGACCATCTCCACCGCCGCTTTCGTACCCAGGGGATGGCACGACGCCACCGTGCCCACCACGGTCGTCGCCGCCCTGGTAAAAGACAAAACCCTCCCTGACCCATTCTTCGCCATGAACCTCCGCCAGTTTGCCGGCGTCACCTACCCCATCGGCGGAAATTTTTCCAACATCCCCATGCAGACGGATAGCCCCTACGCGGTCTCCTGGTGGTACCGCAAACAGTTTCCCGCTCCAGCCACCTACAAGGGAAAAACGGTCTGGCTGAATTTCAAGGGGATCAACTACCGAGCCAACGTCTGGCTGAACGGAAAGCAGATCGCCAACTCCGACACCATCGCCGGAGCCTGGCGCACTTATGAATTGAACGTGACCAATGCAGTGAAGCCCGGCCACGAAAACGTGCTGGCAGTGCAGGTCTTCGCCCCCACCGAGAGCGACCTGGCCATCACCTTCGTCGACTGGAACCCTGCGCCTCCCGACAAGAACATGGGCCTGTGGCGCGAAGTCTACCTCACCGCCAGCGGCCCGGTCGCGCTGCGCTATCCCACGGTCGTTTCGAAACTGAACCTGCCCGCCAACGATTCCGCGCAACTCACCGTCACCGCACAACTCAAGAACGGCGCCAGCGAACCCGTGAAAGGCAAACTGAAAGGCCAAATCGAAAACGTAGCCTTCGAGCAGGAGGTCGAACTCGCCGCCAACGAAAGCAAAGACGTGACCTTCACTCCCGAACAATACCCGCAGCTCATCTTATCCAATCCGCGCCTCTGGTGGCCCGCGCAGATGGGCAAGCCAGTTCTCTACTCGCTGAAAATGGAATTCGAAGTCGGCCGCAGCATCAGCGACCACTCAACAACGGAGTTCGGCATTCGCGAAGTTACTTCCGAACTAAACCCCACCGGCGGCCGCGCCTTCCACATCAACGGCAAGAACATCCTCATCCGCGGCGGTGGCTGGACTCCCGACATGATGCTCCGCGAAAACTCGCAGCGCCTGCACGATGAATTCCGCTACGTCCGCGATATGGGATTGAACACGGTACGCCTCGAAGGCAAACTTGAAACCCAGGAGTTCTTCGATATCGCCGACCACGAAGGAATCCTGGTCATGGCGGGCTGGTGCTGCTGCGATTTCTGGGAGCGCTGGCCGCGCTGGAAGCCGCAGGATTTTGAAATCGCCCAGCAGTCTCTCCGCGATCAGATCTACCGCCTGCGCAGCCATCCCAGTATGGTCATGTGGCTGAATGGCAGCGACAACCCGCCCCCGCCCGATGTCGAGCAGATGTATCTCGACATCGAAAAGCAGCTCCTGTGGCCGAATCCTGTAGTTTCCTCCGCCACCGGCAAGCCCACCACAGTCACGGGAAGCAGCGGCGTCAAGATGTCGGGGCCGTATGAGTATATAGCTCCGGGCTATTGGGAGCAGGACACTCCCGCCGGTCAGCCCAACCGCAAGCTCTGCAATCCCGGCGGCTGCGGTGGCGCCTACGGCTTCAACACCGAAACCAGCATGGGCCCGGCCGTCCCTCCTGTCGAAAGCATCCGCGCCATGGTTGGAAAAGATCACCTCTGGCCCATCGACGATGTCTGGAACTACCATGCCGGCGGAGGAGAATTCAAAACTATCCAGGTCTTCAGCACCGCGCTCGCGAACCGCTACGGCAAGTCAGACGATGTGGAAGACTTCGCCGCCAAGTCGCAAATGCAGACTTACGAAGGCGTGCGCGCCATGTACGAAGCCTACAGCCGCAACAAATATGAATCCACCGGCGTGATTCAATGGATGCTCAACAATGCCTGGCCTTCCATGATCTGGCACCTCTACGATTATTACCTGCGTCCCGCGGGCGGCTACTTCGGCGCCAAGCGCGCCATGGAAGCTCTTCATCCGATCTACGGCTACGACGATCATTCCATCTGGGTCGTCAGCAGCCAGTATGAAGATGTCAAAGGTCTGAAGCTCACCACGAAGATCTACAACCTCGACGCTACCGAGAAGTTTTCTCACGAAGACTCGCTCGATGCGCCCGCCGACAGCACGGCCAAAGTATTCACGCTCCCCGAAGTTGATGGCCTGAGTCCAACGTACTTCGTGGCTCTGCGCTTGACCGACTCAGCCGGCAAACTGGTCGGGTCCAACTTTTACTGGCTCTCCACCAAACCCGAAACCCTCGACTGGGCCAAGTCCAACTGGTGGATGACGCCCACCGATTCCTTTGCCGATTACACGGCTCTCGCGCAACTTCCCAAGGTAAAGCTTAAAGTTACCAGCATCACAGCGCGCAGAGGCGAAGACTCCATCACCCGCGTGACGGTGGAGAATCCCAGCAAGAGTCTCGCCTTCTTTGTACGCCTCAAAGTAGATAGAGGCGCCCGGGGCGAAGAGATTCTGCCAGTCGTCTGGGAAGATAACTACATTTCTCTGCTCCCCGGCGAAAAGCGCGAGCTAACCGCCACTTACCGCGCCAGCGAACTGGGCGCAGAAAAAGCAACAGTAAAAGTAACCGGCTGGAACGTGGAATAAAGTGGACGGAATATGCTCATCTGGGGAGCCGCCTCGGCTGTCCCGGCGGATAGAGCGAGGCGGCTCACATCTACACGGAGCATAAATTTTCCCACAGACTATCGCCTATTCATCCGGCGGCAACTCGAAGTCGACTAAATTGCCCCGGAAGCCCTTGGTCTTCCATGCCCCCACGGCAATTCCCACCGCCATCCAGATCGCCCCAAAAACCAGAGCTTTAGAACTCAAACTTATCCAGAGAAAGAAACAAATCACAAAGCCCAGAACCGGCGGGAGCAGATTGCCCAACTTCTTTTCCGGTTCATGCAAGTAATAGCGGACGAACGCCGCAGCATTCACACCCATAAAGGCGATCAGCGCTCCGAAATTAAGCAGGTTCGCGCCCAGATCATAGCCAGTGGTCGCCCCGGCCAACGCCGGAAGCAGAAATGCTCCAGCCAACGCGAGCGCACCGACGAATAGGACGTTGTTGCGCGGCACGTGCCGCTTGGCATCGACCGCGCCAAAGAACGACTTCGGCAGAGCGTTACTGCGTCCCATGCCGTAGAGTAGCCGCGCCGCACCCAGCTGGGCGCCCATGCCCGAGCCAAAGTTCGCCACCACCAGCGTGAATCCGACAATGGCGAACAGCGGCGCCCAGGCGCGTCCCGCCACGAAAGTAAAAGCCGTGTCCATGTTCGGATACGGTTCCGAGGCCGGCCAGATCAGCTGAGCCGCATACACCTGAAAGGCTGAAAGAATTCCGATCACCACGCAAACCAGCACCGTCGCGAGCAAAATGTTTCGTCGCGGATTCTCGGCCTCTTCGGAGAGCGTGGAGATGCCGTCAAAACCAATGTAAGTAAGCACGGCGACGGAAGTGCCGCCCAGCACCGCTTTCGTATTCCAGCTCGCAGGATCGTAAAAGGGCCGCGTAAAGAACGCCGCACCATCGTGAGGATGGCCAAAAATGTACCGCGCCGCGGCGACAAAGAAAATCGCAATCACCACTCCCATTCCCGCAGCCAGCGCGGTATTCACTCGAGCCGAAGTTTTCACCCCTTGCACATTCAAGGCGGTAAACATCAGTGCGAAAATAACCGCCCAAACGGCATACGACACACCGGGCGCGAACACGTGCGCCTGCTGGCTGATCCAGATAATGCAGATCATGGGATTGAGCAGGTAATCCATGACCATGCTCCACCCGGTCACATAACCCAGTGCCGGGTTGATCTCCTGGCCGACATAAGTAAACGCCGAACCCGCACTAGGATAAGCCCGCGCCATCCGCCCATAACTGATCGCCGTAAACAGCATCGCGACCATGGCGATCAAAATCGTGGTCACCACATGTCCATGCCCGCGGTTGCTGAGCACGCCAAACACAGACATGGGAGCAACAGGTTGAATCACGATCACGCCATAAAGAATTAAGTCCCAAAGCGTAAGCGTGCGGCGTAAGCGCGGACCAGACGGTGCAACAGAGATAGCAGGTTCCATGGGTCCGCCTATTGGATTATGGAGGGTTAGAAATGTCAATATTAAAACGATTCCATATTTAGCGGAGTCGCTTCACTTCCCGTAGTCAAACCAATACCCGCGCTGCTCGTTTCCGGACATGTGCCGCGTGTTGTATTCGAGAAGATAGTTTACATGCGCGTCGTCGAGCGGAAACGATTCGCCCGGCGCATAGGGATAGTCGCCCATCTTGAGAAACGGCAGCGGCGCCACGAAGTTTCCCTCGGCGGCGTAGAAGTCCATGTCTTTCTCATATCCGAAGGCCGCGAAGAAATAATCGCGCACCCAGCCCTGAGGTAGTGCCGGCAATTGCGATGGATCAAAGTCGAGACGCACTTCATCGCCCGAGCCAAATACCACCGTCTCATCGTCCAGCGCACTCAGCAGCGGCAGCACGTCGCCGTAGCGTGTGTAGGTTCCGGCAGGACGCGTGTAGGGCCCCGTCGCGCTGGTCTTTTCATAGATGTACTGCACGTTTCCCGGAGGCGTGCCCTCGACCTTCAGTGGAAATCCGTGAAAGCCCAGATCAGCACGAACCAGCGGAACCGGCGTAAGGCAAACCCTGTAGCGCCGGCATCCTGCCGGCTGTCCCGTGGGCGTCCCGCCCTCGGTGCCGGAAAGCTGTCGAGACGGCGGCCCTACATTTTGCGGCGTTCGGCTCACCAGAATGCTGTCCCAATAAATCTGCAGATTGGTCGTGATGCGAATCCTCCGGGTGCCTGGCGGCAATTTGCCCGTGAGGTCGGCGGTCATTGTGCGCGGCCCGCCCGCGGGGAATCCCATATCATCGACCACCCGCACCCACTTTCCCTTCGCATCGAGCGCTTCCACATACGGAGAAATCGCCTGCACCCCAGCTTGCGACGCTGCATACATGCTATTCGCCGAAAAGTATTCGACTTCGCCATGCAGCAGCAACCACAGCGGGCCGCCGCGGTAGGGCTCGCCCAGATCGAGCGTGAGGCTATGCGACTTGGCAAAACCTTGAAACTGCGTCAAGCCAAAATCTCCGAAGTAACGATGCGCGAGAAGATCGGGTAACACATTGTGGCCATGCTCATCCCAAGCGCCCATCGGCGGACGCGCATCCTCTTTTTTGCTCACCACCACCTTGAACTCCGGATACGGCGGGTTCGACGCGAAATATTCGTTGGGATAAACATCAAGATCGGCAGGATGATCGACCGCCAGCACCCGTACCTGATCGAGATAGACGGCCTCCTCAAGCGGTTCCATGAAGCGGAAGCTGAGCTGGCCATCTTTCTCGCGAATCGCGTCGCGATCGATCTTGACGTACTCGACCGGACGCGGAACGTCGCGCTGGCCGGGCCCAATCCAGTGCCCGACCACGCCCGCGCCCAGCATGTCGGCGACAAGTTCGTAGCGCTCGCCATTCCAAACAAACAGCGTGGGACAGGAACTGCCGCGCCGATCGATCTCAGTGATGTTCTGCTGCCGGTCGCCGGCGACGTTGATTTCATCCTGCAACACACCAGTCGGCCACAGCAGGCGCACGATGTCAGCTTCTTTCGCATCGCCCAGCCCGACCACGATGTCGGTCGAATTCTGCCCCAGGTATCCGTTCGAGCCGGCAATCTCAAACTTCTGTCGGTTCCCGCCCGCAAACACTTCCACCTTGGTTCCGATCGCGCTCTTGTTGTCGGCCAGTCCCTTCAGCGAAAGGCGCAGCCAGTGATTCTGATTGCCGCCTTCATTGCGCAGCAGCACTGCGGGTCCATGATTCTGCGTGATCAGCAGATCGGTCGCGCCGTCGCCATCGTAATCGCCGGTGATGATGGCGCGCGGCTCTTTGAGCTGAACCTTGTCAAGCCCAACATCGGCAGTGACGTCCTTGAAACCATCCACCCCGAGATTTCGAAACAGCCGCACTTCGCCCTTGCCCTCTTTAGTTTCACCGACAGCGACCAGGTCGACCCAACCGTCGTTGTCGTAGTCGATGGCGGCAACGCCGTAAGCGCGAACCCAGTTCGTCTCTGGAAGCTGGACTCGGTCGAAGGTCTTGCCATCGTTGTTCCGCCACAGCGTAACCGCAGGGGAGCCATCGTGTGTAAAAGCCAGGTCCATCCAGCCATCATGGTCGAAGTCGAGAACGGCAACACCCGTTGCGGAACGCCCTCTCCAAAACTCTCGCTCACGGAATCTGCCTTCTCTGGGGTTTTCGTAAACGACGGGCTGAGTTCCCGTCAGAACCAAATCAACGGCACGATCGTTGTTGTAATCCGTACCCACGGCCGCTTCGTTGAATTCGACAGCCTCAAGTCCGGTGGCTTCGGTTACGTTCGTGAAAGTCCCGTTGCCATTGTTGCGCCACATCGAGTTAAAAGGGATGGCATGCACTTCAACGTCGGTCACTCCACGATGCTTGCCTAGCGGCATGGCGCTTCGGGAACCGCCGACCACGTACATATCCAAATCGCCGTCATGGTCGTAATCGACGAACGTCAGCCCTGTCGCAATGCCGCCTCCTGTGATCCCAGCGAGCCCCGAGGAGATCTTGAACGTGCCGTTCTTCTCGTTGTGCAGCAGCAAGGCTCCCCCGTCGATACTCACAGCGAGGTCTGTAGCACCATCGTTGTCGTAGTCCCCCGCGGTACACGCTGTGCCATGCAGGCTCTCGTCTAGCCCAGCCTGCTTCGTCACATCTTCGAACTTGCCACCCCCCACGTTGCGATAGAGCGACATGCCGCCCTGGGCGCCGTTGTTAGCGACAAAAACGTCGATCTTGCCGTCGTTGTTAACGTCCAGAAAACAGGCGCCTGGACCGGGATCGAGAAGCAGGCCGCTTGGGGTAGGCAGAAATCTCCCAGCAATTCCCGCCTCCTTGGTCACATCCACGAACCGCACCTTGATCTGCGGGGGCGCTTTCAACACCGCCGAGGGCGCCTCGACCGCGCGGGAGTACTGCCCCTGCTCGCCGTAGGCCAGGCTCACCGGCGCACCGAGCTTGTTTTGCGTGATGTACTGGAACTTTTTCAGGTGCTCGCGGGCGTGGTCGATATCGGCCGATTGCTGGTAGGCGCGCGACAGACCGAACTCGGCCGAGGCGTGTAACGGGTTTAAATGCAGGGCATGCTGGAAGGCATCAATCGCTTGCGGGAACTGTTTGGCTTGCACGTACGACGAGCCGAGGAAATACCAGGTGTCGGCGTCGTTCGCGTCGATCTCGACCACGTGCCTGAAGGCATCAATCGCGGCTTGAGCCTCACCGGTATTTTTCGCGAGCAGACCGAGGTTGTACCATGCATTCGGATTTTTCGGATCCTGCTTAAGCGAATCTTCCAAGATGGTTTTGGCTTCGTCGATTTTTTGAAGATTCAAAAGCGCAATGCCTTGATTCAGCCGCGCAATCGTCAGTTTGGGATCGAGTTCGGCCGCTTGCTGGAAACACTTGAGTCCCTTCTCGAAAAGCTGCTGGTTCATGTAGGCGGCGCCGAGATTGTTCAGGCGCGCAGCCTCCGCCGGATTCACAGCCGGTTGACTTTGTGGAGTCGCGAAAAGCCCAAACGCGGCCAGGAACGTGCCGGCCAGAACCGCTGCAATTCGGGGAGTCATTCGAGTAAAGATTTAAACACAGAGGGCACAGGAGAACACAGGGTAAATCGTCAATCGGATCTCGATCGAGCCCCGTAGCTGCGTTGGCCCACGACACCTTTGCCTTCTTCGACCGTAACAGTCTGTCCAGCGTTGATGTTCGAGAGCTTATCGACCTGGCCGCTGGGCCACTGAATCTCAACGCCGTCAGCTTTGGTTTGCCCGCCCAGGCCGAAGGTGAGCACGAGTTCGCTCTGCGAAAGATAACTGGATCCCGAGCGCAGCATCTTCCATTGCTTATCTTGATTATTCCCCGAAGTCACGCGCACTACCGCGCCGATCCCGTCACGGTTCGATTTCGTTCCCACCAGTTTCAGTCGCAAGCTATGATTTGTCCCGCCCTCGTTGTGGAATAAATAAGCAGGACCGGCGTTGGTGGTGATCAGGACGTCGAGAAAACCGTCGTTCTCGATATCGGCGTATGCCGCGCCGCGCGCCACTCGCGGAGCGGCGAAGGCCGGGCCCATCTGCGCGGTCACTTCCTCGAACTTCCCTCCGCCCAGATTGCGAAAAAGATGCGCCGGCTCGGCATAGCTGACTCGCTTCTGCACGCGCTCGATCGCGTCCTCGATGTGGCCGTCGGCCACGAAAATGTCGGGCCAGCCATCGTTGTCATAATCGAAAAAGAAGCACCCGAACCCAAGCGTGACCAGAGTGGCGCGGCCTACTTCCGATTGCGGAGCCTCGTCCACGAACAGACCGTTGCCTTCGTTGTGATAGAGCGAGACCATCTGATTGGCGAAGTTACTGATGATGACGCTGGGGTGCCCGCTGCGGTCGTAGTCGGCGGCGTCCACGCCCATGCCTGCGCGAGCCACGCCGTCCTCGCTGAAAGCTATACCAGAAGTAACGCCGCGCTCGTCAAACGTTCCGTTTTTCTTGTTCAGGTAGAGCTTGTTGGGCTGGGTGTCGTTGGCAATGAGAATGTCGGGCCATCCGTCGCCGTTGTAATCGAGGACAGCGATGCCGAGGCTTTTCGAACTTGGATCGGCAAGGCCGGCCTTTTGCGTGGCATCTTCAAACTTGCCGCCGCCAAGGTTATGCCACAGCCGCACCGACGTTCCCTTGTACGACTCCGGCGTGCAATAGGACTTGTGCGCGCCGTCAAGCGTGCAGTAGAGGTCGGTTTGCTCGGTCCACTGCACGTAGTTCGCGACTACAAGGTCGAGTTTCCCATCGCGGTCGTAATCGACCCAAGCTGCCCCCATCGAGAATTCGTTCGGCCCCCACAAACCAGCAGACTTGGTCACGTCAGTGAACGTGCCGTTGCCGTTGTTGTGAAAGAGATGGCTCTGGCCTAAGGCCGTGATGAAAATGTCGTCAAAGCCGTCGTTGTCGTAATCGCCGACCGCAACTCCCATTCCGAACATCGGCACGGCCAATCCGGCTTTGCGGGTTACATCGGTAAAGGTTCCGTTGCCATTGTTGTGGTATAGCTTTGGGGTTGTAGGCCCGCCGTGGGGATGCCCGGCAAAATCGTCGCCATTGACGATGAGAATGTCAGGATAGCCATCATTGTCATAGTCAATGAAAGCGCAGCCCGGGCCCATGGTTTCCGGCAGCCACTTTTTTCCGAACGCGCCGTTGTTGTGGGTGAAGCGGATTCCAGCTTGCGCGGTGACGTCGCGGAAGCGCACCTGAGCGTAGGCGGTTTGCAGCAAAACGATTAAACACAGAGACACAGAGACACAGAGAACTCTTGAGCGAAATCTCAGACTTCCTCTGTGACTCTGTGACTCTGTGGTGAATTGATTGTTTTCAGTCTTCATTGGGCCGGACCTCGGCCGGAGACGGTCGAGGCTACCGTTTTTGGAGCCTTCGCGTGCAGCGCCGGTAATGGCACGGAAACGTGCTCGTGAATCGCCTGCCTCTCGTTGTTGTCTTCGGGATGCAGCCGACGATAGGGTCCGGTGATCGCCTGAGAGGACTCATCGGCTTTGAATCGCAGATAGCGAGCCTCGTGCTCTTTCGCGAGCTTTTCATTGCCCAGACCATTGTAGGAAAGCATCAGGTTATAGTGCGCCTGCAGGTCTTCAGGATCGACTGCTAAAACGGATTGCAAGGTCTTCACCGCGTCCGCATAGTCGCGTTGCAGAAAGAAAATGCGTCCCAGATCATTGAGGGCAACGCGATCGCGCGGATACTGAGCCAGAACGATCCGCAGGCGTGCGGCCGCACCCTCGTAGTTGCCGTCGGCGCGCAGCACGCGGGCGTAAAAATAATTGGCGCGCGCCAGATTCGGAGACAGAGCCAGCGCCTTCTCGATTACAACGCGAGCGCGTTGCATGTCGCCTTCCTGCACGGCGCAGCGTCCAATATTGACCCAGCCATCGGGGTTGTTCGGATCAGCCTCAGTCACCTTCTGGAATGCCGCAGCCGCGCCCTTGAGATCACCCTGCAGAAACAGACCGATTCCGTAATCGTTCCAGCGCTGCCACTCGTTCTTGAGGGCGATGGTCTTCGCTTCAGGAGGCGGCGCATTGTGCGCGATTACGGGCAGCGTTACCTCGTTCTCCGCAACCGTGACAATGGGGAGGTCAGGAATTCTTTCCTCCTTGGCCGAGACTCCTTGAATCGACTTGGTGAAGACAAAGGGACGGTCGTCGTAATCGGGCGTTACTTCGCGGTCCGACTTATCATCAGGCTCGCCTGCGAAAGCGAACTGCGTGTTCCACCATGAAAACTTGCGGTAGCATAAGCGCGCGTGCAGCGTGATCTTGTTGCCGGTGCTTTCGGGAATCAACATGCGGTAGTGCACCGTGTCGGCTGCGCCCGGCGGGATGAGCCGCACATATACCACCGCGCGCGTGGCCCAGGCGTTGCGCTTGTTGATGGGATTGCCATGACCATCGATCTGTAGCGAGCGGTAAAAGTGCGCGCCTTTTTCCACCGGACCTTTGCCGTTGTCTTCGACCATGCCGCTCCAAAAAATCGTCTGGCCTTTGTCGTCGGTGCCCTTTAGTTCGAGCCAGGTGTCGTAGGCATCGACCGTACCACCCGGGAAAAAATGTCCGACCTTCTTGGTGCGGACGACTACGTCCACGCGAACCGTATCGCCGCGGCGGAGTGCGGGCTTCACAAGGTTGAGAGGAGCGGTGACCGGGGCAACTTCCCCGCTGGTCCCGGAAGTAATTTTGGTTTCCGCTTCTTCGCCTACGGCAAAAGTTGTGGCCAGTTCCGATTGGTTCGCCGCTTTGAGCGCGGCCGGAGGCGGAGCTTGCGCGCGGGATACGGCAAAAATATCCACGGTGAGCGCATCGTTCTTCAGAAACGCCTCAGTGAGCTTTAGTTGGGCGGCATCGTCATTCGCAGTGGGCAGTGCGGTGTTCGCGGCGGGGAAGCGGTGCGAGTGCACGAATCCGTCGATGTTGCCGGCATCTTTCGAGCGCTCCATGGGCATGTGGCAATCGGCGCACTGCTGCGGCTTGGGCGGGTAGTAAAACGAACGGGCGCCCTGCCCGGAAACGCCGCTGGCCTGCCAGTTGTCGTATTCGTTGAAGCCGCGGACCCAGCGA
This sequence comes from Candidatus Sulfotelmatobacter sp., assembly GCA_049590215.1. Lineage (GTDB taxonomy): Bacteria > Acidobacteriota > Terriglobia > Terriglobales > Acidobacteriaceae > Sulfotelmatobacter. Next base: position 22,851 of record JBAWCJ010000033.1, on the reverse strand, counting down.
TAGTGATTCACGGGTACGTCAAGGTGCACCTTGTGGCAGGTGGAGCAGAACTCCGCCGTCTGCGTGCGCATAAACGGCTTGAGGAACACGCGGCGATGCGGTTCCGGGTTCAGCCGGATCAGGAAATCGTGCAGAACGCGGGCCACAGGATTCTTGGTGGCGGCGAGTTCGTGCAGCTTGGGATACTCCAGATAAAAATCGCCCTGGCCCATGGTGCTCTTCACGTTAGCAACGGAGTGGCACATCATGCAGCCAAGGCCGGCCTGCGATTCCGGTCGATGCACGATCTGCTTGATCGGTGTATCCATCAGCCCGCTGTAGAGCAGGGCCGGGTCGTGGCATCCGCCGCACCATTTCGAAGGCTTGGTGCCAATCGTATCCTGCATGTACTCGATCGATTTCCGATACCACTGATTGTTGAGCGAAGAGAAGTGGTGCGCCGAGCTGAACCACTGGTTGTAGATGTCTTCGTGGCAGCGCTTGCAGGAGTCGGACTCCATGAAGAACTAGCTGGGAATTTTCTGATTGCCGTATACCTGTGCGGAGCTGGGAAAGAATGAGGCTTGGGGTCCGTCGCCTTCGCCATTCATGTTGTCCGGCGGCATGGTTGGATTTTGAATTCGGGCACGAGTCTGCCACCTGTCACGCAGGTAGTGGGCACCGTAGCCAACAGCGGCGATCACGACCACGCAGATTGCAGTTCGGAGGATTGCGGTCGCAGCACTCGCGCTCAACCATCCGCGTCTTCCCATGTACTCAGCGATCAGCAGCGCAATTCCAGCGAGTGAGATCACGATGTGCAGATAGAGCAAATTCCACTCGGCCCGCGGCGTACCAGTTTTGATCAAAATGATTCCGAGGACAGCGCCCGCGGCGACCAGCAACCATCCGGAGCGGACAAGAAAGGTGCCTTGTCGCAGAAGACGAATCAACGTAGGAATGAGAAGAATCGCGGCGATCACTCCGGCCAGCGTATGCAGAAGAACCACGACCGCATAAAAGATGTTAGGTTGGGGGAAGGCGTAAAGGTACGCAGCCGAAAATACCAGGAACGGCAGTAACCAGGACAAGGTCCGACTCACAGGCACCTTCGATGACGAATTTTGTCCCATTGGAAACAGTTAGCCGGCTCGCGGTGAAGGATTCCGGTCCCCCAGAGTTCTGGAATCGCGTGCGACCACGTTACTCACGCGGGCGCACTGGGGAAATAATGCAAAAATACTATCGGCAGCTGCCAGTTTCAGACGGTCGGTGGAATCTTCCACGCGCCGCATTCCTTTTCTAGTGCAGCGGCAACGGATAACACCTTCTCCTCTTCCCACGGCTGTCCGACTATCTGCACCCCGATGGGCAGGCCTTCGGACGAGTGACTGACCGGCACCACGGCGGCAGGATTACCCAACAGGTTGAAGAATTCGGTGTAGCTCCAGGCATCGAGATAGTGGACGGTCTTGCCTTCTACCTGCCAACTACGCTCCCCGTGCCGGAATGCGGCGATTGCCGCCGCCGGACACAACAGGATTTGGTACTGCTGCATCTGCTTGAGAAAACGCGCGCGCAGTCGATCACGCTCGATCCAAACTTGCAAGAGAGTCTCGTCAGTGAGTGCGGGTTCGGCAGCGGACCACTCCAGAAACTGTTTCAGGATGGGGCTGAGGTCCGACTCCCGGCTTTCAAACATTGACCGCAGCAACATCCCGCCGGCACATACGAAGAGTTGATGCCAGAGTTCGCGCGCTTCTTCGAGTCCTTCCGGCTGGAAGGGTTCTACTTGAAATCCCGCGCTGCGCAGGGCCTCCGCCGCAGTGCGTACCGCCGCGCGAGTTTCATGCGTGACTGGGGTGCGCCCGTCATCTTCGAAAAAGCCGACTCTCAGTCTTCTAGCTTCCGCTTCGCTGGGCCAGCGCAGCGGCACCGGCGCAGCGCAGGCGTCGCCGCAGTCTGGGCCCTGCATTGCCTCGAAGAGAACTTTTAAGTCGGCGACGGTACGCGCCATCGGACCTACGACACCGATCAGTGCAAATGGACCAGCAGATTCAGGATAGTGGCCGGTCGCGGGAATTCTTCCCGGCGTCGGCTTCAGGCCGCAGATGCCGCAGACGTGAGCGGGCACGCGGATAGAACCACCACCGTCGCTGCCTACGCCGCCGGCGGACATGCCGGCGGCAATAGCCGCGGCTTCGCCTCCGCTTGAGCCGCCGGGGGTGCGTTCGAGATCCCACGGATTATTCGTACGACCGTGGAGCAGGTTGTCGGTTTCCCACGCCATGAGAAGCTCTGGAGTGTTGGTCACGCCGAGCACGATCGCGCCGGCGGCTCGCAAACGGGCCACCAGGGGCGCATCTTGAGCAGATACAATCCCAGCGCGCAGACGCGTGCCCGACTCACAGCGCAGCCCCGCCACGCCAATGGAGCTCTTGATGCTGATGGGGACGCCGTGTAGCGGGCCAAGCTTTTTCCTGGGCATCACCTCGGCCTCAGCCGCTCGAGCCGTCCGCCGCGCACGTTCCGCGTCGACGTGAACAAATGCGTTTAGTTTTGGATTTAGTTTTTCAATCTGTTTCAGGTGGGCGTCGACGAGTTCGACCGGAGAGATTTTCCTTTTCCGAATTTGCTCGGCCATGGAAACGGCGGAAAAGAAGGTTAGGTCGCTCATGAGCGGTCTCGAATGGCGTGATCGAGGATAGAGCGGTCGAGCATCCGCTTTTCGTCGCGCGTGAGCGAACGGTGTTCACCCTTCGCGAGATCGCCCAGTTGCAGCGGCCCGATGGCTACGCGAACCAGCCGTAACACTTCGACACCCAAAGTCTCGATCATGCGGCGGATATGACGATTTTTGCCTTCATCAAGCACAATTTCAAGCCAGCAGTTTTTCTGTCCCGCGCGCAAACGGCGAGCCTGCTTCGCCCGTAACACTTCTCCGTCTTTTGTTTTCACTCCGCGAACCAGCGCCTCGATAAACTCTTCATCGGTGATCGTCCCCAGTTGCACATGATAGGTTTTGTCCAAATGCGTTTCTGGTGAGGCGATGCGGGCGCCCCACTCGGAATCGTTGGTCAGCAGCAGCAAGCCCTCGCTGGGTTTGTCCAATCGGCCGACCGGGGCAATCCAGGGCGGGGTCGTTTGCGCTGAATCTTTCTTCCGTGCGAGCTTCGCGTTCAATGATGCGTATACGGTTTCACGGCCCTTCTCGTCGGACGCCGTCGTTACCACGCCGCGAGACTTGTTCAGCATGAGATAGATTTTCGCCTGAGGTTCGGCCACTTTCCCATCCACTGCAATTTGGTGGCGTATCCTGGAAACGGGCGCCTCCGGATTGCGACTGACTCGCCCGTTCAGCGTTACACGTCCGGCGCGAATCAGCTCCGCGGCGCGCGACCGCGAACAATATCCCAGCTTCGACAAGGCGCGGGCTAAGCCGGTCTTCCGAGGCGGTCGGTTCACTTTCACCCATTCATGCTAACCGAGAATCCGACGAACCCGCGAATGCACAATCCGGCAACACTTGGTAGGATGTTTGCCCTGACAGGGAGAAGGAGCTTATGGCCCACCAACATCCTCCACGCTTTCTGAAGATTGTGGCCGACGCCAAGACACGCGTCCGCGAAACCAATGTCGAGGCAGTGAAGAAGAGGCTGGATGGCGGCGAGAAGTTCATTCTGGTGGACGTGCGGGAAGAGAGCGAATTTGCCAAGTATCATGTGCCCGGCGCGATCCATTTGGGTAAGGGCATCATCGAGCGCGACATCGAGGGGCGTGTGCCTGATCTCGGAGCGGAGATTGTGCTTTATTGCGGCGGCGGATTCCGCTCGGCGCTGGCCGCTGACAATCTGCAGAAGATGGGCTACACCAACGTGATTTCGATGGACGGCGGAATTCGTGACTGGCGGGAGAAGGGGTATCCGCTGACCAAGGGGTGAACCAGTTCTCAGTTCTCAGTTCTCAGTTCTCAGTTTCTGAGTTCTCAGACTCGATCACGATTGAAGTTGCACCTTCGTTTTGGTAAGCAGCGTTCCACCCACATATGAATGGCCGCATCTTCTTCTGGTCGCTTACGTCTGCGCTGGCGGGATTTCTTTTCGGTTTCGACACGGTGGTTATTTCCGGCGCCGAAAAAGCAATTCAAACGCTTTGGGGTCTGAGTCCCGGGCTGCATGGCATTGCGATGGCTTCGGCTCTGTACGGCACCGTCATAGGTGCCCTGCTCGGGGGCTGGCCGGCTGACCGCTTCGGACGCAAGGCTACGCTGCTGTGGATCGGCATTCTGTATTTAGTCGGTGCTGTGGGCTCAGGTCTGGCGCCGAACGTCACCGTCTTCATTATCACGCGAGCAATCGGTGGACTGGGGATCGGTATCTCGACCGTGGTGGCGCCGATGTACATCTCGGAGATTGCACCGCCCAAGCATCGCGGCCTGCTTGCGGGCATGTTCCAGTTCAACATTGTTTTCGGCATTTTGATCGCCTACGTATCGAATGCTCTATTGGCTGGCATCGGCGACAATGCTTGGCGCTGGATGCTCGGCGTGGCTGCGTTTCCATCGCTGATCTATGCTGCATTGTGTTTTGGACTGCCCGAAAGTCCGCGCTGGCTGCTTAGCCGGAAGGACGATCGCGAGTCTGCTCTTGCGGTGCTGCAACGCATCGAGCCCGGGGCTTCGAACACGCAGATTGCGGCCGAGGCTGATGAGATTGCGGCTGCAGCTGCGTCGGAACAGAAATCGTCGTCCGGACATTTCTGGACGAAGCGGCTTCGTAAGCCAATTCTGCTGGCCATCCTGATTGCCTTCTTCAATCAGATGTCGGGCATCAATGCGATTTTGTATTTCGCGCCGCGCATCTTTGAATTGACCGGCCTTGGCGCGAAAGCTGCGCTGCTGCAATCGATTGGCATCGGCATCACGAATCTAGTGTTCACTTTTGTCGGACTCTGGCTGATTGACCGGCTGGGCCGGCGCACTCTTCTTTATATCGGCTCGGTCGGTTACATCACTTCGCTTGGCCTGGTGGCATGGGGTTTCTTTACCGGTCACTTTTCGATCGTGCCGGTTTGCATCTTCGCTTTCATCGCTGCGCACGCGATTGGTCAGGGAGCGGTGATCTGGGTTTTCATCTCTGAAATATTCCCCAATCGCCATCGCGCGGAAGGCCAGAGCCTGGGCTGCGGCACGCACTGGATTTTTGCCGCCTTGCTCACCACTTTCTTTCCGAAGGTGGTCTCTGCCTTCCCGATTGGCTACGTTTTCTCGTTCTTTGCCGGAATGATGGTGCTCCAGCTTCTCTGGGTTATGACCATGGTGCCGGAGACGAAAGGGGTGTCGCTCGAGCAGATTCAGAGAGAGATGGGGATCGAATAGAGGTCCTTGGCGATCCAGATCAAAAAAAACACAGATCGATCTTCGGTAAAATATCTGGAATCAGTAAGTTACATGTTCCTCGTCTCCATTGAACCTGGCTAAAATATTGAAAGTAAATAACTTGCTCGCAAAATATTCCATTCAAAGGACTTAGGCAAGCCTGCCTTCGCTAAATCCTTTTGAATGAGCGACGGGTTCACAAAATATTGCATTCACGGGAGTTATCCCTCTGCCATGCGGATGTCAAGGAACCTAGAACGGGTTGGCTTCTGCCACCTGACACGCCATCGATTATCATCGCGCACCCAGTGGGCACGGCACAAGGTCAGAAGTCACAACGACCTGTGGATTTCCACCGAAGCCAGCGGAGGGATGGAGCGATCCGGATTAACGACCGGGTCTGGTGGGAGGGTCGAGGCGACTCCGCACGCCATCAAACTAATCTGATACGGGTCTGACCGGCGCATAAATTTCCGGCTCGACGAAACTGTTTTGAGCAAACTGTCACCCAACATCTTTCAAGGAGAAGCCACATGAATAGTCTTGACTCTATGTTAGAACGCAATAAAGATTTCGCCGCACGGCAGTCTGCTGCAGGGACACTTATGCCCTCGCTTCCGCGGGCACTGCCGAACGTAAAGGCAATCATCATCGCTTGCGCTGATCCGCGCGTGGATCCGGCTCACGTGCTTGGAATTAAGCCAGGCGAGGCCGTCGTCATCCGTAACATCGGCGGTCGAATTACTCCGGGGTTGTTGGAGCAGTTGGGGCTACTCGGGCGAATCGGAGAAGTTGCCGGAGAGATTCCTGGAGGTGGCGGTGAGTTCCACATCATCGTACTTCAGCACACCGATTGCGGAATGACTCGCCTTGCTGGCGATCCCACTATGCTGACGCACTATTTTCAAATACAGGAAGGGGAACTCAAGAAAAAGGCGGTTACCGATCCCCGCGCTGCGGTTGCCGTCGACGTTGCTGCGCTGCGGGCGATTCCGGCGTTGCCGGGCAAGTGGCTTATATCGGGCCTAGTGTATGACGTAGCGACAGGACTGGTTGAGATCGTGGTGCCGCCAGCGCTGACTCGTGCCGCATGAATGTCGAGACCCGTGTCATAGGGGTGCGGCCAACACTTCTACGAAGAAAATTGAGGTGCGCGGGACCGGGGTTTGTCTCGATTTCAGCGCAAAACAAAACGTCCCAGACTCGGTTAGAGTCTTGGGACGTCTGTTGATCAGCCCTCCCCCAAGTGCTGCTCAAGAACAGAGTAGCGTAGAGCTGCGAACTCGTATATGGCTCCGTCGTGCCATTACTAAAGAGAAAACCGTGGGCTTCGCCCGCGTCGATAACTCTTTACAGATCAATGTGTTATGCGATTACGGGCACGTTACTAACTCCGGCCGTGCCGAAGACGCGGCGATAGCGTTCGATTTCCACAGGTGGGCCTAGCGCTTTCGCGTAATTATCGGAAAGCTTGACGGCTGGACGGCCATCGACGCTGGAGACTTTGCTGATCAGGCTGATGGGATCGAAGCCGCTGCTGCCGCTAGGATCGCAGTCGCGGAAATCGTTGGTGAGCAGCGTGCCCCAGCCGGCGCTGAAGCGAATGCGGCGACCGGGAGTCCACTTGCGTCGATCTTCGAAGTCGGCTGCGCTGCGGACATCGTTGACTGTGGTTCCGTTTCGCAGAGTTCCGCCGAAGTAGGCATGCAGGCCCAGGATGTCGTCGACGTCGAGCGCGTCGGAGGCGATGATCAGTTTGTTCTGCGGATCGCGGCCGCGAGCTTTGAGCCAGGCGATATATTCATCGCCGGCTATGTAGGGATCTTTGCTGTCGATGCGCTGGCCGGTCCAATCGGCGGCCCAGTCGGGCGCGCCTTCGAGGAATTGCGTGGTTCCGAAGGTGTCTGGGAGCATGATGCGCAGCGCGCCGTCGTATGTTTTCTGCCACATCTCGAGGACTTGATACTGCGACGCTTTCAGGGCTTCATCATCATCGGGCGGCGCCAGTGCGGCGAGCACCATGGGAATCTCGTGGGCGTTGGTTCCGATAGCTTCAAGATCGTGCTTGTGCGCGAGGAAAGCGTTCGAGGTTCCGGTGAAGCCGGCGCCGAGATTCGCCGCCATGGCTTCAACCACGTATTCCTGCCAAAGGAAGCTGTGACGGCGGCGGGTTCCGAAATCTGCGACGGTGAGATTCGGAACTCCACGAAGATGTTCGATTTTGCCCCAGAGCTTGGTCTTCGCGCGGGCGTAGAGGATGTCAAGACCGAACTCGCTCAGCTTTTTCAGATTCGCCCGGGTGCGAAGCTCGCTGATGATAGAGAGCGAATAGAGTTCCCACATGGTGGTGTCGGTCCAGAGGCCGTCGAACGAGAGATGAAAGCGGCCGTCTTTTACGGACAGTTCGTAGTCGGACAAGCGGAAGTCGCGCTCCAGCCATTCGAGGAAGGCAGGTTCAAAAATTCCGCGGCGGCCGTAGAAGGTGTTGCCCGCTAGCCAGACCAGTTCGGACCTGCGGAAGCGCATTTCTCTGGCGTGATCGAGTTGCTCGATGAGTTCTTCGTGGGCGAAGGTATCGACGGGACCGCTGGCAGAGCGATTGTACAGGGTGAACTGGACTCGCGTCTTCGGGTAATGCTTCCAGATGAACTGCAGCATCAGCAGTTTGTAGAAATCGGTATCGAGCAGGGATCGGGTGACCGGGTCGAGTTCCCAGTTGTGGTTGTGCGCCCGTTCGGCGAAGTTCACGATCATGCATTGATATCCTCATATGCCGTGGGTGCAAAAGCAAATTTGGGGAACTGTCGAGGGCAGCATTCTCAGGAGAATTTCAGGTCGAGCTCGCTGTCGAAGAAGAGCGCCAGACTGGCGGCTTCGCGCTCGACGCCGGCGCGTTGGGCATTGGAGAGTTTGCCGAATGGTTCGATGTTTACGAGCAGTCTCTTGCCCTGGAGTTTGTGAGACCAAATGCCTGCGATCGCGCCATCGATCAAGACTACGGGCGAGATCCAGCCCTGGTTGCGGTAGACGCGCTTGTAATGCTGCGGGCTCAGCAGGTGATCCTTTTCGCGATGAGCCAGTAAGTAGGAATCGAAATTCGGAAGCAGGCGAATTGAGGGTTTTGCCGGGAGGCGATTGTTTAAAGCCACGACATCTTCGCGAAGTAAGAGACGGTTCTTCTTGTCTACGGGAATCTCTACCAATTCGGATTCCAGCAAAGCACTAAGAGGTCTTACTTCTTGCATGGGGATGCCCGCCCAGTGGGAGAAGTCGGCCAGCGTGGCTGGGCCGTAGGCGCGCAGATATTTTCGGAGGAGAGCGCACTGCGCTTCCGTCGCAGACATCCGCTCGCGCTTCAGCTTCGGTAGCCAATGGTCTGTGCGGATGAAAACGATTTCGCTACCTTCACCCCGGCCGTAACAGATCAATCCTCCGGCCACCGGGAGACGAACTAGGCTCCAGGAGTTCTCCATCCAGAAACGCACTTGCTTGCTGGCTTTGGGACGAATGGCGGCGGCGATAGCAGGCCTGCTGAGCGGCCCGGCGGAGAGAGTCTGCATGATCAAGGGGATGAGTGCTTCGCTCTCTCCCCGCGTAATGCCGCATCTCTGCATGACGCGCATCGCCTGGGCGAAGCGGGTTGGTCTGAGGGCGGCGATGTAGATGGGGAATTCGTCGGTGGGGATGAGATGCAAGGTCTGGCGCATGAGCGAAGTCTTGACCAGAGTGCGGGTGTTCCAGAGTGCGCTATCGATTTCGGCGCGCGTGATGGCGTGGTTGCGCGTCCATACCTGAAGGTAGGCGGCCGACATTACTTGCGCCTGCACGCCGCATACATCGCGGCAGATGGTGACCACATCTTGTTTTTGTGCGCGGTGATCCGACAGGTGGTGGCGCCGCAGGCGGAAGTTTGCTACGGCTTCGATTCGAATTGGTGATGGAGCTTTCGGCATTTGTGATACTTTGCGGCGTCGGCTACCTCTTAATTCGTGCGGATCTATTCGAGCGGATCGAGATAACGGCGCGGAGGCGGAAAATTCATCGTTCCGCTGACCTCGATCGAAAAGATCTTTTCTGCGCTCTTGCCATCGAGGCCCTCGGCTGTGAACTGCACCGTGTATTTTCCCGCGGCGGTATAGGCGTGAGTGACGGTCGAGCCGTCGGCGGTCACTCCGTCGCCGAAAACCCAACGATAGGCGAGAGCTGGAACTTTGTCTTTCGACGCTATGCTGGAGAACTCGATCTCTTCGCTAATTTTCGCTTGCGACGGCACCTTGAAGGCAATCGAAGGCGCGGCCGCCGGGATCGATGCATCAATAATCTTGATCATCTTGACCGAGTGTGCGGGCTGGTTCTCGAGGCGAAGCGTTTCGTGGTTCATTACCAACGGCCGATCAGGCGCGAATGAATCAACTAATTCGTAGGAATGGCCGGTCGGAAGTTTCAAGTCGGACAGAGAGAAAGTGCGAGAACTTGGCTGCTCTGTCCAGTTGAAGACTGCAAGGATCGATTGACGCTGATCCTCGCGCAATAGAAAGACGCTTGGTTGTTCTTCTTTATCGGCATAGGTGATCAGATCGAGAGGCACTGCGGCCTGACTCAGCTTTGCCATCGCGAGCAAATCAGGATTCTTGACCAGGGCCACGCGTTCCGGATCGCTCCCGAGGGTTGGAAGGTCGTCGCCAATTTCGAACATTCCCCCGGAAACCGCGGCCAGCGCGATCGAGACCTGGGCTTCATTCAGGGTAACCGGAGCTTCGATGGTTCGTTCTTCGAGGAGCTGACGGGAGACGGTGAATGCGTCGGGGTCAGTGACGAAAAAATTGCGATGCATGTAATAACGTGCGGCGATGCCCGGTGCGGCTTCTTTGCTGCGCTGAAATGCGTGGCCGGTGTCCTGGGATATGCGGCCTTCATCCACCAGACCGACCGGGTTCAACATTGGACTGCCGTCTTTATCTAGGAGTACGTCGTCGCCGACGGCCTTGCGGATAATCTCGAGACCGATGCGCTGCGCTTCAAGTGCGGTTGTGTTCGGGCGATGGTAATAGCCCTCGATAGCGGTGTTATCCATGAAGTCGAGCTTGATGTAGCGCGCGCCCCATTCGCGTGTGAGTGTGCGATAGGTCTGGCGAAGATATTCCTGCGCGTCGGGATTTGTGACGTCGAGAACGAACAGGCGTTCGCCCTTGACCTCTTCGGCGTCTCCAATCGGAATTGGATCGCCGTGGGCGTTGTGCACCAGCCAATCTTTGTGATGTTCGTAAATCCAGGCGCGCTCGCCGACTTCAAAGGGAGCGGTCCAAACTCCTATATTTAATCCAAGGCGGGAGATGCGGCGCGTCAGATCCCACATGCCGCGGGGAAATTGCGAGGCATTGGGCGTGGCATATTCTCCGCGAGAATATCCGTAGCCAAGGTCGAAATGAAAATAATCGTAGCCGAGCGATTTCAGGTGCTCGGCTTGCCATTGCGCGTTGGTGAGCGCGGTGCCTTGCGTTATTTTTGTGTAGAAGGCTGTCCAGCTCCACCATCCCAGCAGGTTATCGGAGCTGACGCGGGCGTGATGCAGGTCTCGAATCGCTTCGCCGTAGTTATCGAGTTGCAAATAATAGTTACTTCCCGCGGCGAACATCACACGCTCTGAAGCGATTGATTCGCCTGCCGGGAGGGGGACGTTTAGTTCAATCAAATTTTCCACAGGCCCCTCGCGCAGACCGGATTCAGGATCGGTGGCTTGTATCTCGGTGGTTCCGGTGGAAACGACCGTGTAGGACGCGATCGTGGGGCCGTGTGACGAAGAAGATTGCGTTTGCAGATGAATGATGGTCAGGAAGCGGTTGGAGGTTAAGGCGCCGAGAAAAAGACTCTGCTTGCTCTCCCGGTTGTAGATTAGCTGGCTGCCTACGGCGCGGTGCATGCCCTGAGGAGCTTTTCCTAAATCGTAAATCTGCAATGGCGGCCAGTCTTCGCTGAAGCTGTCGGAGAGAATGCGGTCGGCGCTCTGCGGGCCGCCGAGGTCGATTCTGTCGTTTCCGATCGACTCGACGCTTCGGATACTTTGGATTGTCAGCAGCTTGCCCGTGTGATTTTGTATTTCAGCTTCGATTGCGCCAAAAGTTTTTCCCTCGTACATTTCTAACGAGTATGCGAGATCAGGGACATTCGGAAGTCCGGACGAAAGGACCGTAATTTTCTTGCCGTGCCCGAGAGCGTCTTCGAAATTCGATTGAGATATTTCGTGTTGCGGATAGTCCGTCGATTTCACCCACTTGTGATCGACCTCCGCGGCTACTCGGGCGTGCAGGATCTGGTTTCCGCCACGTCCGGTTCCGATCTCGTAAGTGCCGTCGCCAGGCTGAACTGCCACAGAAAGGCCCTCGATGGAAAGTTCCACCGGAGAAGCCTTAGACGGGTCGGAAGAGCCGAGACAGCCCGCGACCAGGATTAGCACGCAGGTTATCGAGAGAAGACCCTGAAGAGTATGCCGGATCATAAAATCCTTTCATTGTTGAACGGCCAAGTAGATTTCCACTTCGCCCAGATGAAGAAGACCAGAACGCCGGTGAATAGCGTCAATAAACCGATTTTGATGTAGAGCCAGCCCGAGGTGAGAAAAACGTATCCCCACCCAAAGAAAGCGATGACCATGGGAATGGGATAGAACCACATTTTGTATGGCCGCGCGCTGTCGGGAAACTTTCGGCGCAAGAGTGGAACGGCGAACAGCTGTCCGAGAAATTGCACGAGGATTCTAGTGGTGATCAGGGCGCTGACCAGCTGATCAAGCTTCAGAAAAGCGCAGGCAATCGACACCGCGCCGAGAACCAGCAGCGAAACCTGAGGATAGTTTTTCGTGGGATGCAGTTGCGCGAAGGGGCGGAAGAAATAGCCGTCAATGGCCGCCGCATAAGGAATTCGCGAATAACCCAGAAGAAGTGCAAACACGGCTCCAAAGGCCGACCAGAGGACAAAAATGGTTACCACGATCGCAGCGCCTCTGCCGTAGAGATGCTCCATGAAATCGGAAACGATGAAGTTGGAATGAATCCCTTCGCGCCAGGGCACGACTCCGATCAAGGCGAGGTGGAGGGCCAGATATCCTACGCAGCAGACGGCAAGCGAATACAGAATCGATCGCGGCACCACGTAGGAAGGATTCTGAACTTCATCGCCGATGTAGCACACATCGTAATATCCCAGATAGTTGTAGACCGCAATCAAAGTCGCGCCGCCTAATCCGAGTACGAAGCCGCGATTAAACGCCATCGCTCCGGGAGGAAAATCGAATGCGCGGTGGGCGTTGAAGTGGAAAAAACCGGTGACGATAACCGTTACCATGGCAAGAACTGTGCCAATCCAAACCGTGATGGTTGCCTTCCTGAGGAACGTCATCTGCCGGCACAGCAGGAACAAAGCGGCTAATCCTGCGGCCACGGCCACATATTGCTGGCCTCGAGCGGTCAAGCTTGGCCAGAGGTAGGACGAATAGTTTCCGAATCCAATCATTCCCGATGCGATTTCCAAGGGTCCGCTTAGAACGAACTGCCAGATGAAGAGGAAAGCCATGAGGCGGCCCCAAGTTTGATGGCCGTAGGCTTCGCGAAGAAAATGATAGCTGCCGCCAGAGCCGGGCAGGGCCGCGCCCAGTTCACTCCATATCAGGCCGTCGGAAATTACGATGAACGCGCCGGTTACCCAGCCCAGCATGGCTTGCGGACCGCCCATGGACGCCATCAAGAGTGGGATGGTGATGAAGGGCCCGATCCCGACCATGTTCGAGATGTTCAGAGCCGTGGCATGAAGTAAACCGAAGGCGCGCGTGAGGTGAGGTTGCGGTTCGGTCTTCATGGGCGAGGACATATTAGAACAAGTAGGTGACAAGCAGCGGCTTGCGGGATAAATTGAGTCTGCTTGTGATGAGCGTCGACGCAGAAGTTCAAGTGATCGCTGAATGATGACAGATTCGGACGGGCGGGCGGCTGCGCGCGGAAGAGATGTGATGGATGGCCGCGCTGGATTCCGCCTGCGGGCTGATTGGGGACAGGTCTCTGTCCTCGAGGGCGGAGGGCATATCTGCGAATTGAATCTGGATGCGTGCTCGGGAGTGAACCCTCTGTGGCGGCCGCCTTGGACGACGATCGATCCATTCAGGTACACGGCGGCGAAACAAGCGCGCAAGTATGGGCCTGCGCCAGATGGCAGGCTGCTCTCGGGCATCGCGGGACACAGCCTCAGCTTTGATCACTTCGGTCCACCCTCGTCAGAAGAAACCGCAGCGGGTCTTACGACTCACGGAGAAGCGCCTGCGTTGCAATGGAAGATGCAGAAGCTAGCGAAGTGGCCGAGGCCAGAATTGCAATATGGGGTGACGCTTCCCGAGGCTCGCATCCGGTTTCGCAGGAAGCTGACACTTGACTGCGTGAATCCGGTGATTTATTGCGAAGAAGAGGCGGTCAACCTGAGCGCTTACGACCGGCCGATTTCGTGGAACGAGCATGTCACCTTCGGGCCGCCGTTTCTGGAAGCGGGCGTCACCTGGTTCGACATGCCGGCGACGCGAGCGAAGGCTTCGCCGGCGAGCTACAGCCGACGATGTTTTCTAAAACCGGATTCAGAATTTAATTGGCCGAACGCGCTGACAAAAAATCAGGGACGGATTAACTTGCGCACTACGCCAGCGGTGCGGTTCGGACACTACACTGCACAATTGCTGAATCCGAAACTGAAGATCGGTTTTATTGCAGCCTGTAACCCGCGGCTGAAGCTTCTTGTCGTGTATGCGTTTCGACGGGCAGACTTCCCCTGGGTGGGCAATTGGGAAGAACGATACAATCGGACCCAAACACCGTGGCTGGGAAAAACGTTCTGCCGCGGGCTCGAGTTCAGCACAACTCCGTTCGCCATTCCGCGGCGCGAAACCATCGCGCAGGGTCCGCTGTTTGGAGAATCAACCTATCGCTGGCTTCCGGCCAAGTCCAAGCTGCGGGTCCGGTTTCTGATCTTGATGTTTGAAGTGCCGGAGACATTTCGCGGCGTAGGCGGAGTTTCCATTGTTAAAAGAAAGATTGATGTGGTCGAATCCGGAGCGCGGGGCCGGAAGCTTTCAGTCGCTGCCGACAACTTTCTGTGAACCGCGCCCATCGTCGTGATGTGCCTCGGCAGTTCGGATGAAATGCCTTTCGTGCTAAAGCAGCAGGGGTCGAAAACCCATCATGAGTCTGCTTGCCGTTGATATCGGTTCGAGTCGATGCAAAGCGGTGGCGTTTGCCGTGACGGGTGAAATTCTTGCCCAGTACGCCGTCGCGTACGCGCCGGAGTTCCCTGCGCCTTCGCAGGCGGAGATGGACGCCGAGCATTCTTGGCAGGCGCTGTGTGCTTGTTCGCGGGCAGTGTCGAAGAATCTTTCAGATCCCGTTCGAGCGCTATGCCTCAGTTCGCACGGCGAAACCTTCGTGCCGGTCAATGGACGCAATCAGGCGATCGCTCCGGCGGTTCTCAACCAGGACAATCGAGCTACGCAAGAAACGGTGCGGCTCGAAAAGTTGTTGGGGAGAAAGCGACTTTTTGAAATTACCGGGCTGGTGGCTCATCCCATGTATCCGGTGCCAAAGATTCTTTGGTTGCGGAAGCACCGGCCGGAAATGTTCGCATCCTCCGTTCGATTCGTTAGTGTGATTGGTTATTTACTTTCGCGGCTCGGACTGCCCGCTTATATCGATTATTCGCTGGCCTCGCGTTATCTGGCGTTTGATATACGGCAGCGGCAGTGGTCCGCGGAAATTCTCGCGGCTACAGAGATAAATGTGGAATGGCTGCCCGTTGCTGTGCCGGCTGGAACGATCGCAGGAAAATTGGACGCGGCCGCTGCGAGTCAACTCGGTCTCTTGTCTGGAACCATGGTGGTGATGGGAGGGCACGATCAACCCAGCGGTGCTTTGGGCGTGGGCGCGATTGATGCCGGCCGCGTGGCCGACTCGATGGGAACTTACGAATGCCTGACCGCCGCTTCTGATCAGCCCAGCTTGACGGATGCGGCGCTGGCGGCATCTCTCAACTCTTATTGCCACGTGGTTCCAGACAAGTTCGTCACGCTGGCTTATTTTCCGTCGGGAATCATGATGAAGTGGTTTCACGATCTGCTGTATGGTGAAACGTGCGGTGAAGGCGTTCCCGCGCAGGGTTCGGGTGCGTTTGACGCGGAGTCGATCCACTACGCCGCGCTCGAGCGCGGTGCACCGGAGGGTCCGACGGGGATTTGCATTACTCCCAATCTGATCGGCACGTGCAATCCTGACTTCAATCCGCACGCGCGCGGAATTATTTCCGGCTTGAGCGCGAACACTACCCGCAGCCAGATTTATAAAGGCATTCTCGAGGGGCTGGCTTGTGAACTCACGCAGATGACTGAGATTCTGGCAAATGCGGTGGGAGAGTTTCGGGACATTTACGTTACCGGTGGTGGTTCGCGGTCGGTTCTTGGTCTACATTTGCGCGCGGCGTTGTCGGGCCAGCGCCTACATTTGATGGAGTGTCCGGAGGCGGTGTGCCTGGGCGGGGCCATCCTTGCAGGAGTCGCGGCCGGAGAATACGGGAGCCTGCGGGAAGCCGTGGAAGTGCTGGTACGCGAGGTTGCTGTGGTTGCTCCGGACAGTGAGATTGCGGCGGCCTATGCGCAACAGGTAAAACAATACCGCCGCTTGCGTTCGGCGGTGACGGCGATTACGAACTGAGAAGTCAACAAGCGAATGGGAGGAACGGTGATACAGGCCACAATCGGATTCATAGTTTTTGGAGTTCACAAAGACGGGCTGAATGACCCGATGGGCACTCCGTTTATTGATGAGGCGTTGGTTCGGCGCGCCAAAAGTGCGCTGGTTGAGGCTGGACTGAAGGTTATTGAGCATGACGTTGTGGTTGCCAGCAAAGACGAAGCCCGGGCTGCATTCAAGAAAATGAAATGCGACGACGCTGTCGACGCGGTCGTTTTATTTTCCGGGACATGGGTCTGGGCAGCGCATCTGGTGGGGGCGATTCGCGATTACTGTGCCGGCGGGAAGGGCTTGCTTCTATGGACGCACCCCGGGTCTCAAGGCTGGCGGCCGGTTGGCGGCTTGGTGTTGCATGGAGGTTTGCTCGAAATCGGCGTTGCGCACAAATTTGTATATGGAGGTCTTGAGGAGCGGGACACTGTAAGGAAGATCGTCAGCTATGCGCGGGCGTCTCATATGAAGAACTTCTTGAACATGTCTACGATCGGCACATTTGGCGGGCGCGGGATGGGACAAACCTGTGGCGCTGCCGATCCTTCGCAATGGATGAGAATGTTTGGAGTCGATATCGATTCCCGCGACACTACGGAATTGAAGCAGGTTGCTGAAGCAGTTTTGGCGAGCGAACTGGATGAGCTTCAGCCCAGGCTGAAGCAGCTGTTTGGCAAGCCGCCAGAGCGGAATGCGGTGACCGAGCATTCGATGCGCCTGTATCTCGCGTTAAGAAAGCTGGTTGCGAAAGAAAAGTTTGATTTCTACACCATTCAGTCTTTTCCCGGGCTTGCTGGCGACTACTCTGCCAGTTGCTTTGCGCAGAGCATGATGCTGGAAGATGGGGTCGGCACTTCTACTCTGGGCGATTTCAATACTGCTTTAACTGTTTTGCTGCTCACCAAGTTGAGCAAAGAGAGGGTGTATTACGGCGACTTGCAGCACATTGATAAGAAGACGAAAGAAATCAAAATCATCGGGGATGGGGCTTGTCCGCCTTCGTTGGGCAGCAAGCTTGGTCCCGCTGGATTTTCGGAGCACGGAATACCGACGGAAGGCGAAGCGGGCGGGCTGTCTGTGAAATTGATCTGCAAAGTGGGAGAAGGAGTATTAGCGCGACTGGGAAGAGTGAACGGTGCGTTCGAGATGGTCATCACGCGAGCCAGCATTTTCGAGCCCGCGCCGGATCAGATAGAAAAGCGGCTCAACGAATGCGGGATACCGTTCTGGCCTCACGGTTTTGTCACGGCGCATTGCGATATCGAGGTGTTGCTGCAACATTGGACGAACGAATATGCATGCCTCGGCTACGGCGAAGAGTTATATCCGGCGTTAGTCGATTTTTGCGAGATCACGGGGATCAAGCCTATTCTTCCCTGATCTCGAGATGCTCCGGTTGTCCGCAGGCGAATCGCCGCAATGCTTCGCAAATTTTAAGGAGGATTCGATGATCGGGAATTCGATGATCAGTCGCAGGATCAGGGAAATCAGAGTGGATGCGGTCAGACTCTCGGCAATTCTGTTGCTTGTCGGCAGCGGTATGACGATGGTTCAGGCGCAATCCTCTGGTGCGGAACACGCTTTGAAAATCGCCGTGAACCCGGCAGACGGCATGTACACGATTGCGCTGCCCGAATCGCATTCACCTGCTTTGCGAGCGGGAGTGGGGGCTGAAGTCGACGGGCGCTGGCTGCGTGCGGCTGATTATCCGAAGCACGCCGTCGAGCACTTGCAAGCTCGGGGATATCTGGGAGAAGCGACGGACTGGCAAGTGACTTACACAGGATTAAGCGGACAACCGGACCTGATTTATCATCTGCGCGCTTACGCAACCGAGCCCTTCGGCGACATCCAAGTCACAGTTCGGAACACGACGGGAAAGGCCATTCACGTTGAGAGCATTCGTTCGCTGGATGCAACGGAGAGATCGATTATCGACCTGGGCGGGCCGGTGATCGAGAATCGAATTCTTTCGGACAGTTTCAGCGAGGATCGGCCCGGTATTGTGATCCGCGATTTTGCAGATGCTGAACAGCAGATGCATCGTGCCGTCGGCAGTCAGCTTATCTACAATCGCAAAAGCCACGAGAGTTTGTTTCTGGGCGCGCTTACTTCGGAGCGGTTTCTCACCATTCTGCGGCTTCACCTTGCTTCTTCGGGCGATGCAGCTCATCCCGTGGCCTACGAGGTCGATTCGACTGGGACGACCGAACTGGAGAAGGAAAATTCTCTCGAGCATTCCTCGGCGGAGGACCAGGTGCAATTAAGCCTGCCGGTTGCGCCAGGCGCGGAGCTCTCTTCGGAGCGTGTGCTGTTGGGTCTGAGTACCGACTACCACGGGGAGCTGGAAACTTACGGTTCGTTGATTCGACAGATTCATCATGCCAGAATTTCGGCGCCGCCGTTGATGGGGTGGTGGAGCTGGACCGCATACTACTTCGGGTTGACGGAGGGAGCGGCGCTGACCAATGCACAGTGGGAAGCGGAGCATTTGAAAGCGCTCGGCTACGACATCTTCCACATGGACGAAGGCTACCAATATGCGCGCGGAGAATACATCACCCCGAATGCGACTCACTTTCCTCACGGTGTCGGTTCACTCGAGTACGATGTGCGCGGTCTTGGGCTGGTTCCGGCGATCTGGACTGCTCCGTTTGAGGTATCGGTGCGGTCGTGGGTATATGAGAAACATCCGGATTGGCTGGTGAAGAACGCAAAAGGGCAGCCGATTCACGCCGGCACGGTTACGCATGGCAAAGATCAGCTCTTCATGCTCGACACTACGAACCCGGGAGCGCAGGATTATCTGCGCAAGACTTATTCCACTCTCACGAAGGAGTGGGGCATCCGCTACATCAAGATGGATTTTATGGACGACAGCGCGATCGAGGGCTTCTTCTACAAGCCGGACACAACGGCGATGGAAGCCCAGAGGATCGGGCTGGGGATTATCCGCGAGACGGTGGGCGACGGCGTTTATCTGGATAAAGACGGAAGCGTCATGCTCAACCCTGTCGGTTACGTGGATTATGGCCGGACCTCGCTCGATACCGGGCACACTTACAGCGCCAGCAAAGAAGCGGCGCCGGGAATTGCCGCGCGCTACTACATGAATCGGAATTTTTATGTGGCTGATCCCGACGCGTTTACGGTGTCGACGCAAACCGTTCCTGACCAGTCGTGGCACGGGAGCACGAAGCCGGCTACTTTGGATGAGGCTAAAGTATCGATTGCTCTCGCTGCTGTTTCGGGCGGGATGTTTGAAATCGGAGATGATCTTCCGACGTTGTCAAATGCCCCTGAGCGTCTGGCGCTGATTCAGAATCCGGAATTGATTCAGATGATTCGTCTGGGACGGGCATCGATTCCATTGGATCTGATGAATTTTGCAGTCGAGGACGGGCAGCCTAGTATTTTTCTTCTCAAAGAGGAGGACCGGCAAAGCATTCTGACTGTCTTTAACTGGACCGATAAGGAGCGCGATCACTCGATCGATCTGACGACTGCCGGATTGCCGGCGACAGGCCAGTACACAGTCACGGATGTTCTCGACAATCAGGAAATGCCCGCTCCAGCCGCTGGTGTATTGGTTTTTCGCCAACCGCCTCATTCGGTGCGGGTATTGAAAATAGTTGATGCTCGCATCCCGGCAGTTGCTCCCAGCGTGGCCGCGGACCATCCTTCTGATGGGAATGCGGGAGCGACGCTGAGGTTTGCGGCCCATAGCAGCGGCGGAGCTGCGGTGCTCTCGTATCACTGGGACTTCGGCGACGGGGTTAGCGTCGACGGCGCTGAGGCGAATCATGCCTATACCGAGCCGGGAGAATACAGGGTACATCTCACAGCCACTGGCCTAACCGGGCTTACCGGGGAAGATCACTTCAAGGTGCGGATCTCCAGCCATATGCCGACCGTCTTTGATCCGCAAAGCATCAAGCGCTACGAACCGGGCAGGTGAAGCGCTGCTCCGAGTCCGGCGCCTCTTCGAGGGCTGGTCGAGGGATCGGGATGTTAGAGCCTGCCCTGACCTACGCCCCCGGGAGCTGGAATATCAATCAGAGCAAGCAATCGGTCGGATGCAAACAAAATGATTGACAAACGGGCACATGATCGGTGATCGTTGCGTGGTCTGAAAACGAAAGACCAGCAAAGAAAGAGAAATGAAACGCAAGCTGGCTCGGAACATCAGGAGGCGGTGGACCATGAAAAGAAACGGTCGGAACCTATTGCCATTTGTCCTTGCCGTCCTAGTAGCCGCCACGTTGTTGCCGCCGAAGGCAGTTGGCCAGAAAGACAGCGGTGGAATCGCGGGAGTTGTGCGTGATTCTGCCGGAGCTGTAATTCCTGGCGCCAAGGTGAGTGTGAAGGACGTGGATCGCGGCACTGAGGTCGTGGTCACCACCAGCTCGCAAGGAGAGTACGTCGCGAGTCCACTCAAGATTGGAAACTATAGCGTTACCGCCGAGAAAGAGGGGTTCAAGAAGACCGTTGTAGGACCGATCGTGGTGAATATTCAGGAGCACCCGGAGGTTGATATTACGTTGCAGGTGGGCAGCATCCATGAGGTGATGACGATCACGTCAGAGGGACCACAACTGCAAACCGAGACCTCCGAACTCGGAGATGTGGTGAACGGTCAGACAGCTACGACTCTTCCGCTGAATGGCCGAAACTTTGCGCAGTTGGCGCAGCTGAGCGCGGGAGTTGCTCCGGCTGAACCGGGTTCGCGAATTAATGCCAGTTATGGATTCAGCGCGGGTGGAGCGCGATCGGAGCAGAACAACTTTCTGCTGGATGGGGTTGATAACAACTCGAACCTGGCCGATTTGCTGAATGAGACTGCTTTCGTCATCCAGCCTTCGGTGGATGCCATCGCCGAGTTCAAAGTGCAGACCAACGCTTATAGCGCGGAGTTTGGGCGGGGAAACGGAGCCATTCTGAATGCGGCGATCAAATCTGGAACGAACGGCTTCCACGGCGACCTGTACGAATTCATCAGGAACGACAAACTCGATGCGCGCAACGCATTTGACACTACGCGTCAACCGTACAAGCAGAATCAGTTCGGCGCCACGCTGGGCGGACCGATCATCAAGAACCGCACCTTCTTTTTTGGCGACTACGAAGGATTGCGGGTCCGGCAGGCAACGCCGTTTTTGGAGTTGATCCCAACACCGGGAGAGCTACCTCAGGTGTCTGGTGGGGTCGTTGTTGGCGGGGGGAATTTCAGCGGCAACCTGGCCGGGCCGACCACCTTTACAGACACGAATGGCCAGTTCGGGACCGCGAACACGGTTTACAACGTACTGGATTGCAATAACCAGCAGACGTACCTGGGAGAGATTTTCAATACGCGCCAGACTCAGCAAGTTGCCGCAAGCGGGAGCTTTCCTACTGGCTTCTGCGGAGTTCCGATCGGCGGGTATGCCGGCGGCATGCCGACCAATATATTCCCCGCCAATATGGTTGATCCGCTGGCTGCGGCTCTGTCACAGTATTGGCCAACTCCAAATACAACTCCAACCGTCAACAACGGAGGCAATGACTTTCTTTCCGATCCGGAGCGGCATGAAAGCCGCAACAACTTCGACGTCCGCATTGATCACAAGATCAGCGACAAGGACAACGCGTTCGGACGATTCAGCTACGAGAACCAGCCCAGCTTTATTCCTCCACCTTTCAATAACCTGCTGGATGGAGGCGGGTTCTTCGACGGGAATGAGGACAATTCTTACCGCAGCCTGGCCTTAAGCGAAGTTCACCTTTTTAAACCTAACCTGATTAATGAATTCCGACTCGGCTACAACCGGATCAATTCACACCGATATCAGATCAACTCCAACGAAGACATCAGCGCTCAAGTGGGCTTTCCCAACGTCCCGTATGGTCCAAACAATGGTGGCTTGCCAAATATCACCTTCGGCGACGGCACCGCTGGAATCGGAAGCTCTACCTACCTGCCTTCGATTGAGAAACAGAACAGTTTTGTCCTTACAGACAATCTGACCTGGATCCGCGGACGCCACTCCCTGAAGTTCGGCACGGAAGTGCGTATCGAACAGTTCACCATCTTCCAGCCCGCCGAAGCGCGCGGCGCTCTGAGCTTCGGCAACGACTTTACCGACAACCCCGCAGCCCCCGGAACGGGCGGCAGTTCTTTTGCGACCATGCTGTTGGGCGTGGCGGATGGCGGCGGGATTACGAGCCTGCACAACATCGACTACCGCCGTCAAATCTATGCGGGCTTCGCCCAGGACGACTGGAAGGCCAATGACCGAATGACCGTCAATCTTGGTCTGCGCTATGAAGTCTTCAGCACCGTGAAGGAACACAACAATGAGGAGGGGACGTTTGTTTTCGGCCCCAACGCTATGCTTGTTCCCAGCGGACAGAACGAACAACTCACACCGCTGCTCGCAGCCAGCATACCGATTGAACATGGCTCGCGAGGACTAATCAGTCCCGACCTGAACAATTTTGCACCGCGAATCGGCTTCGCTTTCCGGGCCACGAACAAACTCGTGATCCGTAGTGGCTACGGAATTTTCTACGGCGGGCAGGAGAACGGGCCTTACTCCAATCCTAGCCCTGGGTTCAATCCCCCGTTCTTCTCTGCCGAGTCATTCTCGACGCCATGCGGGAATCTGGCCGCCAATCCGACGGTCACACCCGGGCAGCCGCTCAACTGCTCCATCGCTTCCCTCAATATGAATGGGTCGAATACGCTGGCCA
>JBAWCJ010000032.1:0-17150 GCA_049590215.1 Candidatus Sulfotelmatobacter sp. | reverse complement strand
ACGACTCCATGCTGATCCGGTATACCGTCTGCCGCTTTCTGGAAGAACGCGGCTTCGCGGTGGAGTCTGCTACCAACGGCCTGGAGGCGTTGCAGATTCTCGAGCGCGTGCGTCCTGACCTGATCGTCACCGACATGCAGATGCCAAAGATGTCGGGCACCGAACTGATTACGGCCGTGAAGAAGAACCCCGAAACTGCGAAAATCCCGATCATTATTGTTGCGGGCCGCGCCAGCGGCTTCGACGAACAGGAAAAGCGCGCCAACTTCGCCATCTACAAAGACATCGATATTCAAGGCCAGCTTGAAAAGGCGCTGGATGCCGTGATGGGGAAAAGCAACGGGCACGTAGCCGGCAAGTAGACGGCGTTAGGCAGCTGGCACATAGCTCGAACCCTAACCGCCGATTCAGCGCAAAGGAAGACTGGCTTCCGCAGAAAAATCCATCGCAGCAAAATCCTTTGCCAAAAACTTGGGATATGCTGCGGCTGCAATCATGGCCGCATTATCGGTGGAGAGCGGCCTCGAGGGGAAATAGACGGGCAGGCCGGCTTGGGCGCCGTCCCGCTCGAACGCGCTGCGCAATTCGTCGTTCGCGGCCACGCCGCCAGTAACGAAAAGTGTAGCCACATCGTAAGCGCGGGCCGCTGCCAGAGTTTTGCTCACCAGATCTTCCACCATCGCACGCTGAAATGAAGCGACCAGCTCGAGTGTCTGCCGATCGCAATTGGCAAGGTAGTCTTCAAGCTTCGGCTTGGAAAGCTTTGCCAGAGCCTGCCGGCGGATCTCGATCGAACGATACATGTCGTGAATCTCCACGTAACGGAGGACAGCAGTCTTGATGCCGCTGTAGGAAAAGTCAAACCGGAGGCGATCGCTCTTTGTTATTGTTGTCGTTACTCCATTCTGCCCTTTCCGGTCGCGGCGATCGCGATGCTTAATTTGCGCGGGCAGGAACTTCACGGCTGTCGGATCGCCATGCGATGCGAGTCGGTCGATGATCGGGCCTCCGGGATAACCGAGGCCGAGCAATTTTGCGACTTTGTCGAAAGCCTCGCCGGCAGCGTCGTCACGAGTGTGGCCGATGTTTTCGTAAGTCCAGCCTTGATTGTGCTGCGCGGCCAGATACAGGTGTGTGTGCCCTCCCGAAACGACCAAAGCGAGCACGGGAAATTGCAGCTCGTGATTGCCCTTCTGCCGCTCTTCGAGCAGCACGGCGTGGATGTGCCCTTCCAGATGATTGACCGCGATCAGAGGCTTGTCGAGGGCGAAGGCCAGCGCCTTGGCGTAGCTGATGCCCACCAGCAACGCTCCGGCGAGGCCGGGGCCCTGCGTAACTGCGATCGCGTCGACGGAGTTCAAAGTCTGATTTGCCTCTGCCAGGGCTTGCCGGACCACGGGAACGATTGCCTTCAAGTGCTCACGCGACGCCAACTCGGGCACAACGCCGCCATAAGGCTGATGCGTGGCGATCTGTGACGCAACGATGTTCGAAATGAGCTGCTCGCCCGAGCGCACCACCGCCGCGGCGGTTTCGTCGCAGGAACTTTCGATGCCGAGGATGTAGGCGTCTGGCATGACACTATACTATTAGAATTTTATGGCTGACCTACTCAAACACGTTGCCCAGTCGGGATTTCCATTCACGAAACGACTGATCCATCTGTTCGTCGGGGGTTCCGAATTGCACGGAGCCAAGGTTCACGGCACCGACGACCTCGATATCTATGGCGTGTACATCGAACCGCCGGAGCTGGTCTTGGGCCTCGATTCCTTGCCACATTTTGTTTGGTCAACCGCAGGCGATGACCGTCGCAACGGCCCGAATGATGTCGATATTACCCTCTATTCACTCAAGAAGTGGTCAGGATTGGCATGCAAAGGTAATCCCACCGCCCTGCATTTCTTGTTTGCGGCGGGAGCAATGGAGCATCCGCTCTGGCGCAAAATCGTTTCGAAGAAGGATGTTTTTCTGGCGCGCACCTGCGTTAAGCAGTTCACTGGATTTGCCAACGATCAACTTAAGCGTCTGACCGGCCAAAAAGGGCGTGGCAAGAAAGGCCAGCGGCCCGAAATTGAGGCCAAGTACGGTTACGACGTGAAAGCCGCTATGCACACTCTACGCCTGCTTTACGAGTGTAAGGAACTCGTCACAGAAGGTAGCATCACCATGCCTCGCCCGGAACGCGATCTCCTCATCCAAGTTCGGACTGGCAAGTACTCTATGGACAGGGTCATAGCGATGGCCCACAAAGAATTTGCCGAATGTGAGGACGCTGCGAAAACATCCTTCCTTCCGGAGAAGATTGACCGTGCAGCGGTTTCGAGACTCCTGGCAGAATCTTATCGCGCCGCCTGGAGCGCCAACGACTGAGCCCTCAAATGTCCAAGGATTTTGCTGTCACCATCATCCGAACTCTGCGCCAGCGAGGCTTCGAGGCTTACTTGGTGGGTGGGTGCGTGCGTGATCTTCTGCTACAGCGCGAGCCCGCCGACTACGACGTCGCGACCAGCGCGACCCCTGCACAGGTAATGGAACTATTTCCCGAGACCTACGCGGTGGGAGCGCAGTTTGGGGTGGTGCTGATTCCGCTGCCGGAAGAGCAACGTAGGGAGGGAGTCGGCAATACGACGAAAGCCAGCGCCATCGAGGTCGCGACCTTTCGCAGTGATCTCGGCTACTCCGACGGGCGGCGTCCTGATGAAGTGCGTTTCAGCCAGGATCCGCGGGAGGACGTTGCGCGCCGCGATTTCACGATCAACGGCATGATGCTCGATCCGGTCAGCGGCGAGGTGCTCGACTTTGTGAGCGGGCGCAGAGATCTCGTAGCCGGGATTGTTCGCGCCATCGGCGATCCAGAGCTGCGTTTTGCGGAAGACAAATTGCGCATGCTGCGCGCGGTGCGTTTTGCCGCTCGATTCGAATATGTGATCGAGCCGCAGACGCTGGCTGCAATCCAGCGGCTGGCTCACGAGATTCAGGTGGTGTCACGCGAGCGCGTCCGCGACGAGCTGACAAAGATGCTCACCGAAGGCCACGCTCGGCGGGCGTTCCTCTTGCTGGATGAAAGTGGACTGCTGAAAGAAGTGTTGCCGGAGATTTCAGCCATGAAGGGCGTCCAGCAGCCGCCCGAGTTTCATCCTGAGGGCGATGTGTTTGTTCATACGCTGCTGGTGCTGGAGAACCTGCCGCGTCCTTGCCCGCCCACGCTGGCGTGGGGCGCGCTGTTGCACGACGTGGGCAAGCCCGCGACTTTTCGCGTGGCGCCCGACCGCATCCGCTTCGATGATCATGTGGATGTGGGCGTCAAAATTGCCGAGGAAATCTGCGCTCGCTTGCGGTTCTCGAATCACGACACAACCCAGGTGCTCGCGCTGATTGACAATCACATGCGCTTTGGACATGTGACGCGCATGAAGGAGTCGACGCTGAAGAAATTCTTTCGCCTGCCCGGCTTCGACCTGCACCTCGCCTTGCATCGCGCCGACAGTCTGGCCAGTCACGGCAATCTGAGCACGTATGAATTGATCGGGAGGAAGCTGGCCGAGATTCCGCCGGAAAAGATTCGTCCGGCGGCGTTGGTCACAGGCGACGATTTGATTGCTGCTGGATACGAGCCAGGGCCCAGGTTCCGCGAGATTCTCGAGGCTGTGGAGGATGCGCAACTCGATGGACGGTTGCTTTCGCGAGACACGGCGCTTGAGTTTGTAAAGAACGCATTTCCACTATCCGGTAGAACCAATGGGCCAGCATAAAAACCAGGTTCCACAGGGTGACGCTGTGACATCTGACCTTGCGCCTCATTCAAAATGAGTCCATGATTGCAAAGCCAGGCGAACCGGGGA
Organism: Candidatus Sulfotelmatobacter sp.; assembly: GCA_049590215.1. Taxonomy (GTDB): domain Bacteria; phylum Acidobacteriota; class Terriglobia; order Terriglobales; family Acidobacteriaceae; genus Sulfotelmatobacter. Next base: position 13,305 of record JBAWCJ010000032.1, on the reverse strand, counting down.
TTTCGAAAATTCGTGCTCGCAAGTCTTCTATTGTGAAGATTTTCCCCGCAAGTGATTGATGCCCTGGGATTACTTCTGAATTTCCCGCTACGCCGATGATTCCAATGGATCGAGGGGGAGGGGGGTACCAGAAGCTAAACGAATTTCGTCGATCCGGTTTCGTTGCGCTGAAAAAATATTTTTTGCCGAAATCCACAGCCGCAATTCGCGGCGGGACAGCGCAGCCCTCATAAACGCGGAATCGGGTGCTAGAATCGGAATCCACAATCTCTGTTTGTCGCGAGGAACTTCGATTGGAGCAGGCCGGAGCGGGACTGGAAAAAATTGTGGTGGGCTCACTGCGGCGCGTACCACTGGGCGAAGCTCCTGCGCTGGCCTGGCCGCTGGTTTGCGGTTCGGTCGTTGCCGAGCGCACGCGAGCTTTGGAATTTGCGGATGCGGTGCTGCGCGTCGAAGTTCCCGACGCCGGATGGAAACGTGAGATGCAGGCACTGGCGCCACGGTATCTCGCGGCATTGAATCGCTACGCTGGGCAAAAGGTGGAGAGGATCGAGTTTGTGATCCGGCAGGGCTAAGTCGATCCATTCTTTCAGACAGCATTCTCCGGTAATAATGAGTCGCAGAACATGAAAGTTACAGAAAAAGATGTTGCCTACGTTGCCGATCTGGCCAACCTGGAGCTTTCCGCGCCAGAGCGCGCGGGCATGGTGCGGGATCTGAACTCGATTCTCGATTACATCGAGAGGCTCAACGAACTGGATACGTCGAACGTCGAGCCGATGGCGCAAGTATCGGACCGCTACGGCGTCGACAAATCTAAGCAAGGCAGCGAGAGGTTTGCGTACGCGAGTCGCGAAGATGTGGTAGAGGGGCTGCGGAAGTCTTTGTCTCAGGATGTCGCGCTCGCGAATGCTCCGGACGCGGACGGAACATTTTTCCGCGTGCCGAAGGTGATTGAGAGATAGAAATCCGTCGCTGGGACTGCCTTCTCCTCTGTTATGCAATTGACCCAACTTACCATCGATGTGGCTCGCTCCGCTGTGCAAGAGCGCAAGGCAACGGCGCTTGCGCTGGCCGAGGCGCACTATGCGCACATCCAGAAGGAAGATGAGCGAATCGGCGCGTTTCTCACTCTCTGCAAAGAGCGCGCGCTCGAGCAGGCGGACCGCATTGACCGCATGGCTGCGGAAGGCAAGCCGTTGCCGCCGCTGGGCGGCGTGCCGGTTGGGATTAAGGATGTGATGTCGACTCGCGGAGTGCGCACGTCGGCGGGATCGAAGATTCTGGGCCACTACATTCCTCCCTATGATTGCACCGCGGTGGTGCGCATGGAAGCGGCCGGTGCAATGGTTCTGGGCAAGACGAACTGTGACGAGTTTGCCATGGGTTCCTCGAACGAGAATTCGGCGTTTCGTCCGGTGCACAATCCGCGCGATTTGAGCCGTGTCCCTGGAGGATCTTCAGGCGGTTCGGCGGCCGCGGTCGCGGCAGATATGGCGGTGGTCGCGCTCGGTTCGGACACTGGAGGCTCGATCCGGCAGCCAGCGTCGTTCTGCGGCGTTGTAGGATTGATGCCGACCTACGGTCGTGTTTCGCGCTATGGGCTGATCGCGTTTGCATCTTCACTCGATCACATCGGACCGTTGACGAAGACGGTGAAAGACGCGGCGATTGTGTTGAGCACAATTGCCGGACGTGACCCCATGGATGCGACCTCGGCCGATCTGCCCGTGCCGGACTACGTCGCTGAAATCGAGAAGCCCGTGCGAGGACTCAGACTCGGCGTAGCCAAAGAGTATTTCGGTGAGGGACTCGACAGCGAAGTCCGGCACGCGGTTGAGTCGGCCATTGACAAACTGAAAAGCCAGGGCTGCGAGATCGTGCCAGTTTCGTTGCCGCACACGCCGTATGCCATTCCTGCTTATTATCTAATCGCGACCGCCGAGGCGTCTTCAAACCTGGCGCGCTATGACGGCGTGCGCTACGGCTACCGGGCCGCGGGAGTGAAAACGCTTTCGGAGATGTACCGGCGCAGCCGCGATGAGGGTTTTGGAGCCGAGGTGAAGCGCCGCATCATGCTTGGTACCTACGCGCTGAGCGCAGGCTACTACGACGCGTATTATCTGAAAGCGCAGAAAGTGCGCACACTATTGACGCACGATTTCGAAGAAGCCTTCCGCAAAGTGGATGCCATCGTTACACCAACAAGTCCGACTGCGGCATTTCGACTGGGGGAGAAGTCGAATGATCCTCTGGCCATGTATCTGGCTGACATCTACACGGTGACGGCAGATTTGGCGGGGATTCCGGGGATTTCAATTCCATGCGGCGAAACGAAAGAGAAGCTGCCGATCGGCCTGCAGATCCTTGGAAAACATTTTCACGAAGCGACGATCCTGCGCGTGGCTCAAGCCTACGAACAGGCCGCCTAGATTGGCTCGTAGTAACTTTCCCCGGCGCAGGCGCGGCAAAGCACCTTCTCTTTATCTCTATTTTTGGTCCGGACTTCTCTGCGGAAGTTGATGCCTTCCCCGCACGCTTCACAAACCACACGCTCGCCTTTGTATCCTGGGAACTCTTCCGGCGGTAAATCCACCTTGACCCATTGTGTCGTGAACAGGTCGTCATCCGTGATTTCGCGGTAGGCCAGCATCTGCTGCTGATTCTTGTCGGCGATCTCAGGATGCATATGGCGAGCGAGAGTCTTGGAAGATTCCCTGGCGGCGATGCGGATTGCTTTGCCGGTGCTGACGTCGACAAAAGTCGCCGCGACTTTTCCCCAGTCGCGAAACTTCAGCGCGCGTTTGCCCAGCCGGCAGCCAGTGACTACGGCCACGGCATCAGTAGCGCAGCGGTCGATCTCGACGAAAGTGACGAGCCGCTTTCGGTCTTCCCTATTGCCGCGCGGATCTTCGATGCCGAGTTTCTCGAGACCCAGCATGGCCAAGCGCACGCCGAGGACTTGCCCAGCGCAGAGATGCCCATGTGCTTGCTCGGCATCGCGGAGATATTCGTCGAGGGATTTCATAGCAATTTTATAGATTGATAATGTGAAAATCCAAAACACTAGCCAAGCTTCGACGAGCTTACAAATTACCAGATTACGACATTACCAAATTACAAATCCGCCCCCTTACTTCCTGTGCCAGCGCACGCCATCTTTCGTATTCTCGATAACGATGCCCGCAGCGGTTAACTCCGCGCGCAAGGCGTCGGACGCCTTAAAATTACGGGCTCGGCGGGCCTGCTCCATCTCGGCAATTTTCTTTTCGATGTCGGCGTCTGAGAATTTACCGGATTGCACAGCCTCCCTCAGCTCAGGGCTGATATCTTTCTCGCGGCCTTCAGTCAGAGCCCAATCGAACACCTGCTTCATCTTCGGTCCATCGTCATCTTTGACAACGGCGAAAATCTCATCAAACTTCTGCAACGCAGCGAGCAGCGGCTCTGCATCGCCATTCTTCATTGCACCCGCGTCTAACGCGGAATTGGCGCTACGCACCATTTCGAAGATCGCGGCCTGCGCCTGCGCAGTATTGAGATCGTCGTCGAGCGCGGCTCGCATGCGGTTGATAGTGTCAGTGGCGAGCGTTTGCATTTCGGAATTGGAGCCGGGAGGAAAATTTCCTGCAGCCAAACGCTGGCGGAAATTGCGCAGGCGTTCCACGGAAACCGCAGCCTGCTTCAGCCCGTCAAATGTAAAATTCAACTGGTTACGATACGGAACCGACGCGAGCAAGTATCGGATCGACGATGGTTTGTGACCTTTCAACACAAGATCGCGCAGGGTGTAGAAGTTTCCCAGGCTCTTCGACATCTTCTCGCCTTCGACCAGCAAAAAGCGCACGTGGAACCAGAAACGGGCAAACGTCTTTCCGGTGAGTGATTCCGATTGCGCAATCTCGTTCTCATGATGCGGGAAGACCAGGTCTTCCCCGCCGGCGTGCAGATCGAAGCTTTCGCCGAGTTCCTCCATCGACATGACGGAGCACTCCAGGTGCCAGCCGGGGCGCCCCGGGCCAATCGAACTCTCCCAGGAAGCTTCACCCGGCTTGGGTGCCTTCCACACCGCGAAATCGCGCGCGCTGTCTTTGTCATATTCGTCCACATCGACGCGGGCTCCGTCGAGCATCCCGCTGAAATCTTTCTTCGAGAGCTTTCCGTAGCGCGGAAACTTCGCGATGCGAAAGTAATACGATCCATCGTCGGTCCGGTAGGCGATCCCTCGCTCGACCAGCCTGGCCACGAACTCTGCCATCTCAGGGATGTGTTCGGTGGCGCGCACCAGCATCGGCTGCTCGATGCCGATCATGGCGGCGTCTTCCAGAAACGCTTTCTCGTATTTCGCAGTGTATTGCTGGACGCTCACTCCGTCGCGCGCTGCGTTGCGGATGATCTTGTCATCGAGGTCCGTGATATTCATCACATAGCGCACTTTGTAGCCTGACTGGCGCAAGAATCGCTGCAGCAGGTCGACCGCAATGAAGGTTCGGAAGTTGCCAATGTGGCCGTAATCATAGACGGTCGGGCCGCAAGCATACATCCGAACTTCTTTGTCGCGGAGCGAATGGAATTCCTCGACCTGCGAGGACATGGTGTTGTAAAGGCGAAAGGCCATAGGCGACGGTCGCGTTCAGACACGAACCCTCAATTCTAGGGGTACGCCAGAAAGAGGGTCAACTAGCGGAAATATCGGCGGGAGTATGCGCCGGCAGGGCGTGAGTACTGGCTCGAAGCCGCTGTTGCACGAGGAGAACATAATGCAGAGCGGAGATAATCGTAAAGGCAAACGTGGCGCGCAAGAAGACGATGCGAGTAATTGAGATCCAGCGTCCCGGCCGGATGCAAGACAGCAGCACGAAAAACACCGCTGCGATCTGCGAGAAAGTGTTCGCCTTCCCGAAGATACTCGGGCGGAAATTGCGCAGCCCGGCGATGGCAAACAGAACAGCACTGGCGGCAAGGATGGAAGTATCGCGGCTGAACACCAGCACGGTGAACTTCCACGGAATCTTGTGAAGGATAGAGAGCACGAGAAACATTGTGCTCAACAGCAACTTGTCGGCGATAGGATCGAGATACTGCCCGAGCAGAGTCTGCTGGTGCAGCTTGCGAGCCAGCAACCCATCCAGGCCATCGCTGAATCCGGCAATCACGAAGAGAACCAAAGCCCAGAAATAGCGGCCGTCGACGAGTTCGATCACGATGAACGGAACAAAAACCATCCGCAGCAGCGTGAGCTGATTCGGAGCGGTGAAGATTTGCGACAGCTTCATGCCTGGTCCTCATTCGCACCGTCCCCAGCCGCGCGATCCTCAGTCGGACGGGCAGCGGAACCCGAAGACCGTCTTCGCTGATCTGCGCCGCCCGCTTTAGGGCCGCCTAGCAGCGTGGCTGGGTCGAGTCCGGTCTTGGTCGAGAAGCGCTGCGAAAGAGAAGGCAAATTTCCGTCGGGAAGGTCGAGTTCGATGCGTTCGATCCGGTGCATGGGGAAGAACACAACCGCCGGGCTGAACGATTCGCCCTCTTTCACCATCACAACGAAATCTTCGAAAGAAGCCAGCTCGATCCCAGTCATGCTGAGCCCTTCCGGAGCCAGGGCCAGAATCATGCCCCAGAATTTGTCCCGGGGATTACCCAGAGTTACGACCACCATGGCTCCAGACGAAAAAGGAGCCCGGGCGGGCGTCTGGGCCGCCGAACCTGCATCGACTCGCTGGGACCGTTTCGGCATGGAACGATTGTCAATGCCCGAGGCAAAATTTTGCAACTGGCAATCGCGGTTCACCGCGCTGCCTCTGCGCCTAAAGGAACCAATGTATAGACTATTGTCGTGGATCCTCAATCTAATGTTGAAAAGAAGATTGGGCAAGTTTCTGCCCAACAAACTCCAATGAAAACCACCCGCGCAGCGCCGTGGAAATGGATCGGGATAATTGCTCTCGTGTTGTTAGTCGGCATGGCAGTAGCCGCGCGAATGGTCATCGCTCGAGCTCAACCGATCCTTCGAGCCCGGGTTATTGAGACTTTATCGAATCGTTTCAACAGCAATGTGGAACTGGCGAACCTTCAGGTTTCGGTGCTCAATGGAATTGAGGTCTCCGGGAATGGCTTGAAGATTTTCGGCACAACGGATCCCAATCCTTACGAACCCGGAGTGCAGGCCCTGATCGGAGTTCAGGAATTCCGCTTTCGAACTTCCTTGCTGAACCTGTTTCGTTCACCGACGCACGTAGACACGGTATTCGTAAAAGGGCTGGAGCTAAACATCCCGCCCAAGGGAGAACGCCGGGAAATGACGAACATGGGTTCGAAAACGCGGAAGATCAGCATTTTCGTCGATCGGTTCGTTTGCGAGGATACAAAGCTGCTGATCAATACATCGAAGCCGGGAAAACCGCCGTTGGAATTTGCCATCGGCAACTTGAGAATGAAGGACATTGGTCCCGGCCAACCCATGCAGTTTGATGCAACCCTGGTCAACCCAAAGCCAGTGGGAGACATTCAATCCACCGGCCTGTTCGGGCCATGGCAACAGGACAGTCCTCGAGACACGCCGGTTCAGGGGGACTATTCCTTTACGAACGCCGATCTGAGCACGATCAAAGGTATTGGAGGCACGCTCTCCTCCACCGGCGAGTACTCTGGAACTCTCGGCAACATTGTCGTGCACGGACAAACCGAAACGCCCGACTTTCGAATTGCGACCAGCGGACATGCGGTGCCGCTGCACACCGAGTTCCACGCCGTTGTTGACGGCACCAGCGGCGACACCTATCTCCGGCCGGTGAATGCAACATTCCTTCATACTGCGCTCACCGCCAACGGCTCCGTGGTCCGCGTGATCACGCCCAAGGGCCACGATATCGAACTTGATGTCATCCTCGATCACGCGCAGATTGAAGACTTGCTCCGGCTGGGCGTGCGTACCGATCCGCCGATCATGAACGGTCCGCTTGAAATGAACACGCAACTGAGCCTTACTCCCGGCGATGCGAGCGTGGCCGACCGACTTAAGCTGGCCGGTTCGTTTCATGTAATGCGCGCGCACTTCGCCAACCAGAAAGTGCAGGCGAGGCTCGACTCGCTGAGCCTGCGCAGCCAAGGGAAACCCAAAGAAGCGCAGGAGCACCCTGATGAAGATGTGCCTGTCGACTTGCGAGGCGCGTTCACACTGAAAGATGGGGTGCTGTCCTTTTCCCAGCTTCATTTTCTTGTCCCGGGAACACACGTCGATATGACCGGTGATTACAGTCTGGATGGACAAACGTTCGACTTTCGTGGAACAGCGCGCCTTGATGCGAAGGTTTCCCAAATGACCACCGGATGGAAATCTATTCTCCTGAAGCCGGTCGATCCGTTCTTCAGCAAGAACGGAGCCGGCACGGAGGTCCCGATTCGAATCACGGGGACGGAATCAGAACCACATTTTGGTTTGGATTTCGGTCATAACGATGAGCACGAGAATGCCGGAAAGAACGCCGACACCGCACCGAAGCGCGAGTAGTTTCAGGGCAGGGGAACGGGGCGAGATCAGCCTTGTCCTCGTTGCTTCTAACTCATCTTGCCGCGCCGCTCGAGTTCGGCTCACACTCCGATGTTGTCACAGCGCAAGTGCAGTTCAGGGTCACAAGCGGGGTTGTTCCGCGGTTCCCGTGGTAAAATCCTAAATTGTTGTAGGCGCGTAGCTCAGTTGGTTAGAGCGCTACCTTGACACGGTAGAGGTCAGGAGTTCGAGTCTCCTCGTGCCTACCATTTTCTTGACGGCTTCCCGACCTGATCATGCCCAACCCTGGCGTTCCAGAATCCCAACTCACTGCTGAATCGACTGCCGAAACTGGCGAGTCGTTTGGTGACCTCCTTTCGCAGTACGACAAGAGCCATTCGCGCAAGAGTGGAGACGGCGGGAAGCAACTCGTGGGCACCGTTATTGTTGTCACCGCGGACTCTGTGTTTCTCGATATCGGATTCAAGAGCGAAGGCATTCTGCCGCTGGCGGCTTTGCAGGACGCAGGGGAAATGCTGAAGGCGGGTGACAAGCTGCCGGTCTCCGTGAAAGGCCGCGATCCGGAGGGCTACTACCAGCTCACCCGCGCGAAAGTTGAGCGGCCGAAGGACTGGTCGGCGTTGGAGAAAGCTTTCGCTGATAAGGCAACCATCGTGGGCACGGTTACCGGCGTGATCAAAGGCGGGCTCAGCGTGGATGTGGGAGTGCGGGCCTTCATGCCGGCCTCGCGCAGCGGAGCGCACGATGCCGCTGAAATGGAGAAGCTGGTGGAGCAGGAGATCCTCTGCCGCATTATCAAGCTCGACGTGACGGAGGAAGACGTCGTAGTCGACCGCCGGGCCGTTGCTGAAGAGGAAGAGCGCTCGGTGAAAGGGCGCCGCTATTCGGAGATGAAGGAAGGCGATACCGTGAGCGGCACGGTTCGCACCATCACGGATTATGGCGCCTTCATCGATCTGGGCGGCGTGGACGCCTTGTTGCATGTAAGCGATCTGGCCTGGAGCCGCGTCGCGAAACCGGCGGACGTGCTTTCGATAGGGCAGCAGGTCGAAGCCAAGGTGCTCAAGATCACGAATGATTCCGGCAAGCGCAGAATTTCCGTGGGTCTGAAGCAACTGCAAGCGCATCCTTGGGACGCGGGAGCGGGAAAATATAAGGTCGGGGAACGCGTACGCGGCGCGGTTACGCGCGTGGTCGAGTTCGGAGCTTTCGTGGAACTCGATCCGGGGATTGAAGGATTAATCCACGTTTCGGAGATGTCTTGGGGAAAGAAGTTGCGAAGCGCCAGTACATTAGTGAAGCCGGGAGAGATTGTTGACGCGGTGATTCTCGGCGTGAATGCCGGTGAGCGCCGCATCTCTCTGGGTCTGAAGCAGGCGCTGGGAGATCCGTGGGCTGAGGTGGCGCAGCGCTTCGCAGCGGGCTCGGTGATCGAGGGTCCAGTCGTCAGCATCACCAAGTTTGGCGCGTTCGTTCAGCTTTCCGAAGGCGTCGAGGGCATGATTCACATCAGCGAGATGAGCGCTGACAAGCGCATTAACCATCCCCAGGAAATGTTGAAGGTTGGTCAGCTGGTCAAGGCTCAGGTGCTCGCAGTCGACACTAAGAAGCGGCAGTTGCGGCTGAGCATGAAGCAGTTGGTCGCCAGCGGACTGGATGAATACATCGCCGAACATAAGGAAGGCGATGTGGTCACTGGGCGCATGGTTGAGGTTGCGGACGGCCATGCGCGCGTGGAACTGGGCGAGGGTATTCAGGGCCGGTGCCGCATGGATGCGGCAGACACCGGCGCTGAAAAAAGCACGCACGGCAACCCGGATGCATCATCTTCCGTCAGTTCAAACGTCAGCTCGAAACCGGATTTGTCTTCGCTCGGCTCCATGCTGCAGGCGCGCTGGAAGGGTGGAGCGCGCCTAGGCGAAGCCAAGCCGGAACCAGTCCGCGCCGGACAGATTCGCAAGTTTCGAATCACGAAGCTGGATCCAACTTCGAAGAAGATTGAACTGGAATTGGCGTAGCCAACCGCGCTAATCCATCTCCCGCATCTGACCCTCAGCCGCCCGCATTCCTGCGCCCGCAGCGGCCGCTGACGTTGCCTGCTTTTTCTGCCAATCTGCCTCGGCCAACACAGTGATCGCTTCCAGCTTCTTCTTTTTCAGGCCCGCGTTGATGCCTGTCAGTTCTTTTTGCGTCAGTTTCTGGAAGTCGTCGATCACGTCTTGCAGTTCATGACCCAACGACTCTGTGCGCGCCACCTGGTAATCGGTGGGCTTGCCGTCATATCCGGTCACCGCGCCGTACAGTTGTCCTAGCAGTTCGCGGATGCGCTCTTCGCCGGTAATCATTCCACCTTCCTTGGTGGCTACAATCTTCGAGCGCAGCGCGTCACACTCCGCGGCGAGACTCTGCAGTTGCTTGCGCAGCGGATCTTTCTCCGCCACCTTGGCCGCGCGCGCGTTGGCTCCGTCGCGCACTCCTTCAATCGCTTCCACGCCGTAGGTCATGTGCTCGAGTTCTTTGTAGACCTTCATCGAAAGATCGAACTGCGCTTTGCGCTCTTCCAGCGAGTATTTGGCCCGTGGATCAATCGCAACATTCAGCGGCTCCGTGTAGGTTTGATCCCCCTTAGTCAGCTTCACCGTGTAGGTGCCCGGCAGAACTCGCGGTCCTTGCGCAGCTTCAAACAGTGCCGACGCCGCCGGGGCAACCGCCGGCGGCCTTACCCGCATTCCCCAGCTAGCGCGATTCAATCCCCGATGCTTGCTGCCGGCTACCGTGTCGACCAGCTTGCCGTCCTGATCGAAAATCTCAATCTTCAAATCCCCGAAAATGTGCCGGCCTTTCTGGTAATAAGTGATCTGCGCGTCTCCGGGCCGGCTGCGCCCGTGGAAGCTTTCGTCGCCCTCCGGCCACCCTCCGAACACATCAAAATACTGAATCGACGGCCGCCCCGGAAGCAGCGTCGCTTCCTTCGACATCACGTCTGGCGTGAGCAAGCGCAGTGGCGAAATATCGTCCACAATCCAGATTCCTCGCCCGTGCGTGGCCAGCACCAAGTCAGATTCCCGCGCCTGCACCACAATGTCGTCCACGGGCACCGCCGGGAAGTCCGTGCCTTTGTATTGCGCCCAGCGCTGCCCGCCGTCTACTGAAATCCACAGCCCGAACTCCGTGCCGAGAAAAAGAACATTGCGGTTAACCGTGTCCTCTTTGATCACGTGGGCAAAGCCGCGCACGCCGCTTTCCTGTGCTGGAAGCTGGGTCCATGTTTGACCGTAATCAGTGGTCCTATAAACGTACGGTTTCATATCGCCGAACGTGTGCCGGTCGAAGGTGGCATACGCGGTAGCTTCGTCGAAGCGGCTGGCTTCGATGGTCGTCACCCACGAATTTTTTCCCAACCCGCTGACGTTCCCCACCACATCCGTCCAGGTCTTCGCCCCGTCGCGTGTGACCTGCACATTTCCGTCGTCGGTGCCGACCCAGATGACCTGGCCATTCTTCGGCGACTCCGAAATCGAATAGATCGTGGTGTACATTTCCGCCGACGAGTTGTCGATGGTCACTCCGCCCGATTCCTCCTGCTTCTGCTTCTCCGGATCATTCGTCGTCAGGTCCGGAGAAATGCGGTCCCAGGATTGCCCATGATCGCGCGAGCGGAACAGGTACTGCGCTCCGATATAAATCGTCCCCTTCTCATTGGGACTCATATGAATCGGTGTGTTCCAGTTGAAGCGTAGCTTCTTCTCGCCATAGTTCGGCAAGGGATGGATATCGCGAGTCTCATGCGTATAGCGATTCACCCGCCCGATTTCGCCGCCCTGTGCCTCGGCGTAGATGTAGTCGGGATCGGATGTATCTTCGAACATCCAGAAGCCGTCGCCGCCGAACATGTTCTCCCACTGCGAGTTGGCGATACCGCCCGGATAAGACGAATCGCCCACCCACGAACTGTTGTCCTGCAGGCCGCCGTAGACATGATACGGATCTGAATTGTCGGTGCTTACATGATAGAACTGCGAAACCGGCAGGTTGAGCTGGTGCTTCCAGCGGTTGCCGCCATCTTCGCTGCGCCACAATCCGCCATCATCGCCGGCAATTACGATGTTCGGATTCTTCGGGTTGATCCACACGTCGTGAAAGTCGCCATGCGCCGCACTCGAAACCACGTTGAAAGTTTTTCCGCCATCATTGCTGAGCAGCAGAATAAGATCAGGTTTGAAGATCTTGTTTTCGTTCTTGGGATCGACAATCAGGTTCCCAAAATAAAATGGACGCCACACCATATAGTTGCTGGCATCCAGCTTGGTCCAGGACGCGCCGCTGTCGTCAGAGCGGTAGAGTCCTCTTCCTTTTTCCGCTTCAACATTGGCATACACCACCTGTGGCTTCGACGGCGCCACCTGCACGGCAACGCGGCCCCAGGGTTTCGGCGGCAGACCCGTGTTAGTGCTGACTTCATTCCAGTGCGCCCCACCGTCAATGGATTTAAACAACCCGCTACCCGGGCCTCCCGAGCGAAAGGTCCAGCCCTGCCGCCGGAAATCCCACATCGCTGCGTAGACTGTCTTCGGTTCCTGCGTACTGCGCGCGATCATGGCGCAGCCGCTCGAACCATTTACGCCCGCCAGAACCTTATTCCACGTCTTGCCGCCGTCGGTCGTCTGAAAGACTCCGCGCTCGTCGTTATCGTCCCACAAGTGCCCGGTGGCGCAGGCCAGCACGTCGTTGCTGTCGCTCGGATTCACCAGAATCTTCGCGATGTGCTCGCTGTCTTTCAAGCCAACGTTGGTCCAGTTCTCGCCACCGTCGCTCGACTTGTACACGCCATCTCCCACCGATACGCTGTTTCGCGTCCAGGCCTCGCCGGTACCGACCCACACAATTTTCGAGTTCGAAGGATCGATCGCGACCGCTCCAATCGACTGCACATCTTCCCGGTCGAACACCGGCTTGTAGGTGGTGCCACCGTTCACCGACTTCCAGACTCCACCGCTGGCCGCGCCCACGAATACGGTGATGCGGCCGTCCTCCTCTACCGCGTCGACCGCGGCAATGCGTCCGCTCATGGTCGCCGAGCCGATGTTTCGCGCCGGCAATCCTGAAACCGTCGCCGCATCGAAGCGGTACGCCGCTTGCGCGGCAGCGGGCAAAGATGCGAACAGCGACGCGATCGATACAATTACGATCACTCCCCAAGAATTCCTAGCGGATGCTTTCATGTTTACGAGTCCTTTTTCCATGCAGATGATTTTCGTCGCCGTCTTCATCCCAGCGAATCGCTAATGCGAGAGATCAGTGAATGCCGACCAGCCCTGACTTCTTTTCCTCAGTCTTCAAGGAAGCGGGAAGCATGAAGTCCGCCGGATCGATGGTCACGTTCGCTTCCATCTTCTGTATCGTGGTAGTTTGCGCGTCCGGATTATTCTTGGGACCTTGCGAGATCGAAAAGGGATACATCACTCCGTTCACCGGCTTATACGATCCCAGGCCCACCACGCGATCGCGCACCGAGCCCCGGATAAATTGCTGGATTTCCCTGCGGATCTCGATAAAAGTATCCGGGTCAAGGTAGTCATAAATAATGTCGCCGTTCTTCAGCGTGATCTTCAGCCTCAGCGCATCGTCTCCATCGACCACGTCGTGTCCCAGATACTCCACCGTGCTGCCCTTTTCTTTGTAATCGACCAGAGGTCCGTCGAAGTCGGCGTCGAGCAGCAGGTCGCGCATGTCGTCCTCGCCCATCAACTCCGGATCCTTCTTCCCGCCGAATGGCTGGATTTGCCAGCCGGTCGCGC
>JBAWCJ010000031.1:0-3625 GCA_049590215.1 Candidatus Sulfotelmatobacter sp. | reverse complement strand
TCGACATCCGTCCATGTGTTGAGTTGTTCCTTGGTGGCGGCATTCTCTGCGGAAACTCCAGCACCGGGAATCGGCATATTCCCCGATTTCACTATGCCGTGAATGGCTCGCGTTGCGACAGCAGGTGCGGCAGCTGGCGCAACGGCCTGTGCTCGCAAGGAATGCGAATGGAAGACTACAACGTGGAGCAAGAAGAGGAACTGGAACACAAACCCAGGACGCAGCTTCTCCTTGAGCACCACAAGTCCTAAAAGGCGAAGACCAGAGATCCTCATAGCACCGTGCAGACGTTCAGCGGCGTCTTGTTCGGATCATACCGCTCTGCACAGGCTGGCGCTGTAAAGTTTTGTGCGCTTCCCCGGAAGACAGTCTCCGCGATTCCCATTCCTGATCGGGCTGGGATTAGCGGTCACTTAAGTTCATTCTTGAAGACGCTCCCGGACTTCATCACGAATTTGACGCGCTCGAGTTCGGTGATGTCCTTCAGCGGGTCGCCGGAGACCGCGACCAAATCGGCCCACTTTCCGGCTTCTATAGTCCCCATCTTGTCGGACCAGCCGAGAAGTTCGGCGGCGGTGGTGGTTGCGGTTCGAATCGCCTGCTGCGGCGTCATGCCGTAGTCGACGTAGTATTCGAATTCTTTCGCTTCGTTCAAGTCTCTCCAGTCGAAACCGCCGGCGTCGGTACCGAGGACAATCTTCACTCCTTTTTTCAGAGCCAATTGAAACGCCGCCTTTTCGGTTTCCACCATCTTCGGCCAGTTGCCCTGGCGCCCTGAAGCGACATATGCGCCCACGGCGATGGTGGGAACCCAGTAGATGCCGCGTCGCGCCATTTCTTCCATCTGCGGAGCGCTGAGCCCGTCGCCATGCTCGATCGTATCGACGCCAGCTCTCAGGGCGGCAGCGATGCCATCGTTACCAATGGCGTGCGCGGCGACTTTCTTTCCGATGCGATGCGCTTCATCGACGATAGCCTTGGCCTCCGCGTCAGTGAAATTGACGTGGCTGTGCAGCACGCCATCTGGACCGTAGAAGTAGCCATGATCGGAGTAATACTTGATCCAATCCGCGCCGAACATCGCCTGTTCACGCACCGCTTTAACGGCTTCTTCCACGCCATCGACATACTGCACGCCCGTAGGCACATGGAGCTCCCAGGAATAGCCCAGCAGCGGGTACATGCCGGTGGGAGCCATAGCCCGGGTGGCCACTTGCATGTGCGGGCCGACGATTTCACCGTTGGCAATGGCCTGCTTGAGATCAACATCGGCATACATTGCGCCTTCGGTTTCGAGGTCGCGCAGCACGGTGAAGCCATGGGAGAGTGCGATCTGTGCATTGCGCGCCGCCAGTATGGCGCGATACGGAATGGACTGCTTGAGGAGTTGCTTATCGTAGTCTTCCGCAGTTATATCCCCCTGCAGCAAAACGTGAGTGTGGGCATCGACGAAGCCCGGGAGAACTGTGGCCTTCGAGAGATCGATCAGTTCGACACCCGGGGGTGTAGAGCCACCAGGGGTGACGCTGACGATTTTGTCACCTTCGATCAGGATCAGGGCGTTTGAAATCGGGGCGTCGCTTTTGCAATCGATCAGGCGTCCGGCTCGAATGGCGACGCGCTTCGGGGCGGGTGCTGATTGCTGGGCATAAACGAACCTGCTCGGAATCGAGAGAAAAAGGACAACAGCCAACAATCTCGGGCCGCAGAGTCTCATCGCATTGCCTCCCATGAAACGGCGAACAGCCTAACAGAGGAGCGGAGAGAAAAAAAGGTGGGAAACGACCTGGGCTACTTCTACAAGCTCCCACCAACACAAAGTTTTTGGGGCTGCTCAAAAAGATGCCCTTCCGTGGCATACTCGTTGGTCGTGAATCTCAGGAGGCCTATGCGGCGCTCGATCCTTGCAGTCCTCATCAGCGGCTTGTTTCTGAGCTTGTTTCTGCATCCAGCTCTGGCAGATTCTCCCGAGCCGAATCAAGACGCCACGCTCGACGGATTTTCAAAGCAAAGCGCGCGTACCGAGCAAGAGTGGGAAAGCAAATTCCGCGCCCTTCCCAACGCCCAAAAGGAACGCGACTATATGCAATTGCTGAGCGCGCGCCCGCACAATGTGGGGTCCGCCTACGACAAGCAGAACGCCGAGTGGATCCTCTCGAAGTTCAAAGAGTGGGGTCTCGATGCTCACATCGAAAGCTTCAAAGTGCTTTTCCCCACGCCCAAGCGCCGCCTGGTGGAGTTGGTTGCGCCCACGCGCTACGTTGCTAAATTGCAGGAACCGGTGTTAGCCGAGGATCCAACTTCCGGTCAGCAGGACGAACAGCTCCCCACTTACAACGCATACTCCCGCGATGGGGATGTGACCGCGCCTCTGGTGTATGTAAATTATGGCTTGCCCGAAGACTACGACCGCCTGCAGCGCCTCGGCGTTTCGGTGGAGGGCGCTATCGTCATCGCGCGCTACGGCAACTCGTGGCGCGGCATCAAGCCCAAGATCGCCGCAGAGCATGGCGCCGTGGGCTGCCTGATCTACTCTGACCCCAAAGACGACGGCTATTTTTATGGCGACGTTTTTCCTAAGGGCCCGATGCGCCCCGATCAAGGTGTGCAGCGCGGCAGCGTGATGGATTTTGCGTCTTCTTATCCGGGTGATCCGCTCACTCCGGATCGAGGTGATCCCAACGCGCCGCGCATGACTGCCAGTAACGCTCCCAGCATTACAAAGATTCCAACTCTGCCCATCTCTTACGGAGACGCTCAGCCGCTGCTGGCCGCTCTCACCGGCCCGCTTGCGCCCGAAGAATGGCGCGGGGCTCTGCCGATTCCTTATCACGTCGGTCCCGGCGCGGCGAAGGTCCATTTGGTGGTCGACGCGAACTGGGACGTGAAGGACGTGAACGATGTCATCGCCCGCATCCCCGGCTCGACGGAGGGCGATGAATGGGTGGTGCGCGGCAATCATCACGACGGATGGGTGAACGGCGCCGAGGACCCCATCTCAGCCCAGGTCGCTTTGCTCGAAGAAGCCCGGTCGTTTGGCGAATTGCTAAAGCAGGGCTGGAAGCCGAAGCGCACCATCATCTACTGTGCATGGGACGGCGAAGAACCGATGCTGCTGGGTTCGACTGCCTGGGCCGAAACCCACGGGCGCGAATTGCAGGAGCACGCCGCTGTCTACATCAACTCCGACAGCAACGACCGCGGCTATCTGTTCATGGAAGGCTCACATTCGCTGGAGCACTTCATGAATAACGTGGCTCGCAGCATCGAAGACCCGGAGAGCAAGCTTTCCGTCTTCGAGCGCAACCGGCTGGTGGACATTACCCAAGCCAAGTCTGACGAGGAACGCAAAGAGTTGCGCCAGAGGGCTGACTTGCGCATGAATGCTCTCGGGTCCGGTACCGATTACACAGCGTTTGTCGACCACCTTGGCGTCGCGTCTCTCAACCTTGGGTACGGAGGTGAAGACGACGCCGGGATCTACCATTCCATTTACGATGACTTCTATTGGTACACACATTTCTCCGATACGGATTTCGCTTACGGCGTCGCGCTCTCGCAAACCATCGGTACCGCGGTCATGCGAATGGCAGATGCCGACGTTCTGCCTTACGAGTTCACCGAT